>NZ_CP019285.1:3841464-4161587 GCF_000226975.2 Halobiforma lacisalsi AJ5 | reverse complement strand
GGGTATGGAAGACATTTTCGTAGCACGAGTCATGTCCTCGTCGCTACATACCGTCTCGCCGGATACCCTCGTTGAGGACGCCGGCCAGGTAATGCTGGAGAACGATATCGGCTCGGTCATCGTCGTCGACGAGGACGGCGGCCTCGAGGGAATCCTCACCTCGACCGACTTCGTCGACATCGTCGCCCAGAGCCAACCGAAGGCGGAGACGACCGTTTCGCGGTACATGACCACCGACGTCATCACGGCCTCCGCGCAGGACTCGATCCGGGACGTCGCCGACCTGATGATCGAACACGGGTTCAAACACGTCCCGGCGGTCGACGAGACTGAAGGCGTGATCGGCATCGTTACGACGACCGACCTGGCGTCGTACCTCTCGCGGCTCCAGTCGCCGAGCCCGGACGAGTAACGAGCCAGGCCGGCGTCTTCTCGAGGATCGCAGCAGCGATATCCCGACATCGTATCGGCCCGGGAGGGGACACGCGCTCTCGCGACCGGTTCGGCCGGAACGCTGACTATGGTTCGTTACGAACGACTATTCGGTCTCACGACACTCGTGCCTCTGACACGCTCCCCGTGAGACCGTTTTTGGACTCGAGTCGTCGGGCGTCGTCGTGAGCTAGCCGTCGCGTTTTTCAGCGGTGTAATCCGAGTGTCGAGGACACCTGTTACTTGCGAGTTTGCTCGCCCTGCAGAATTATGGACTCGCCGGGATGGAGGTTTCGAATCGAAACATACGGATCGGATCGTTTCTCTCATGGTTGTGATAACTTAAGGCAGGTTTTCACGACGAACTTCCATTTTCTCGCGCTCGGTGCGCGCGTCGTAGTGCTCGTACAACACTTCGAGCGAGACGTCCATTCGTTCGCTGACGACCTCGGGGGTCGTGTCCTGATTGAGATGGTGGGTGATCGCACCACGTCGAATCGCGTGGGGAGAGCGCGCTGACGGACACTGTGCCAGCCGAGCGGCACGACCGCGAGCCTCACAGGAGTCCGGCGTTTCCCCGTGAAGACATTCGTCGTAGGTGCAGGGGTGTAACGCTCGAAGTACCCACTTGTAAAGCGTGTCTCCGGTCGGCCGGGTTCCCTGCTGAGTAGTAAACAGCGGCCGACGGCCGTGTTCGTCGGTGACCTTCGGTCTATCGGGGTTGTCCCGATACGCGGTGAGAACTGCGAACCACTCCGGGCCGAGATAGACCCAACGGTTGCCGTCCTCCCCGTTCTTCAGCGTCGTTCCGGTCTCGGGTCGGTGCTCGACACGGACTGCGTGTTCGTCGGGCTCGAGGTCGTCGACGTCGATCGATCGAGCCGCACTTCGGCGCATACCCGTTCGCCAGAGGAGCGCAATCAGTGCGTGTTCGCGAGACCCGTAGTGGTGCCGATCGAAGTACTCGAGCACCGCACGTGCCCGCTGGGGGTCCAGAAATACGTCCTTGGACTGCGCCCCGTCGGGGAGTTCCGGTGCGTGGAGTTTCTCCGCGAGTCCGTCGGTGACCGCTTCGATATCGGCCCACCAGCGAAGCGCCTGGCGGACGCTACTCAGCTGTTTCTGGAGCGTGATCGGTGCGACATCGTTCCGTCGCCAGTCGACGAAATCAGCGAGCATGCGACCGTCGAGGTCGTTCAGGTTCTCGATCTCCCGCTCGTCACACCACTCGAGAAATACCGACAGGCGGTGCTTGGCGTTTCGGAACGACGTCTCTCGGACACTGGGCTTGTGATGCCGTAGGAACCGCTCGACGCCCTTCTCCGGCGAAAGCGGCTGTAAATCGTCGCTCATGCCGATCCCCCCACCGGAGCCACGTCGGCGCAGTTGCGACTCGAGGTATCGTCCGAGACGAGCGTATCGCTGTAGTTACAGAATCCGGTACTCTTACACTGAGTGCGTACTAGGTGCGTCATGGTCTCACATCCGTGGGACCGCGGACGTGCCGGGCGCGCCACTGTGTAGGACCAGGGGGCGCGCGCGGCTGCTGTCCGTCGGCTGGTTACTACGTCAGTACGGACACCGCATAAGCGATTCCGGGTCGTTTCCGGAATTTCCGAAATTGATCGATTTCGATGAAATTCAGCCTCTCGAGCATTCTTCGTTGGGTTCAGTCGATTTCCGAAAATTCCGATAATCGGAATCGGAACCGAAATCGGAAATCGGGCGCACCCTCGAATAGTCGTTCTTCGCTGCGAGCGAACGGGGGCTTTATTCCCCCGCGGATTGCGTGTTTGCATGCTTCCGTACCGGAGATACGGAAGCCAGGCGGGCCGGTGCCCCAAACACCGGGTCCGCGTTCTCGCATGGACCCGACCGGGACAGCGGCGGGTCCGTCTGGCTTCCGTTGATGCCATCCAAGAACGGACCGTACTTAATTCTAACCCACTAATCCGTGTTCTTTCAAACACCAATCGTTATTTTACTGAGCAGGTTTCGGCATCTGTTAAATGACTCAATTCGATGTGCGGGTATGCGCCCGCGGGTTGACTGGATGAATCAAACCGACGATCGGATTCTCGAACTGCTTGAAGAGTCTGATTTGATTCTCTCGCCCGCGGTAGCAGCGATCAATCTAGACTACTCCCGGAACTGGGTTTCTCGGCGAATGAGCAAACTCGAGGATGCAGATTTCATCGAAAAAGTCGACGGGAGTTACTACCAGATCACTGATCGCGGCCGTGCGTATCTCCACGGTGAACTCTCTGCCGAAGACTTAGAAGACGACGACTAACATCGCTTACCGTACCGTTCCGAGGTTTCGCGACGCCTCGGCAGAAATCACGATGTCCCGATCGCCGAGCCGAACGGGCGCGTCCGCAACCGATTCGATCAGGTCCGTCAACTCCTCGAGGTAGCTACGGTTTCGGTCCTCGCGGATCGTCAATGTCGCTTTGCCGTCCCGCTCGACCGCACGATTTTCCAGATACGAGTAGACGAACGTCTCTCGAGTGTCAGCCGGCGCGTTCTCGAGGTACGTCGGTAACTCGAGACGTTGATCGACTTTCGGACCGACCGGCGCGCCGAGAACGGCCAACACCCGGCCCAACACCGAGCCGTCCGTGGTTGGCCGTACCTCGTCGCCCCGGCCGTCACGCTCGTCGACGATCTCGTAGTCGACTCCGGCCACCTCGAGCGCGTCGATCACGTGGGACTCCTCCCCCAGATGGTTCAGCGCGAACGCTGGCTGGTAGTGTTGATCGGCGATCGAGCCACCGGAAAAGACGTTCGCGACGAGCGTGTTCAGTCCAGTGAATTCCGACTCGTCGTAGGTGACCTCGAGCCAGCCGTACTCGCGAGCGGTCTCGAGGCCACGGACGACGTCCGGCGAACCACCGTCGTCGATCCAGGTTCGGAGCCGACCACGCGGGAGGTCCAGCGCCGATGCGGTCGCGCCTGATTTCACGTCGTTACGGAAGGCGTAGGAGGTCGCGCGACGGTACTGTTTGACCGCTTCGTAGGCGTCGGAATAGGCCCCGCCGTCGTAGGTCGCTGCGAAGTCCTGTTCGGTGACGAGCGGTTCGCCGTCGGTCATTGGGGTGGTTTCAGAACGCGAGGATCATGTAGGTGCCGGAGTAGTTACCACGCGCAAAAATCGACAGACAGCGTGGCTTCAAGCCGGTGCTGTAACGGTTCTATCCTTGTCTAATTCTCAGATATGAAACCGTTGGAGAGGGTCGTTTTCATCGATGAGATATACTATGGGGCAAATATATGTACCCGTAGTCAACTGGTTGTTACCAGCACCAAATCGCACGGCAGGAAGGGTATGGCGGGGCGGTCGTGCCTGGACCCCCAATCCCCGCGCAGGTCCGTGATACCATACGCGGGGGCATAGACCTTCCGGCCCGGCTGAAAGTGGTGCTGTGAGAAACAATGTTCGACGGAAAGAAAATTAGAGATAAATTAGTTGGATCGGAGGAAGAACGTGCGGTATCTCCCGTTATCGGGGTTATCCTGATGGTGGCCATAACTGTGATTCTGGCTGCCGTGATCGCTGCATTCGTGCTCGACCTGGGAGATAGCGTCGGGGACACCGCACCACAGGCGAATATTGAGTTTGATCAAGAAGGTGATGGGTCCTCTGCTACTGTGACGATCGAGCATACTGGTGGGGAGGAACTAGAGCAAGACGAGATTCTCGTTGACAATGGAGACGACGATGCCACGGCTTCAAGCCTAGGATGGGGATCCAGCGATGGTATCTCTGCTAGTGATTCCGTTGAGGTTGGAGACGGTAGTGGGAACAGTCTCTCCGGCGACATCAGCGGGAACACGGTTCGAGTAATCTGGGAAGCTGACAGTGGCGACTCACAGATCCTGGCTGAATACGAGGTTAACTAATAATGGATCTTAAAAAAGTACGTTCAAAGTTAGTCGGAGATGAGGATGAGCGGGCTGTAAGCCCGGTTATCGGGGTTATACTCATGGTAGCCATAACTGTAATTTTGGCTGCCGTAATTGCTGCGTTCGTGCTTGACCTAGGCGATAGTGTCGGTAATACAGCTCCGACAGCGAACTTCGAATGGGATCAAGATAATACACAGACTGACTCCGACCTCAACGTCACTGCAACCATTACAGGCGGTGAATCTCTCGACGGCGGTGATCTAGTCATTAAGACTGACAGCGGTGTGTCGGCAACAGAATGGGATCTTGAGTCGAGTGACTGGGGTGATGATCTCTCAGCCGGAGACTCATTCAAAATCGGCGTTGTAGACGACCATGGCAGTACCAGTAGTAGTGCCGGTGACGACTACGATACATCGGGCGGCGACACTGAAGCCATGGTGATCGCATTCAACGGCGACGAAATTGACGAAAGTGACGATGCATACATCGTTGGTGTGATCGACGATAGTGCCGCATACGACGAGTTCGACAAGGTCCAGATTGTCTGGGAAGCAGACAATGGCGATTCCCAGATTTTAGACGAGTACGAAGTCAACTAACTTTCCCTCTTCTGATTTATTTTAGCAATAATCCTTAGAAGTTCCAACTACATTCAATAATTCGCATTTTCGAGGATTTCAGAATAGTATTTGGTATTATTGGAGACAGGATTACCGGATTTCCTGAGCTCCTGGTGATATCTATTCAGTTTGGGGAGTCGAATCAGCGTTACCATCGATATCGAGGAGTTTCAACCGCCACTCACCTCCTCCTTCATATTTGATATGAGCATGATACTCGCCATTCAGTTCTCCCGAAGCGTTAAGAAGATCTTCGAGAATGAGATCGTCCTTTGGAATTGTCACGCCAGTTGACCCGCCGACTTCCTGCAGTTTTCGAATCGCCATATGCCGGGCGGCAACCCGTTACCTATTATAGCTAATGACTACCCAAATAGCTGAGATATTAGGCGGATCGGGTTCGACCGCTCGGCGTTGCATATGGCAACTGCAAACCCGTTCAGCGGTATGAAAAATCACGAGGGCGTCGACCTGATCGACGCCGTGCTCGCGCCCCTGTTCGTCGCGGCGACGCTGTCGATGTCGGGGCTGGGCACGATCGGTATCGACAACCCGATTTCGTTCTACCTGTCGGACGTCCTGTACGCGGCCGCAGGCACCGAAATCACGTGGGGATTCATCTTCACGATCATCATCGTCGGGATCGCCTGGTTCTCTAACGAGAGCCGCGATTTCAACGACTTCTCCCAGGAACAAGCGGCCGTCGTCGGCGGGATGGTCCTAATGAACCTCGCGGTGGCGCTCGTCCCGGCCGTCGCAGCTGCGATGGCCGCGTACTGGTACGCCGGCGTCCTGCTGATCACGATCAACGGCGCGGGCTACTACCTGATCGCGTACTACTGAGGTGGTCACAATGAGGAATTCTTTCACGACGCTACTCCGGCCAGAGACGGCCTACACGGTCCTAATCGCATGGGTTACGATCACCCTCTGTCTTGGCTTCGGGATCGCCGGGATCGCGAGCGCCCAGGACAGCGGCCTCGAGGAGATCGAGAACACAACGATCGAGACGACGTCGAACACGTCCTACGTCGAGTTGGACATCGAGTTCGCCGAAACGATGGAGAACACCTCGGAGGAGACCGTCGAGTTCACGACGTACACCGAGGCGGCCTACCAGGACGACGGCACGGAGCTATCCGACTACGACGAGACCCTGAGCGGGACGACCCTCACCGTCAACGAGGACGTCCACGATCACGCGACCTACGACGTCGAACTGGACCAAAGCGCGACGACCGTCACCGTCGACGGGACCGCGTTCGCCGACGACGGGACGGTTGACCTGTCGGGGGAAACCAGCGACTCGCTCACCTCCGACGACACCGTGCTCTCGATCTCGGTCACCGCGGACACGATCGTCACCGACACCGTGACCGGGACGCCGAACGACACGGTGACGAACGAGTACCAACTGAGCGACACCGGGTTTGAATCCGGTGTCGAGTACCGCGCGCTCGTCGAGGTCGGGAACGCGAACAACATCGCGAGCGGGTACGTCGCGCCCGACGACGCCACGATCGGCGGTGGCTTCTTCGACGGCGCGGACGGCTCGCCTGGCTTCGGCGTCGGCGTGGCGATCGCGGCGCTGGCAACCGCCGGGGTGCTCGCACGGAGGCGATCGTAATGTCGGCCGGATCGGACGGCTCCAGCCCACAGCCCACGCTCGAGGGGGGTAACTTAGATTTCTCGAGGCGTGAGGCGCTGCGGCTAGCTCTGCTGACCGGCGCGGCGGCGATCGGCGGCACGGTCTCCTCGAGCGGCACCGTCGCGGCAGTGCCTACCTGTACGTCGAACGTCGGCGTCTGCGGCGAAGCCTACGACGGCACGAACCCCGACACGACGTCGTCGACGTTCTTCGGTGGTGACGTCCTGTTCAGTGACGTCAACAACGATCCGTCTGCCGACGAGGTTGCCCTGCACGGGCAGGCGACGACGGCAATGGCGTGGTGGGACGACGTCGCGAGTATCCTGCTCGACAACCGGCTCGAGGACATGAGCATGGTCGCCAATATCGCGGGTCGTGCTGCGATTGCCGATTCGTATGAGGACGGCGACGGCTCGAACGCGGCCTATGATGCTGTCCTTGCGGCGATCGACGACCAGCATTCGATCCTCTACCGGAACGCGGCCGCGACCAAGATCGCTAACCTCTCGCAACTCTCGGCGATCTCGGACGTCTGCCGATCGACCGACGGCCTGAACGATCGGTTCGTTTCCTGGGCACCGTCGAACGACAATTACAGCGGCTCCGGCTCGATCGTCGCGAGCGGCACGTACATCGCACCGGACCTCACGGCTTCGACCATCACGCTGCCGAACGGCGACTCCTACGACGTTGACGTGCCTGAGTTCCATGCTGAATGGGATAACGGCGACTCCCTGACGGTCAAGCTGGACGACGACCTGCTCGGTCACTACGATGCCGATGCCGAGGAATTCGTTGACGTCCCGACTGACAACGGCGAGACGGTCACGTTCCGCGCTGCGTGTGTCGTCAACAGCGTTTCCGATGCCGACCTCGAGAGCAAAACAGTCGGCGTGCTCGCGGACGCTGCTGGCGTTCTCAACGATATTGAGACCAATGCGGCCGCCGTGAAAGGGAACTACGATCAACAACTGGTAGACGACCTCTACCAGGCGATGGACGACGGTACTATCTCGCCATCGGATATTCGCGGTGTTGAGGGCATGGCTGCCCACCTGAGCGGGTCGACCGACGCGACGGACAGCCGGTTTCAAATGGCCTTGCTCTCGCAACTCGGCCTCGATCGCTCCGACCTCTCGAGCGTTGCGTCGATGACGCTTGAGTACACGGGCGTCACCGACCGCACGCTCGAACGCGATTCGGCTGGTAGGGTTTCGAATCTCGACTACGCGACTCTCCACGAGGCCGAGCCGATCGAGGGCCAGTTGTTCGCTGATCTCCGAGAAAACACTACGCTATCCGCCGGAGAGACGTACCAGTCTGGTACGAACGTGTACCTCAACGGATCCGCCTACGACCCGGTCGGCGGCGAACGCTTGACGAACTCTGACGGCGGGACTGGATATGCGCTTCACCGGCCGTCGAATACTGCGTGGACCTGTAGCGGCACTTCGCTCTACAAGTTCGACGTCATTGATGGCACCAGTGAACACCTGTGGGAGGAAAGCAGCGACACTGGCGATATGAGCCATGCTGCCATCGGCTCTGCTCGGGACGTACTCGTTGCTGCGTCCGGCTACGACAGTGTTGGTGTGTTCGGTATCGACCCGGAAACTGGCGATGAGCTTTGGAACTTCAACCCGGAGAGCAACACCAAAACCCTCGCTTTGGACGCTGAGGGTACAGTCTTGGCGCATGGAGACTCCCTCGGCAATGTCGCGTGTTATGACGTCGACTCTGAGGACTACTCAAAACGCTGGAGTAATGGCCCGTTCGACGTGACTAACGGCGTCGACGTCGTTGACGGTGTCGTCTACGCCGTCGGTAAGAACGGTGACGTCAAAGCCTACGACCTTGCGGACGGCACCGAACTCTGGAGCAGCAGCTACTCCAGCGACGGCTATTCGGCTCTTGCTGCCGACTACGCCGGTAATGAGGTTTACGCTGGCTATTCTTCCGGTGACGTGGTCGCGCTCGAGGCCGGGTCCGGTAGTGAGAACTGGAGTGTGTCGACGAACGCCAGTGATGCCGGGTCGATGATCCTCGATGCCCGAGGGCATCTGTGGTTCAACGACCGGAATGGTCTCCTCGTGCAGATCGACACTGCTGATGGGACTATCGTCCGCGAGCACGACGTCGGTGATTGGGCGAAGGACATGGCAACGACCGACCCGCGTGCTGTCAATGGCATGGTCTTCAACGCGATCGCCTACGACGGTCCCTCCGGCGAGTCGATCTCGCTCAACTACGGCTCTGTCACGGTTCAGTCGTTGACCGATCAGGACGGCAACGAACTCGAGGACGACTACGAGGCTGACTGGGACCGTCCCGAGCACGACACGGTCGAGATCGAGGAATATCAGCAGGAACTCGAGAAGTGGTCCACCGAGTACGAACAGGCGCTCGAGGACGAGGACGACGACAGTACCGACGACGGCGACGACGACTGGCTGGGACTCCCGTCGTTCGGATCGTTCGAGTCGGGCGACCTCGCGGGCCTCGCAATTATCGGCGGGATATTGATGGTCATTATCGGCATTGCGACGGACTACATCCCGTTCGTCGGAGGTAGACGATGAGCCGGAAAGTCGTCCTCCTGGCGGTCGTCGCGGCTGTTCTCGCGATGGGCATGGGCGCGGCGGCGGGCCCGGTCGCGGCGCAGGAGAACGCGACCGACCAGGAGGCCAGCGACGAGCTCAACGAAACGGTCGCCGAGACCCAGGGCGACTACTTGCAGGAGATCGATTCGGAGACCCGGATCACCAACTGGGAGTACCGGCCAGGGATGTTCACGATCACGCTCGAGGCCGACGCCGAGACGAAAGTCAGCATGACCGAGGCGGGCGACTTCGAGCAGGGCACGGGGTCGTTCAACTACGACGAGGTAGAGTTAGACGAGGGCACCAACACGATCACGTTCGCGGTCACCGATCGGGAAGGCGCGGGCGTCGCGATCGCGACGCGGCGGTCACTTCAGCAAGGGACTGGCGCGTTCGTCTCGGTCGGGCAGGTCGAACGGAACCCGTTCCGTCACTTCGGCGGTGAGTCGGGGCTGTTCTCCGGCGTGCTCCTGACGACGGCGCTGGCGGGGCTCTCGGCCGCCTACGTCGTTCGCAGCGAAGACAGCGGGGTGATCGAAGCATGAGCGAGACGAGCGGCACGTTCGGCGGCTGGAGCGACCGGCTCACCTACGTCGTCGCCGAAGCCCAGCTACTCGTCGCGGGCGTGCTCATGTCGATCGCCGTCGCGTTGATCTGGTTCCGCCCGGAACTGCCGGGCATCCCGCCTATCGTACACGGGTGGATCGCGGCGATCTTCCTGCTCGGCCCACCGTTGACGGGACTGTTCATTACCGGCGCGCGGAAGCTCCGCAACCGGAACATGGTGACCGTTCATCACATCAACGGCGTCGAAGACGTCCGCGAGAAATACTACGTCGAGCCCGGCGTCTGGGACAACAAGGAGATCGTCGGCCCGTCGCCGTACACGGTCAACGACGGCGACGCCTTCGAGGTTCGAGAGTTCGACTGGCACCCCGATCAGGGCGAGGAGGGCACCCTGATCGTCACCGGCTGCTACATGAGCGAGATGGCCGACTCGAAACTCGTCACCACCAAGGCCATGCTCGAGGACGTCCACGGCGACCTGATCGACGTCTATCTCGCGTACAACCGCTTGCGCGGGCGGATCTCCAAGATGGGGCTCGAGATACAGCGCGACGTCGTCAATCAGGAGGCCGAGGCCGACGAGCGCGGGCTGATGAACCCGAAGACGACCGTCAAGGATCGGTTCGAAAGTGCCGAG
Source organism: Halobiforma lacisalsi AJ5 (assembly GCF_000226975.2). Classification (NCBI taxonomy): domain Archaea; kingdom Methanobacteriati; phylum Methanobacteriota; class Halobacteria; order Halobacteriales; family Natrialbaceae; genus Natronobacterium; species Natronobacterium lacisalsi. The sequence goes on along the minus strand of NZ_CP019285.1, from coordinate 4,151,171 downwards.
AAGGACGCCGAGGAGAAGGCGACGGAGGACATTCAGGACGTCGACGGCTACGAGGGCGAGTACATCGGCGAACACGGCGAGCACGCGCCTCGAGCGCGACCGCGCCCGGACCGGCTATACGACACCGTCGACGGCGTCGATCCGAAAGAGATGGCGAAGACCGACGGGGGGCAGAACGATGGATAGGCGGACCGAGTACCGGAAGAACGGCAAACGGTTGATGACCGACGGCGGCCGCGAGCAGGACAACTACACCGTCGGCGGCTTTCGCGAGTGGCAGGACGGCAACCTCGAGCGGGACCCAGACGAGGCACTCCGGCACACGGGGTTCGTCCGCGACGAGCAGGTCGATCGCCAGCTTGCGATGCGTGCGGTCCACCACGATCCCGACCGCTGGCAGGGCAAGGCGGCGAAGGACTACATGGCCGTCGGGAAGAACCGGGACATCCTCCAAGTTGAGGGCGGCGAAACCGCCCGCAACGCCCTCGAGAACGGGGACACGGTCACGCTGAAACACTACATCGGCGACCCGTCCCAGGAGGCCGACCTCGCGGGGATCAAGGCGGTCACCCGCTTGCAGGAGATCGTCGCCGGGCCCGCGCCGGTGATCGTCGTCTTGGGCGAGATGGGCGCGGGGAAGACCGATTTCGCTGGGCTGTGTGGGCAACTCCGCGAGCGGTGGGTCGACGGCGATCTCCTCGTCGGCAGTAACATCCGTACGCTGGAGCGGATCGATCGCTGGGTTCGCGACGATGGCAGTGTCGAGGACGGCTGGATTCCCCACTACCCGCTCCTCGAGGAGTGGGTCCAGCAAGACGGAGATCCCGTCGACAACCCCCAGCAGCCGAAACTGTTCATCGGCGACGAGTTCTCGAGTAACGCCAGCGGGACGGGAGCGGACGGCCACAAGGTCCGCCAGAAGATGGGGCCGCTCGTCTACAAGATCCGCAAGTACGGCGGTGCACTCATCTACATCGCACACGGTGAATCGTCGATCCACCCGATGCTCTGGCGCGTCGGCACGATCATCAAGAAGAAGTCCAAGAAACGTGCGATCGTTGCAGACCGCGTTTCCGGTGGGAAACTCCAGGACGTTGACCCCCGACCGCTCGAGGGGATTCCGCCGACGGACTGGAACTTCAATACGAAAGACGAGGCCGACTGGAGCTGGGAAGCCCCGAGCAGCGACGACAAGAACGACGATCCGATCGCCGAGGAGGACGTCAAACGGGTGGCCGCCTGGACGATGGAGGAGTGTCGACGCCAGGGCATGTCGGCCCGCGAAACCGCCGAGTTCGTTCCCTACAGCCACGCTACCGTCTCGAACTGGTGGAAAGAGATCGACGAGGGCGGCGAAAAGGCAGACTGGGTTAACACGGTCGAGCAGGTGATTGCATGACGGCGTCGGGGTGTCAACCTGTAAAGCGGAAGCGACCCCCGTTTACGTATGGGCGGCGCGGCCCGCCAGGGCCGCGACGCCTCGGCCCACCGCCACGCTCGAGCGAAGGTCGGCGGAGGAGTATATATAGCGGCGCGCGACGCGCGTGGCATGTCGATCTCCCGCCAGCCGTTCGCTGGTTGACTCGTCCTCGCGAGCGGCGATTCGTGTGGTGGGAAGAAATGTCGTTTCTAACAGCACAGAATTAGAGATGAATCGATCAAAACGCGCGAACCACTTCGGGACGATCTGCGAAAAGCGGATGGCCCGGAAGCGTCGGTTCGACCTCGAGCGAGCCAGCTGGCACGACGCCCGATTCGGGAACGGAACTCCCGTCGAAATCAAGAGCACCATGCTCGAGCACGCGGACGGCCAGCCGGGGAATTTCAAGGTCTACCGGGAGTATCACGAGAAACTCCGGCGGCACGACGGTTGGTATTGTTTCGTCGTCTACCGACCGCACGGCCGATCGGGACTGACGGTCGTTCAGGACAAGATGGTTCGGGCGTGCGATCTTCCCCTACTCCGGTGGCATGGGGGCGGCGATCACCGCGGAACCCAGCAGGCGAAGATCTCGATCGAGGACGTGTTCTGAGGTCCCTACCCATTAGTCGCTGACTTCTGCGCCGGTTCGGAAACTCGTGAGGTCGTCGATACGCGCTTCCAGGTCTTCGATCTCTTCACGTAGCTCTTCAGCTCCTTCCTCTTCTGACGCTGCAAGTTGATCTTTGAGTCCCTGGAGCCGCGTCTCCTTGCGTTCTTCATCCACCTCGGCTTTCCGGACGTATTCGGAGGTCTCGATTTCGTACACATCGCTTTCGGCAACTTCCGTGACCTCGAGTGCCTCATCGACCTTAGACCGGTCTACGCCCAGTATCCGCTCACGATCGATTCCGGCGTCCTCGAGCGTTTCCACAACTACCTCTTCGTCTTTGAGGGTGCGGTTCTGACGGCTCGTCCGCTGGACCGACCCGAACGGACCGCTTACAGGTCGATCGTGATGAAGTCGGTTGAGGAGAACGTCGGCGACATCCTGTCGGAGATCGTTCGCGTTACGCTGAACGTCCGAAAGGAGGGTATAGATGTTCACCAGCGCGTCGGTGTCCACCTCCTCGAGGGTGGTCACATCGTGTCGCTCGAGGGCGTCAACGAGAAGAAGTGCATCCGCATATACGTCTAAGTCCGGCTCGGTTCGTTCTTGATCGTCGCTCTCGGGTTCGGTTTCTGCATCGAGTAGCTGGCTGGTGGTCGGCCCCTCTTTCTCGACGATTACGCCTCGGTCCGCGTCGATCTCGAATCGCGGGTGAAGACTGAGGACGGCAGGATACGGGTCGGCGTCGGCCGGGAGTCTGTCGAGTTCGAATCCGCCCGGCTCCTCAGTGATCCGTCGGAACAGGGTTTCGAACTGCTCGCGCTGGAGCGGCTGCGTTTCATCGATGTCGCGGTCGAGAAATTCGATGACGACTCGTTGCTCCTGAACGTCAGTCACCTGAAAGCGGTTGTGCGACAGCGGCGTGATCAGGGTGGCCCCTCCTGGTAGGTCGTCGAGTTCGTCGAGAAGCGTATGCCAGGAGACACTGAATGGCATGTCAGAGGTATAGTCAGCATCCGTCAAAGACCTGCGGGTCACGCTTCGATCTACTGGCCCATCCATCCGGGAGGCGTACTACGAACTCGAGCGTCCAGGACGGGAGCGCGATCGTCCCGGTGACGGAACGATTCTGGCGGACATCGTTTCTGGGATTCCGGTGACTACTCCCGCTCGACGGTTACGTTCTTCTCCACTTCGAAGCTTGTCACTCTCGTCGAGAGCGTCTCGGCGATCTCCTGGCGCTGTTCGTGCGTGAGGTCGTCGCGCTCGAGGACCTGGCGGGCAGCTGCAACCAGGCGGGGCACATCCTCGCAGGCACTCACCACGGCTTTCGTCTTGTTGCAGTCGTAGAAGTCCGCTGCTCGCTCGATCGCGTCCTCCCGGTAAGCATAGTCGCCGTCGGTTCGGATTCGCATACTCGTACACACGACCCCCGAAATCCTAGTTTTTTCGACTCACTGGACCGGCCCATTCAGCCCGAAACGGGGGTGATTCTATCACTCTGTCAGAGAAGTCGGTGGGTTCGTCGCGCCGATCGGCGAGCAATATGCACACGGCGTTGCTCGACTCGTGTGCATATTCGGGAAACGGATTTCGTCGACGTGCAACCCCAGGCGGTGGCGGAGAATAGAGGCTACGCGCTCCGTCGAGCCGACTCCCACATGAAATAGAGAATAACCATACCAATGAGAACAACAATCGCACCCAGAATACTCAGGAACTGTCCAAGGGTGATAGCTACAATCATGTTCATAATGTCATGAACGAATCAATCCGATAAAAAATGCACCGCTAACTCCGAGATTGTCTAACCCCCGTTTCGTGTGCTTCGACTGGAGATTTGCGAAGGCGGGGGTGGGGCACTGTAATTTTTTGGCGCTGTCGCCTTGGCGACACCCGGCAAGGGGTGTTTCGCGCGAAGCGCGAAACCGACCCGCAGCCGTCGCGGCGCGATCGCGCCGCCGACCCCGCCCTCGAGGGCGCGACTATAACCAGAGTTGGACAATCACCGCTCTATTACAATCTGAATTGTCGAAAAGAAGTCAGCGAAGAGTGTTGCCACTACCGAGATCGGTTCAGCGGTCGGCGACCGCGCCGACGAACCCGACCTCGGTACCGCCTTCTGGCGTCTTCCAGGACATCTCGGTGCGCCGAAGGATCGCCGGATCATTGCCGGACTTCCGCCACTTGTCGATCGCCTCGGCGGCGATCGCCTGGACGTTCTCGAAACTGGTCGACTTCAGTTCGGAGAGGATCGCGTCGATTCGCATTCGCCGGGGCTCGCCCTCCTGGTCGTATTCGATCTCAGCGCCGTTCTCGGCGAGCCACTGCTGGAACGGTGACGACTCGGCGATGTGGTCCGCTAACCCCATCACGTGCTGGATGCGATCGGCAAAACTCTCGATCGCGTACTCCGCCGACTCGACGAGCGCGCGCAGTTCCTCCTGGTACTTTCGGGCGCGGAACGAGATCTCGCCCTGGTCCAGCTCGAGAATCTCGCCGAGGTCCTCGATCGCGCGGTAGATCGTCGTGGGGTGCTTCCCCAGCTGGTCGGCGAGATCGTCGACCTCGCCTCTCCCGTCAGTCGCGACCGTCTCCGTCACTTCCCGCGCGGTCTCGCCCATGTCCCGCAGCGTCGTCATCAACAGGTGATCCGTCTTCGCCTCGAGGCGGGGCGTCGGATCGTCGTAGAGTTCGACTGGCTCATCGCGAGCGGCCGCATCGAAGTGATCGTCCGGAACGTAGACGTTGTTTCCGTCCGGACCGAGCGGAATGTCTTCCCAGTGGAGCGCGTTCAGTAGCGTCTCTTCGATCTGCTCAGTCACTTCGTGACGGTCGGCCCACGCCCATGCCTCGCCGTCGTTCATCTTCTTGTTCACCAAGACTTCGACCTTCGGATGGTACGACGGGTGGTCCTTCGAGACCGCATCCGGATCGGCCAGCTGGTAGATCTCGAGCTTCCGTCCGTAGGTGTGTCCAGGAAGAAGTTCCTCCGCTGACTGCGGATTGAGAAACAGCCGGTTCTGGTGGTTCACGACCTCCCGATTATCGAGGTGAAGTTCCGCCTTCACTCCCTCGAGGTCGGAGAGATAGTGAACGACTTTCTGCAGAACCCCCGCGGACGCGAGCTTCTCTGCCCATTCTCGGCGAATGCGGACGTACCGCTCGTACGCCCACATTCGACTCGCCGAGTGCGGTTCCGTCCGGAAGTACTCCGAATGGATTCGCTCGCCTGCGTGCTCGAAGATCGCCGCGAAAAACTCCGGCAGCAACTCGAGGCCACGGTCGGCTTCGATGTTACTGGTGTGGAATTCGACGTCCACTCCGTCGACCTCACCGACCTGATTCTCCCAGGGGAGATCCAGGGGCTCGCCGGTCTCCCAGTGGCGCATATTCGGAAACCGTGGGGAGATGTTGTAGGACGCCTTCCGCTCACCGCGCCCACGGCCGCGAATGTCCCACTCGTAGAGCCGTTCGGCGTTGATTCCATCCGAGAGCCGCGGTGCGAACCCGGATTTGCTGTAGCTCACCTCGAGGTGCCAGGGCTCGCCGTCGACGTCGACGTCCAACTCCAGGTAGCCCTCGAACGGTGGACCGAGCATCACCGACGAAAGCGCATCGTACGGGCCGCGTCCCCAGTCGGGCCACTTCCAGCGGCCCTCAATCTCGTGGGGCGTCGTCTCGACCTGGGGCACCGCTACTCACCTCCCTCCTGCTCGCGCTCGAGGAGGCCGGTGAGGATCGCGACCGGATTCCACCACGTCGCGGACCCGCAGCGGTGGCAAACGTGCTTGAACGACGTACAGTCGGCCGCCTCGAGGTCGGTGGGATCGACGTCACTCGCCTGCCCGATCTCGTTCGGATCGGCACGCTTGACGCGAATCCGCCCACAGCCCACGCAAATCGCGTCGACCGGCACCCCGAACTGACCCGCTTCCGCGCTCTCGAGTTCAGCTGCGCGATCGCGACCATCGTCGACGTCGGTACTCATCGCGCATCACCGACTCGCGTCGCTGGATCGACACCCTCGGGCTCGATCACGTTCGACCACGACAGCTTCGCGACCTCGTTTTCCGACCGCGACCCGCCGACGTTGTACCATCGACCTGCGAGCAGTTCGTCGACGATCGTCGCCGGAACGACCGCGCGGGCCAGCTGGGGCAACTCCGGCCGCGGGACGTACACCACGAACAGGTACATCCCGCCCGCCTCGAGGAGTCGGTCGTGCGCCCGGCGTTTGACGTAATACCGGCCGTGCGTGGGATACTCGCCGTTGCTCGTCTGGTACTGACAGCCCTTGATCTCGACCGGAATCTCTGGCTCCAGGAGGACGACGCCGTAGAACGGCAGCGTCCGATCCGGCTCGAGGACGGCCGTCGTTTTCGCGTCGTGCCAGTCGGCGGTCCGATCGTCGACGTACTCCAGGGCGTCGATCCGCTGGACGATCTCGCCCTCGAGGAAGTCCCCACTCGCCTTCGGACTCTCGAGTTCCGACGTCCGGCTCACAGCGGACCACCTCGCGCTTTCCGCACCTCTCGAGCGCAGTCGGGACAGAGTCGCCGTGTCGCTGGAATCGACTCTTCACACCGCTCGCACTCGTCGGAGTCGACGACCCGGCTCATCGGTCGATCCCTCCGTTGATCCGATCACGAAGCGACCGGAGCTTTCCACGAAGTCGATGGCGGCGCGTTACCCGCCAGGAGTGATCGAACTCGACGTCGTCGTAGCGCAACGGAAGCCGCGGGCGACGGTGCCCCTCAGAACACACGTCGTGCTTCCAGCCGACCCAGATCTCGCACTCCGGACAGTACCACGGCGATTCCGTCCGGGGCCGCTCGTCACGGCTCATCGCGAATCACCGGCAGTGCCGAACGGTTCGCAATCGGTCAGCCCGATCGCCGCGATACCGTGTTCGATGTTACAACCGGTGATCGTCGCAGCGAACTCCCGCCCGGAGATCGACACCGTCACTCGTTTGCACTGCCAGATATCGGTGAATTCGAACCCTTCATCGACCGCGGTCGCTACGTCGACGGAGACGACCACGTCCCCGTCGATGCGGTCGATCTGGACAACCGGGACTAGCGTTCCTTCAATCGTAGCTGAACTAACCTCCTCGCTCCAGGACAGACCGCCGTCGGCCCGAACCTCGCTGCCCTCGAGCGCTTCCCGAACGTCCTCGTCGCTCGCCTGATGGGCCGGATGGGCTATGGGCGTCCGGCTTTCGACGTGATAGAGCCGACTCGCGGGGACGAACTCCTCACACATCGGCCTCACCTCCGTGACGGCCAGGCGAGCACTCCGGATCGGGAACGGCGACGTCTTTCCCAGCTGCGGACCCGCGAGTCAACCGTCGGTAGCTATCGCACTCGGGACAGCGGTGGGCGCGGTCGTGATCGTCGCCGAAGACACGTCCGAACCGATCGGTGACGTAAGCACCACAGTGAAGACAGGTCGAATCGGAGACCTGTCCTCGAAGCGAGGAACTCACGCCGACCACCCCCGATTTCCTTCGCTAAAATCGCCAGCAAGCGGACACCCTGATTCGGATGTCTTCGTCCTTCGATCTCTCGAGAGGGTTCCTACGGCACGGGATCGACTGAATAATTCCGAGCCAGTCGCTACAGCGGCGACTAACCGGATACTTCGCGACGAATCAACAGAGAAGTGGACTCGCCGGGATTTGAACCCGGGGCCTCTTCCTTGCGAAGGAAGCGATCTGCCACTGATCTACGAGCCCGCACCCGTTTCTAACCCGGGTTTCTATTTGTACCTTGTGTTTCGTCGGAAGATCGTGATTCGTACGCACGCACTGGCATGGGCGCCGCCGTCGTGTCCCTCGGGACCACACTCGAGGTTACGACCGTTCGTCCTCGTCCTCGTCCTCCAGGCCTCGCAAGCGCCGAATCCGAGCCTCAGTCGGAGGATGGGTCTGGAACGGTCCCGACGTCCGGTCCTCGAGCGCGGGTGGCAACACGTCCAGGGCGACGATCGATCGTTCCCACTCCCGGAGATCCGTCTCCGGCTTGTATCTGGCGTCGGCAAGCGTCTCGAGGGCGCCCGCCAGCGGAGCCGGTGAGCCGACCAGCGCGGCCGCACCGGCGTCGGCGTGCCACTCCCGGCCGCGGGAGAGGACGGCGACGCCGAACTGGCCGTACAGCCGTAACGCGCCGAAGACGGCGTTCCACAGTAGATCCCTGATGTCCGGCGATTCGCGCTCGATCCAGTCGTCGGCGATCACCACCGGGACGATGGCGGCGGCCATGAGCCGACTGTCCCAGTTCGCCAAGTGACTGACCTCGTGGGCCAGCACGGCCTCGAGTTCCGCGTCGGAGAGCCGTTCGCATAGCCCCGTCGACACCACGATCACGGCCGAGTCGCCGCTTCCGACCGTGAACGACTCGGGTCGATCGGTCTCGGTGACGTACACGTCGGGCACGGGGACGCTCGCGAGCGTGGCGAGTCGTCGGACGGTTGCTTCGAGCACCGGATCGATCGCCGTAACGGGCTCGCTGTCGGCGATCAGTCGATCCTGGAGCCGGCGGATCTCACGGCGGGATTCTGCAACCAGCAGGACCACGACGAGGAAACCGCTCAGCCCGAACCCAACCAGCAGGCCCTCGGTCGTCGACCGCACCGCCTCGAGCGCCCCTGCGAGGGCGGCGCTCCCGTCGACGATCGCGAGGTACAGACAGCCGAGCAGGCCGCCCGTGACGAACAGCGAAGACGGGGTCGGCCGGAACAGGTACTCGACGGGCGTGTAGTCGGTTATCGGCTGCCACCAGTTAATGACGACCAGCGGCCCGAGGGCGGCGAGAATCGCGGCGGCCGCGGGCGAAAGAGCCGTCAGGTCGCTGAGTCCGGGAAACGAGCCAACGAGTTCGAACCCGGATTCGATCCACTCCCAGGCGACGAGTCCCAGCACCCCTCCAATCAGGCCGACGACGACCGCGACTGCGATCGACAGCGTCACGAGGACGCCGACGGCGACGGCCATGCGAACCAGCAGTGACAGCCGAAGTCGGTACTCGTTCATCGCGTATGACCTGTTGGCTACGAATCAGAACAGCTGCACAAAAACGTTCCGGACACGTCGATAGCACGGTGGATACTCCGGAAACCGCCGGGAACCACTATCCCCGGCACCTCACGACGCTTCTCGTCGACTCGAGGTGCGTCCGATCCGTCTTCGTCGCTCGAGGGCTGGCGTCAGTATCTGGGTTGTCGGCCGACGTGTAACACCCGTGCTCGGCCGGCGAACAGCCCCAGCAGGAACCCAGCGAAGTGTGCGACCAGCGCGACTCCCGGCGACGCCGTCGCCAGGGTCACGGCCGCCGCCAGGACGACGAACACCGTGATCGCCACCCACCGTGGAACGTCGACGAACGACGCCAGGCCCGCCGACAGTCGGTTCGAAGCGATCAGATAGCCCATCAGCGCGAAGACGGCCCCGCTCGCGCCGAGTACGCCGGGTCGGCCCGTCGCGGCGACGAGCGGACTGGCCAGGACCGCGTCCGTCAGGAGAATCTGCGAGATACCGGCCAGCGCACCCGTGATCGCGAAAAACAGGTGAAACCGGAGCCGACTCGTCGCGCGGGCGATCGGCCAGCCGAACAGGAGCAACGCGACGCTGTTCGAGAGGAGATGGCCCATTCCGCCGTGAGCGTAGACACTGGTCACGATCGTCCAGGGGTTGTCCGTCAGCGGCGGCGCGAGCACGAACAGGCCGCCCATCGCCCCCGCGAACGCCGCCACCCCCTGCAGGAGGTAGACGGCCAGGAAGACGACGAGAATCTCGAGCACGGGACTGCCCGAGCCCCCGTTCGGGTTCGGATCCCGACCCCGGCCGTCCTCCGGGCTCGAGTTGGGGGTCGCGTCGGAGGGCGACCGTGCCGGCCGTCGGTTTCGCGTTCCCTTCCTGTTCCCGCTTGGCATAGGTTCATTCGGGGATCGAGACCCAAAAGTCTGCACGCCTTACGCGGGTCGACGACGGCGAATGTGTGCGTTTCTTCCGTAGGCTCGAGTTACGCCTCGGACGAAACGGCATCAGTGGGGCTGTAGCGGCGTTCATCGGCGATTACGGAGGGTTCGAGAGCGGTCGAACGGATCATCGGTGCCATCGGTGTCCTTGGAGCCATCGGTGTTCGCGTACCGGGATCGTGGACTGCGCCAGTAATCGCTCGGTACACCGAGTGACCGTCGTCCAACGCCTAACCGTCGCGTCGCTGGCTACGGGCACGAATACACCGGCGGCTCCTGTCGCAGTAAAAACGGAAAATCGGAACGGTTGCGTCCGGGATCCGTCACCCGGCGCCGATCGGATCAGTCCTCGAGGACGATCTCGATCGAGACGTCGTTTGGCACCTGGATGCGCATGAGCTGTCGGAGTGCGCGTTCGTCGGCGTCCAGGTCGATGAGGCGCTTGTGGACGCGCATCTCCCAGTGCTCCCACGTCGCGGTGCCCTCGCCGTCAGGCGATTTCCGGGTCGGCACCTCGAGGGTCTTGGTCGGCAGCGGGATCGGACCGCTGAGGTTGACGCCGGTGTTGTTCGCGATCTCGCGGACGTCGTCACAGATGTCGTCCAGGTCGTCGGGACTCGTGCCCGCGAGTCGAACGCGTGCCTGCTGCATTTATTTCTCGTTGACCTCGAGGACCTTGCCGGCCGCGATGGTCTGACCCATGTCGCGGATGGCGAAGGAACCGAGTTCGGGGATCTCGCTGGACGGCTCGATGCTGAGGGGCTTCTGCGGTCGGATGGTGACCACAGCAGCGTCGCCCGACTGGATGAAGTCGGGGTTTTCCTCGGCGACCTCGCCGCTCGAGGGGTCCATCTTCTTGTCGATGGATTCGATGGTACAGGCGACCTGTGCCGTGTGGGCGTGGAAGACCGGCGTGTACCCGGCCGTGATGACCGAGGGGTGCTGCATGACGACGATCTGGGCCTGGAAGGTCTCGGCGACCTTCGGCGGGTCGTCGGCGGGGCCACAGACGTCACCGCGGCGGATGTCGTCCTTGCCGATGCCACGGACGTTGAACCCGACGTTGTCACCGGGCTCGGCCTTGGGCACCTCTTCGTGGTGCATCTCGATGGTCTTGACCTCGCCACCGACGTCCGAGGGCTGGAAGACGACGTCGTCGCCCGTGTTCATGACACCGGTCTCGATACGTCCGACGGGAACGGTACCGATACCGGAGATCGTGTAGACGTCCTGGATCGGAAGTCGGAGCGACGCGTCCGTCGGCGGCTCCGGCTCCGGCAGGTCGTTCAGGGCCTCGAGCAGGGTTTCGCCGTCGTACCAGTCCGTGTTGTCGGAGGGTTCGGCGATGTTGTCGCCTTCGAACGCCGAGATCGGGATGAAGGAGGCGTCGTCCGTGTTGAACTGGACCTGCTGGAGCAACTGGTTGACTTCGTCGACGACTTCGTCGAAGGTGGACTCCTTGTAGTCGACGATGTCCATCTTGTTGACGCCGATGATGAGTTCGTCGATACCCAGGGTACGGGCCAGGAAGACGTGCTCCTGGGTCTGGGGTGCGACGCCGTCGTCAGCGGCGACGACGAGGACGGCGTTGTCGGCCTGGCTCGCGCCAGTGATCATGTTCTTGACGAAGTCGCGGTGGCCAGGACAGTCGACGATGGTGAAGTCGTACTCGTCGGTGGAGAACTCCTGGTGGGCGATGTCGATGGTGACACCACGCTCTCGCTCCTCGGCGAGGTTGTCCATCACGTAGGCGAATTCGAAGCCGCCCTTACCCTTCTCTTCGGCTTCTTCGCGGTGCTGTTCGATGACGTGCTCGGGTACGCTCCCCGTCTCGTAGAGGAGTCGTCCCACGAGCGTACTTTTCCCGTGGTCAACGTGACCGATAATGGCCAGGTTCTGGTGTTGTTCGCTCATTGTTGTAGCTCACGCGCAGAGGCGCTTATATCGGTCTCTTTCGCTCGTTGCGGTTAAAACCATTTCGAAAGCGTATTCAGGTGATCCCGACGCCCTCCGGCGGTTTGTGTACTGTCCACACGGTTTCGAGACTTCGAGTCCCGAGGGATCGACCGTCGGATATGCTCGCGAGCCGACGATCCGGTCAGTCGTCGCGTTCGATATCGGGAAGCCGCCCGACGTCCGACAGCACCGCCGTCGCCGTCTCGGGACCGCCGGCGCCGCGCCCGCTCGAGTGTAGCGAGCCCGCGTGGCGGGTCTCGATCTGGACGATGTTTCGGGTGCCCGTGACCGCGAGCGCACCGTTTTCGGGCACCAGTCGCGGGCCAACGCGGACGCCGTCGCGGGTCGCCTCGCCGATCAGGCGGATCGTCCGGCCGTCCTCGGCCGCCAACTCGAGCGCGCTGCCGGGAACGTCCTCGATCCCTTCGACGGTCGCGTCCTCGAGGGAGAACCCGCCGTCGGCGAGCACGTTCGCGAGGATGACGAACTTCAGTGCGGCGTCGGTACCGTCGACGTCGAAGGTCGGATCGGCCTCCGCAACGCCCAGGTCCTGGGCCTCGGCGAGGACGTGCTCGTAGTCGAGTCCCTCGGCGGCCATCCGCGTCAGAATGAAGTTCGCAGTGCCGTTGAGGACGCCACGGACGGCGGTGACGGCCTGTGGGGTGCAGTCCTCGATCGTCGACAGCACCGGGATGGCTCCGCCGACCGTCGCCTCGAAGCGCACCGAGCCCGCGCTCTCGGCCTCGAGCGCGCGCAACTCGTCGTAGCGTTCGGCGACCGGCCCCTTGTTCGCCAGCACGACGTGGCGGTCGGCCTCGAGCGCGCGCGTAACGTGACTGAATCCGGGTTCGGCGTCGCCGAGGGTCGTCGGCGTCGCCTCGACGAGGACGTCGTACTCGGTCTCGAAGACGTCCTCTGGGTCCGCGGTTCCGACACCGTTGCCCCCTTCCTTGCGAGACACGGCGTCGTCGACGGCGATCCCGTCGGGGTCGATGTCCGCGCTCGAGGAGTCGGCCAGCGCGACGACCTCGTGGCCGTAGTCGCCTGCGAGCGTCGCGACGGAGCGGCCGACGTCGCCGGCACCCAGGACGGCGAGTCTCATGCGCTCTCACCTCCAAGCAGCGGTTCGACGACGGTGAGGTCTTTCTCCGACCCCAGCGACCGGATCGCCTCGAGCGCCTCGCTCGACCGGCCCGAGTCGATCGCGAGGCGAACGCGTGCGCTCGAGACGGACTCGGTTCCTTCGGGTGCCGTCAGGGAGAGGTCAAGCACGGCGGCGTTTGCCCCAGACTCGATCCGCGAGAGTGTATCGGAGAGGTCGTTCTCGACGAGGTCGCCCACGAGGACGACGCTGATCTCCTCGCCGTAGTGCTCCTCGCCGGCCTGGATGACGTTGACGCCCGCCTCGCGCAGTCCCTCCACGATGTCGTCGAACCGATCCGGAGGCGACTCGAGGTCGACCTCGACCGGGATGTGACCGCGCGGCGTGATGTTGCCCCGCTCGTGGTGGATGCTCAGCAGGTTCCCCCCGTTGTCGGCGATCGGGGCGAGTGCACGGAGCAACTCCCCGGGCTCGTCGACGAGCTCGAGCCGGACGGTGTAGGCGCGAACGCCGCCGTCGGTTTCGGTTTCGGTCTCGGTTTCGGTTTCGGTCTCCGGCTCCGATTCGCTACCGCCGTCGATGTCCGTCTCGGGGTCGCGCTCTCGGTCGACGGGCTCGTTACCCATCGGCGTCACCTCCCGGTCGCAGGCGTCCACACGTCGTCATGGTGTATGACTCCGTAACTGAGTCGTAAAAACGTATAGGCGTTCCCAAAACTGACCGCCCCTGTCAACGGTGTGCATACGGCGATTCCGACGCGACCTGGTGTGACCGGCTCGATGGACGCGTTAGAGGTGGTCCTTGCCCGGGTTCGACGACCCCCAGTCGCCGCGGCCGCCCTCGGTCCGGTCGACACCCATGATCGATTCCGGCTGGTCGGGGCCGCCGAGGGTGTCGCGGGCGTCCGGGACGCGAACCGTGACTTCCTCGACTTCGGGCCACTTGATGAGTTCAGCCTCGATGTTACCCGTGGTGACGTCGCTGACCGAACATCCCTTGCAGCCGCCGCCGAGTTCGACGACGACTTCGCCGGAGTCGGGGTCGGCCTTCCTGACGGCACTCGTCCCCCCGTGCATCTGGATGATCGGCATCTCGCGGCTGAGCCACTGCTCGACGCGTTCGCGGAGCGACTCCTCGTCGTCGGCGTCCGCGTCGGTACCGGTCCCGGTATCGGCGTCGGATCTGGTCATCGTCCGTACTAGACGCTCGAGGGGTGAATAGGTTTGGTTCGGGAAAACGATAGTGGTTAATAATCCACGTTCGGCGGGCGAGGCGGGCGGTTCGACCCGATCCGTCACGTCGCGGCGAAAGGATCGCGGACGAACGCCGTCAGCGGGCCGACCGTCCTCGGACGGTGGGGCGGTGACGGCGGCGTTCGATGGTCACGGCCGGTCTCCGAGAACGGCCCCGACGACGCCGCCGGTCCCGGCGAACACCGCGGGGTAGATCACGCCCGCGAAGACGATCGCCGGGAGCGTGTCGGGTGCGCCGCTCGCGCCGCCGACGGTCACCTCGAAGATGAAGACGCCGGCGATCATGAGGACGAGATAGCCAGGTATTGTCGCCAGGCCGACGACCAGGCCCTCCGTCGCCTCCGACGCGCCGCGGTAGGTGGCGAGGGCGATACCGGACGCGAACAGCAGCCCGATCGGGACCGCAAACAGGACGAGGGAGAACCCTTCCTCGCCGCCGATGTACGACGCGGCCTGGGTCCCCAGGATCGGGACGTCACGGAACACCGTCTCGACCAGATGGGCGTTGTAGAACACCCAGCCGACCATCTCGTAGGTCGCCGGTTCGCCGCTGAAGGCTTCGATCACTCGGTTGAGCGGGGATTCACGGACCTCTCCGGAGACGACCAGATACGTGAGGACGTAGCCGACGACCCACGCGGCGACGCCGGCGATCGCGCCCTCGAGGACGGGAACGGGGAATCGATCGTCGTTCGCGTTAGCGGACATGATTACTCACTTCCCGTATGGGTCGTTTCGTCGTCGGCATCGGTTTTTCGACTCGGCTCTCCCGCGGCGCGTCCGGTCTCGGTGTCGCTCGCGTCAGCGTCAGCGACGATCCGATCGGCGAGCAGGTCCGCGATCGGATCCAGCGAGACGTAGATCCGCGCCGCGAGGATCGCGAGCGGGCCCAGCGCCAGTACCAGGAACAGCACGTCGAACGTCCACGAAAGCCCCCCGAGCAACGGGGCGATAGCGGGCTCGAGACCGCGATGGGCGACGAGGACGGCCACGAGGACGACGAACAACTGGACGATCGAGGCGACGTCGTCGACGACAGACGTCGGCCCGTCGACCGTCGAACGCACGACCGACGCGAGCGCGGGCGCTAACCACAGGAGCAAGCCGACGATCGCAACCGTCACGACCGCGCCGACGACCGCGACGAACGTGACCGGCGTCCCCGGGATCACGCGCCCGACGCCGGGGAGCACGGAGAGCAGCGAGAGCAGTAATATCGCCGAGAGGGTTGCAAGCAGGAGCTTTCCGACCGACTGGACCGTCTCGCGGTCCATCGTTGCGGGGTACGAGCGGTCGTAGGTCATGATGCGCTCGGAGCTGGGAACCGGCCGGTCTAATAAAGGGACGGTCATCAACGCTGATTTCTCGAGGTTGCCGACGTTTTCGAACGTTTTACGCGGCCGGTCTGACGGGCGAGCGTGGCTCCCTCGGGCGAGATTCTCGAGCCGTCAGCGGCGATCGATTCCCGGTCGATTCCCGGTCAGTCGCGGGCGGTCGCCTCGCTCGCCGCCCCCTCAAGTTCCGCCTGAAAGTCGACCGCGAGGGCGTCGTCCCCGGTGACGACGAGCGGGTTGACCTCGAGTTCGCGGATCGCGGGCTGTTCGACGGCCAGCCACGAGAGACGGACCAGCGCGTCCCCGAGGGCGTCGACGTCGGCCGGCGGTCGACCGCGGGCACCCTCGAGCACGCCGTCGGCCTCGATGGATCGGATCAATTCCTCCGCGTCGAACCGCGAGAGGGGTGCCAGCGCGTGGGCGACGTCCTCGAGGTGTTCGACGAACACGCCGCCGAGTCCGAACGTGACCAGCGGACCGAACCGCGGGTGGCGAGTGACGCCGACCAGACACTCGACGCCGTCGGGTGCCATCTCCTGGACGAGGACGCCCCGGACGGTCGCCCCGGGCGCGTTCGACGCCACGCGCTCGCGCAGGCGGTCGTAGGTCTCGCCGGCTTCGTCGGGCGGAACGTCGACGGCGACGCCGCCGACGTCCGTCTTGTGCGACAGCGCGGGCGTCACCGCCTTCATCGCGACCGGCCCGCCGATCTCCCGGGCGGCATCGACCGCTTCCGCCCGGGTCGTCGCGAGCGTCGCGGCCGGGGTCGAAACGCCATAGGCCTCGAGCGCGTCGAGTGACTCGACCCCGAGGGTAGTCTCGCCAGCGCGGAGTCGCTCCCGAACGGCCGACTCGACGCGTTCGTGGTCCGCATCGACGGGGTCGGCCGGGGTCCGGGGTTCGCGACGGTCCGCCGCGTACGAGGCGGCCGCCCCGAGCGCCGTCGCCGCCCGCTCCGCGTCGGGGTAGTTCGGCACGCCGGCCGCCGAGAGGGCGTCCTGGACGGGACCCTCGAGCGGCCCGCCGGAGAAACAGGTGACGACGGGCACTCCGTACCGCCGGCCGGCGTCGCCGACGGCCCGCGCGAGGTCCGCCCGGGAGACCAGCGGGTGTGGGGTCGTGACGACGATCGCGGCGTCGACCGAGGGCGCGGCGAGAACCGTCTCGAGGGCGTCGACGAACCGATCGACGTCGGCGTCCCCGAGCACGTCGACGGGGTTCGCGGCGCTCGCGGCGTCGGGGAGCGCCCGTTCCAGTTCCCGCTCGGTTTCCGCGCCGAACTCCGCGAGGGAGAGGTCCGACGCCGCGACGGCGTCGGTCGCGAGGACGCCGGGCCCGCCCGCGTTCGTCACGACGGCGACGCGGTCGCCCGCGGGCAGGGGCTGGCTCTCGAGCAGGGCGACGAGGTCGTACAGCGAGCGCTGGGAGTCGACGCGGATCACGCCTGCCTCGTCGAACGCGGCGTCGAACCCCGCGTCGTCGCCGAGCAACGCGCCCGTGTGTGAGGCCGCGGCTTCCCGGCCGGCCTCGCTTCGCCCCGATTTCAGCGCCACGACCGGCGTCGACGCGGTCACCTCGCGGGCCGCCTCGACGAACGCCCGACCGTCCGAGACGTCCTCGAGGTAGGCGAGTACGACCGACGTCTCCGGGTCCCGGCCCCAGTGGCGCAACAGCGTCGCCTCGTCGAGTCCGGCGGCGTTGCCCAGCGAGACGACGTCCCTGACGCCGACCCCCTCCGCGTCGGCCCAGTCGAGGATCGCGGTGATCATCGCGCCCGAGTGGCTCAGCACCGAGACGCCGCCGGCCGACGGGATCTCGGGGGCGAAACTCGCGTTCATGTCGCCGCGCGTGCTGGCGACCCCGAGCGCGTTCGGCCCGATCAGTGCGAGGTCGTGTTCGGCGGCGAGTTCCCGGAGTTCCGCTTCGCGGCTCGCACCCTCGTCGTCGCTCTCGCCGAAGCCCGCCGAGAGGACGGCCACCGCGTCGACCCCCGTCTCGCCGGCCTCGCGGACGGCCTCGAGCGCTGCGTCGCGGGGGAGGACGACGACCGCGAGGTCGACGTCGCCTCGAAGCGCCGACAGCGACGGGGCGGTCTCGAGCCCCAGCACCGACTCGTGTCGGTCGGTGACGGGGACGACCTCGCCCTCGAACCCGTCGCGGAGGTTCTCTACGACCAGACGGCCGATCGATCCCTCGCGGTCGGTCGCCCCGACGACGGCGACGGTCTCGGGATCGACGAGCGCCCCGACGTCCCGCGGCGCGGCGACGTCCGCCCTGCGGGCCGGCGAGTGTCCGGTCCGGGCCGCCCCGGGGGACTCGAGGTCGACCTCGAGGACGCCCTCCTCGTCCCGGGAGTCGGTTTCGTCGGCCGCCCCGGAGGACTCGAGGTCGACGAACGTCCCACCGTCCCCGAGTTCTGCCGCGAGTCGCGAGAGCGACGCCCGGGGCCCGCGGATCGACAGGGTGCCCGGGGACCCGTCGTCGGCCCGGCGGCGAGCCACGAGTTGCCTGGCGAGTTCCGTTCCGACCTCCGGGTCGGCCCCGGCCTCGAGCGTGACGGAGGCGGCCCCGTCGTCGGCGACGGCGAACCCGAAGGCGAGCGGCCGGTCACCGTCGTCGACCGCGACCAGCGCCGGGTCACCGTCACGATATCCGTCGGGCGGGATGTCCGGTTCCGACTCCAGTCCCGAACGGTCGATCCGGTCCGACCGCTCCTCGAGCGGGTACACCGTACAACTCGTTCCGTCGTCGGTCACGTACCGCGGACACCGCGGCGGACAGGACCTCGTACCGTCGCAGTCGTCCGGTCGCCAGACCGGGCAGGCGTTCTCGGGTGGCATGCGTAGGATCGATGCCGATCGCTCGGCGGATTCCTTTCAGTGAGACGACGCCTCGTCCCATCAACGTTCCCCCGAACGCGGCGGTTCGCGACCGAGAGGCCATTTCACGTTCTTCGGGCTAAACCCGTGACGGGCCCGAAACCGGTCACGACGACCCCGTCAACCGATCGATCACCGGCGTCGCCGTCACCCCGTGGACGACGATCGAGATCACGATCACCGCGCCGACCACCGCCCACACGAGGTCGGCGTCCGCGAACGCCCCCTCGTTCAGTCCGTGCGCGAGGTAGTAGAACGAGCCGATCCCCCGAATGCCGAAGAAGGCGATCGTCGCCCGTTCCGCCCACGCGCGCTCGAACCCGAGCATGCCGACGACCCCGGCGAACGGTCGCACCAGGAACACGATCGCCACCGCGGCGATCGCCCCCTCGACCGTCAGCGCCTCGAGCAACCCGCCGGCGATCGCCCCGCCGAACAAGAGCATGATGATCGCCATCACCGTCTGTTCCGCAAGTTCGCTGATCTCGTGGAGGGCCTCGTTGTAGTCGTGGGAGCGCTCGTAGTCCCGGATCGCCACCGCAGCGACGAAGACGGCGATGAAGCCGTAGCCGCCGGCCAGTTCCGTGATCCCGTAGACGAACAGCGTCCCGGCGATCGCCTCGAGCCCCTGAACCGAGCGGGCGATCTGCGTGTCGGGGTTCGTCAGGAAGACCGCCCACGCCGTTATCCGGCCGAGGACGACGCCCAGGAGCGCGCCGGCCGCGATCTTGTACGCGACGTCGATCAGCAGCCACTCGCCGATCCAGTTGCCGGGCGCGAGGCCGACGAGCGCGATCGCGAGCGCCAGGTTCGTGAACGGGAACGCGAACCCGTCGTTGAGCCCAGCCTCGGACGAGAGCGCGAACCTGACTTCGTCCTCTTTCCCCTCTACGTCGGCCCGGCGTTCTGACTCGTTTCCCTCACCGGGGTCCGCGACCTGCACTTCGGACGCCAGGACCGGGTCCGTCGGCGCGATGCAGGCCCCGAGCAGGATCGCCGTCGGCAGAAACAGTCCGACGTACCACCAACCCAGCAGCGCCGCGCCGGCGATCGAGAGCGGCATCGTGATGGCGAGCAGTCGCCACGTCGACGCCCAGGCGCGCAGCCCCGGGACGCGGTCGATCTTCAACCCGACCGCCATCAGCGCGACGATGACGCCGAACTCCGCGAGGCGCTCGGTCGCGTGCCCCTGCTCGAGCGGGTCCGGCGGCGGAACACCGATCGGGAGGCTGAACGCGACGATCCCGAACCCGACGAAGAACATGGGCATCGAGATGGCCCGATCGGAGACGAGTCGCGGCAACACGGCCACGCCGAACAGGACGATACCCAACAGTACCAACAATATCTCGTACAACTCGAACGCCATCGATGTCTCCCAACACACGGTAACGGCGTCCTTGAGTGCGGTGCAGGCGCTTGCAGAACCAATCCCTTTGCCCGGCGGTGGCCGAAGACGTTCCATGTACTCGAACTCGGAGTCGGAGTCGGACTCCGGATCGTTCGCACGCGGCGGGACGAGAACGACATCGACACGACGGCAATTGCTCCGCTGGGGCAGCGTTGGGGGGCTCTGGCTACTCGCCGGCTGCACGGAAGACGTCGGCGAAGAGTTCCCGTCCAACCGCAAATGGCCCGTGTCAGAACTCACGCCCTCGCTTCCCGTGCGGGAACGGACCGAAGTCCTCGAGGAACGCATCGAAGCCGTCGCCGACGAGACGATCACCGACGAGGAGGAGTTCGCGGACGCGTTCGACGACTACGCACTCGAGATCGAGTCCGTCGACCGCTCGCAGGACGTCCTCGAGGTCGAGTACGTCAACACGCGACTGTACGCGGAAGGGAACCTCCACGACATCGGGCCGATCGCGGGTGCGTTCGCTGCACTGGTCGACTCCGGGTACGACGCAGTCACGCTCGGGATAACGATCTTGGACGGCGCGCCAGCCTCGTACGGATCGGCGGAGGTCCACGCCGACTGGGCCCACCGGTACAACGACGGGGACCTCTCCGCCGCGGAGTACGGCGAACTGGTGACGACGACGCTCGAGTCGAAGCGCGATTCGCCGTCGGTCGAGGTGTCCCCCGACGAGTGAGGTCCGGGAACACTCCCTGTTTCCCGATCGGAGGAAAAGGGTCGTTCTCAATTGGGTCTCAGGCGAATTCGAACCGGGAAGGTTCGAATCCCCTCGTCTTCCGGACCCGAATCCACGAAAATATTTGCCGCTCGCGGAATTGCTCGCAGCAGAAGTAGTCCCGGGCGGATTCGAACCGCGAGGACTCGAATCCGCTCGTCCTCTGGGTTCGAACCGCCGAGGATATTTGCGCCTCACGAGGTTGTTCGGCGCAAAAGTAGTCCCGGGCGGATTCGAACCGCCGTCATGGGCTGTCTTCCGTGACGGCCGAAACCGAACACGTCCAAAGGCCCATATGATTGGCCACTACACCACGGGACTTCACTGCTCGAGTAGAGGACCGCGGCACAATAGTGTTACTTTTCGTCGTGAGGTGTAACCGTTATCGCCCCGGCTTCGGCGCGCCGATGACACCGTCGACAGAGCGCCACCACGTTTGAAAGCGTATGCGCTTCCTCGGGTCGATCGAACGATCGAACCGGCTCGAGGTGGTGAACGTCCGGATTCCGACCGATCTCCTCCCTCGTCGCGCCGCAATGCTGACACTCATGGTCGTCGCGTTCGAGGGCCCGTCGGCGCACGCGCCACCACTGCCGGCCGTACTCGATCGGACCGCCCTCCCACTGGTGATGGGCAGGACCGACGACGTGCTCCGAGAGCCACTCCCCGTAACACTCGAGCGTACAGAAGACGCCTCGCTCCCGCTTCTCGACTCGCTTCGGTCGGACCTCGAGGTCGGTCCCGCAGGCACGACACGGCTCCGTTACTCGCTCACCTTTTTCGGGGTATTTCTCCGGGAGTAGCCCGTCGGCTGCGTCGACACAGGACGGGCAGTAGACCCCATCCTTCGACGACGGGTAGTACGAAAACTCCGCCCCGCAGATCGTACAGGACGCCGTCTCCTTCGCGTCCTTCCAGTTCCCGTTGTGTTCGCCCGCGTTCGGGTCGCAGTCGTCGCAGTACGAGCGGCGGGATTTCGGGTCGTAGAACGCCGCCCCACAGCCCTTGCAGGTTCGGTTCGGGAGCGGTTCGCCGTGGACTTTGGTGTGGTGCTGGCGAACGCCCCGTTGGGTCTCGAGTTCGCGGCCGCAGGTCGGACACGTCGTTCCGACGTCGGGGTTCGTCTCCGTTCCCATCGGGGACTCGGAGCGACTGGCCTCGGGACGGTATATAAACGTCAGGACAAGGGGCCGGTTCGCAGTGGCCGATACTGGACGGCCGGTGGTCGGTTACAGGTAGCCTTCGTCGGCCAGTCGCTCGATCCCTTCCTCGAGTCGCTCCTCGCTCGCGGCATAGGAGATCCGCGCGTAGCCGGGCGTCCCGAAGGCGCTGCCGGGGACGGTGGCGACGTGGGCGTCCTCGAGTGCGCCCTCGCACCAGGCCTGATCGTCGGCTCGCGGCTGGTCGCCGCTCGCATCTTCCGCGGCGCGTAGCGCCTCGCTGTCGTCTACGGGCAGCATCATGTAGAACGCACCGTCGGGCACCGCGACGTCGACGCCGTGGTCGTCGAGCAGGTCGACGACCAGATCGCGACGCTCCTCGAAGGCTGCGACCATCTCCTCGACGGCCTCGTCGGTGTTCTCGAGGGCTTCGACGCCGGCGTGCTGGACGAAGTTCGCGGCCGACGAGACGGAGTGGCTGTGGAGTTTGCCGGCCTGGTCGATCAGGTCCTCGGGGCCGGCGAAGTAGCCCAGCCGCCAGCCGGTCATCGAGTAGGCCTTCGAGAAGCCGTTGACCGTCACGGTGCGGTCTGCCATCCCCTCGAGCGTGCCGAGGCTCGTCTGTTCGACGCCGTAGGTGATCTCCTTGTAGATCTCGTCGGAGATCACCGTCACGTCGTGTTCGACCGCCAGGTCGCGGACGCCCTCGAGCGCGGCGTCGGAGTAGACTGCGCCCGTGGGGTTCGACGGCGAGTTGACGACGAGCAGTTCGGTCTCGTCCGACACTGCGTCGGCGAGGTCATCGAGCGCGGGCTCGAGCTGGAAGTCGTGCTCCGAGAGGTCGACGCGGGAGAGCGAGCCGCCGGCCATCTTGACCATCGCCTCGTAGGAGACCCAGGCGGGGTCGAGCAGGACGACCTCGTCGCCGTCCTCGACCAGCGCCTGAACGATCTCGTACAGCGCCTGCTTCGCGCCGGGGGTGACGATGATCTCCTCGGGGCCGTGGTCGAGGCCGTCGTCGGCGAGTTTCTCGGCGATAGCCTCGCGCAGTTCGATGATGCCGGCGGAGGTGGTGTAGCCGGTGTGGCCGGCGTCGATCGCTGCTTTTCCGGCCTCGACGATGTTTTCGGGCGTCGGGAAGTCGGGTTCGCCGACGGAGAGGTCGACGACGTCGGCTCCCTCGTTTTCCAGTTCGGTCGCGAGCGCGGAGATGGCGAGCGTCGCGGACGGTTCGACTCGAGTCAAGCGGTCGGTGAAGTCCATGGTCATGGGGTAGTGTGGTGGGTCGGTAGCGGCTAGTGAGGTATTGGCAGCGGCCCTAGTCTTCGTTTTCGGCTTCGGGAAGTTCTGCGGCGAGATCGAGCGCGCCGTCGACGGCCTTCGCAGCGTTCTCGACGCGCTCGCGGGCCTCGGCGGCGGACATTCCGGGTCCGGTCACGCCGAGGGTCACGGGCGTGTCACGCTCGAGACTGACGTCGGAGAGTCGCTGTGCCGTCGCGTCGGAGATCACCTGATCGTGGTCGGTGTCGCCGGTGATCACGGTCCCGATCACGGCGACGGCATCCACCACATCGCGGCGGGCCAGCCTGTCGGCCGCGAGCGGGGCGTCGTACACGCCCGGCACGTGAACGGTGTCGTACACTTCGGCCCCTGCCTCGCTGGCGGCCTCGAGGGCGACGTCTTCCATCTGCTCGGTGATCGATCGGTTGAACTCGGCGACCACCAGTCCGAGCGTGGTCATAGGCGTGCGGTGGCAGTGACGGGTAAAAGAGATACCGTTTCGCGCGCCACGCCGCCGCGCGCCCAGGCGTCCGGGGCGTCGCTCGACGCAGCCATGGTACCGTGTCCGACCGGGAGAGCGAGGAACGATCTATTCTCGATCGTGAGTATATCGTGGGTCGTTCGAGGACGTAGTAACCACGATTGTGCTCTAAATTGAGAACCCTTAAGCGGCGGCACGGACAACTGCCGCGCGATGACAACGCTACGGACGCCGGGACCGACGATCGGGGTCGTCGGTGGCGGACAGCTCGGTCGAATGCTCGCCGAGGCGGCGGCGCCGCTGGGCGTCGAGGTGATCGTTCTCGACCCGACGCCGGACTGCCCGGCCGCGCTCGTCGCGCGCGACCAGATCGTCGCCGACTTCGACGACGAGGCCGGCATCCGGGAACTGGCCGCCCGATCGGACGTCCTCACCTTCGAGATCGAACTCGCCGACCAGAGCGTCCTCGAGCGGGTCAGCGAGAAGACCGGGACGCCGGTCCACCCGAAGCCGTCGACGCTCGAGACGATCCACGACAAACTCGTCCAGAAACGGGAACTCGAGGCGGCGGGGGTCCCGGTGCCGCCGTTCCGCGCGGTCGAGGACGCCGACGACGTCCGCGATGCGATCGACGACTACGGCGCGCCGGTCATGCTGAAGGCCCGCACCGGCGGCTACGACGGTCGCGGGAACGTGCCCGTCGAGTCCAAAGCGGAGGCCGAGGAGGCCCTCGAGTCGGTCGCCGGCCCCGCGATGGTCGAGTCGTTCGTCGACTTCGAGCGTGAGGTGTCGGTCATCGCCGTCAAGGGCGAGAACGAGACCGCCGCCTTCCCCATCGGGGAGAACGTCCACGAAGACGAGATCCTGCGGGAGACGATCGTTCCCGCGCGCTCGAGCGAGGCCGTCGAGGAGCGCGCCCGCGAGGTCGCCGAGGACGTGCTCGAGGTGATGGACGGCCGGGGAGTCTACGGCATCGAGTTGTTTGAAACCACTGACGGGAAGGTTCTCCTCAACGAGATCGCACCCCGGCCCCACAACTCCGGTCACTGGACGATCGAGGGCGCACAGAGTTCGCAGTTCGAACAGCACGTTCGTGCCGTGCTCGGGTGGCCGCTCGCGGCCACCGACCTCCGTTCGCCGACCGTCATGACGAACCTGCTTGCCGACGTCGACGAGGAGCAGGAGGCGAGACTGGGCGATATCGACCGGATCCTCGAGACGCCCGGCGCGAACCTCCACTGGTACGGCAAGCGAGAGGCTCGACCCCTGCGCAAGATGGGCCACGTGACGGTGACCGCGCGGGACGACGAGGGCGTCGCGGCGCTTCGCGACCGAGCGGTCTCGATTCGGGAGTCCGTCACGTTCGAGTGACGACTGGTCGGCTACCCGACGCGAACGTGTTCGCCCAAAACGGCCGTCTCGAGGCTCGTAGCGTGGAAAACGTTTTATGCAATATCGGGTAATGTATGGGGACATGCTCGATACGGACCACCTCCTCGAACGGCTCGCGAAGGGCCGCGGATCGGAGATCGACCTCGACCCACAGCCGACGGAAGCCGAGATTCGCGAGGTCGTACGGCGACTCAAAGCCGAGGGGCTGTGCGGCCGCCGGGTCGCCGAACACCGGCTCGTCCCGTACTTCATCTCGAACGAGGGCTACGGCCAGCGCGAACTGGAACTCCTGGAGGAGATACTCGAGGCGGAGTACGAGGGAACCGATCTCTGTCTGAAGACCCGCCGCTCCGGGTGCAGTCGCCTGCGCGGCGGCTGTCAGGGGTCGCGCTGAGCGCCGATGGCGGTCCGAGCCTGAACTGCGGGGTCGAATCACCAGCTTTCATTGCCCCCGGAGCGGAAGCCGCGCGTATGACCGCACCGGCAGTCGACGACCTGATCGACCGACTCCACGAGGAGGCGACGGCGGATCGACCGGACGAGGAGACCCCGGACGTCGGGATCGTGATGGGCAGCGACTCGGACCTCGAGACGATGATGACCGGCGGTCGCCGTCGGGGGGCCTACGACGCGTTCGTCGACGAACTCGGCTTCGCCGAACAGACCGACTACGAGAATCCGCCCGCGGAACGCTTCACGTTCGAAACCTACGTTACCTCCGCTCATCGCACGCCCGACCTGATGACGGCCTACGCCGAGACCGCCGAGGACCGCGGCCTCGAGATAATCATCGCGGGCGCAGGCGGGAAGTCCGCGGACCTGCCGAACATGACCGCGTCGATCGCGTACCCGTTGCCGGTGATCGGCGTGCCGGTCCAGGAGAAGTCCGTCGATAGCGTCATCGGGATGCCGACGGGCGCACCGCTGGTCGCCGTCGACGCGGGCAAGTCGTTCAATGCGGCGCTGTCGGCTGCCCAGATTCTCGCGCGGCGACACGACGAGGTACGAGAGCGACTGGTCGACTACCACGAGGGACTTCGGGAGAGCGTCGGTTCCGTTTCCCGGGAACTCCACGACGAGGGAACGCCGGCGTTCCGCGACCGTCGCGGTGACCAGTGATCGCCGCCCGGCGTTGGGGCGGCGTTTCGGAATCGATAATCGGTGATCGCCGCCCGGCGTTTGCCTCCAGTCGATGACGTCCCGGTGGGCGAACTCGCGGCCCCCGGGAAATCGGAAGCAGGAGTACGGACGGTGCTCGGCCCCACTCGGATTTTATTCAGTATTTCAGCTTCGATACATAGTATGATGTGATTGTTCAGGCGAGGACACCCCGCGAACCCGTCGCTTGGCACGTCACGGGCCGGAAAACGAACAATGAACCCTTATATGCGTGCGGTCTGAACCTCCGAACGTTACGGAGATGAACGACTGGATAGCGATCGGGGCGCTCGCGCTCGTGGGACTGTTGATACCGCTGGGGATGATGTCGGTATCGGCCCTCCTACGGCCGAGTGTACCCGAAACGAACAAACGTGCCACCTACGAGAGTGGCGAGGTTCCGACCGGCGGAACGCGCGTCCGCTTTAACATCCAGTACTACATGGTTGCGCTTCTGTTCCTCGTCTTCGATATCGAGACCGTCCTGCTGTTCCCGTGGGCGGTGGTGTACCTGGATGCGGTCGAGTCGGATGCCGTTTCGCTGACCGAGATCCTCGGACCGATGGTCGCGTTCGTTGCCATCCTGCTCGTCGGACTCGCGTGGGCCTGGCGCAACGGCGCAGTACAGTGGGCACAGACACCTCGTCAGGTGGAGAGCGACCGGTGATAGATCATGAGTAGCGACGAACCAGAAACACAACCACGGCAAACGATACACGACAGCACAGCGCCGTCGACGGACACCCGCGATTCCCGGATCGGTGAGGGCGTCGACGACCGCTTCAATTCGAAGCTCCGTGAGGCCTTCGGCGCATCGCCGTTCATCCTCACGAAGTTCGACGAATTCATGAACTGGGTGCGGGGGAACTCGATGTTCATGCTGCAGTTCGGGATCGCCTGCTGCAGCATCGAGATGATCCACACCTACGCGATCAAACACGACGTCGACCGCTACGGGGCGGGGGTCCCGCGTGCCTCCCCGCGGCAGGCAGACGTCATGATCGTTCCCGGCACGATCGTCTCGAAGTTCGGGCCCCGCATGAAGCGGGTGTACGACCAGATGCCCGAACCCAAGTTCGTCGTCGGGATGGGGTCGTGTACGATCTCCGGCGGCCCCTTCCAGGAAGGGTACAACGTCGTCAAAGGCGCCGAGGAGATCATCCCGATCGACATCCACGTTCCGGGCTGTCCCCCGCGACCGGAGGCGCTCATCTACGGGATCCTCAAACTGCAAGAGCGGATCCAGAACGGCGAGTCCTCGCCGGTCGTCGTCAAACCCTACGAACTCGAGCAGTTCGGGGACCTCCCGGAGGACGAACTGGTCCAGAAACTGGCCAGCGAGATCGACGAAGACGACCTCGTCATGCGGTACAACTGGGCTGATTCGCCATGAGCACGGGAATAGAGCAGACGCCGGCAGACGGAGAGACGCTCACCGAGGACGAACTCGAGGCGCTGATCGGTGATCGCGCGATCGCGCGCGACGATCACATGAACGCGCCGGGGTTCGTCGTCAACCCGGACGAGGTCCAGAGCGTCCTCTCGGATCTCAAGGAACGCGCCGGCTACGACCACCTCTCGTGTGTCACCGCACAGGAGTACGAGGACCGGTACGAGTCGATCTACCACCTCAAGAAGTACGCCGACGCGAGCGACGAGGTCAGCGTCGTCGTGCCGACGGCCAGCCACGACCCGGTCAGCGAGAGCGCCGAGCAAGTGTTCCGGACGGCTGACTGGCACGAACGCGAGGCCTACGACCTCGTCGGCATCGAGTACGCCGACCACCCGGACCTGCGGCGCATCCTGCTGCCGGAGACCTGGCAGGGCCATCCGCTTTCGAAGGGCTACGACCAGGAGAAGCCCCAGGTCGTGACCCTCTCCGAGCACGCGAACCCGCTCGAGGGCGACCACCGGGAGTCGGGCGGGGAGTCGGACACGATGTTCCTCAACATCGGTCCTCACCACCCCGCGACCCACGGCGTGCTCCACGTCGAGACGGTGCTGGACGGCGAGACGGTCGTCGACGTGGAACCCGATATCGGGTACCTCCACCGCTGCGAGGAGCAGATGTGCCAGCAGGGGACCTACCGCCACCAGATCATGCCCTACCCCGACCGCTGGGACTACGTCTCCTCGGGGCTGTTAAACGAGTGGGCCTACGCGCGGGCGATCGAGGACCTCGCGGACATCGAGGTCCCCGAGTACGCCCAGGTGATCCGGACGATGGGCGCGGAACTCTGTCGGATCGCCTCGCACATGCTCGCGCTGGGGACCTTCGCGCTGGACGTCTACGGCGAGTTCACCGCCATCTTCCAGTACACGTTCCGCGACCGCGAGGTCGTCCAGGACATCCTCGAGGACCTGACGGGCCAGCGGATGATGTTCAACTACTTCCGCGTCGGCGGGGTCGCCTGGGACCTGCCGGAACCCCGCGAGGAGTTCTTCGAGAAGACCCGGGACTTCCTCGACGAACTCCCGGCGAAGGTCGCCGAATACAACGACATGGTCACGTCGAACGAGATCTTCCAGACCCGGTGTATCGACACCGGCGTCTTAGAACCCGAGGTGGCCAAGGACTACGGCTGTACGGGCCCCGTCGCCCGCGGCTCCGGCGTCGACTACGACCTCCGTCGGGACGATCCCTACGGCTACTACGAGAACCTCGACTGGGACGTCGTCACCCGGGACGGCTGTGACAACTACGCGCGCGTCCTCACCCGCATGGAGGAGGTCGAGGAGTCGGCCAAGATCATCCAGCAGTGTCTCGACCTGCTCGAGGACTGGCCCGAGGACGACCGCGAGGTGCAGGCCAACGTGCCCCGCACCCTGAAGCCGGACGCCGACGCCGAGACCTACCGCGCAGTCGAGGCGGCCAAGGGTGAACTCGGGATCTACATCCGGTCGGACGGCACCGACAAGCCAGGCAGGTTCAAGATCCGCAGTCCGTGTTTCTCGAACCTGCAGGCGCTCGGCGAGATGGCCGAGGGCGAGTACATTCCGGACCTGGTCGCGTCGCTGGGTAGCTTAGACATCGTGCTCGGGGAGGTGGATCGATGAACGCGGCGACACCGCTCCAGAGCGATACCGTCCTGCTCCCCGAGCGAATCGGCGACCTGACCGGCCTGGCGGAGTTCGGGCTTGCGGGCGAACTGCTCGCGACGTTTATCGCCGCGTTCATCGTCGGTAACCTGATGCTCGCGATGACCGGCGTCGCAGGCCCCTGGGCGAAGCGAAAGATCACGGCCGCGTTCACGGACCGGATCGCGGTCAACCACCTCGGTCCCGGCGGCATCCTCATTATCGTCGCCGACTCGGTCCGCCTGCTGTCGAAGGAGAACATCATCCCCGAGAACGCCGACCGACCGGCCTACGACCTCGCGCCGATCGTCATCGCCGGCTCGGCGCTCCTGGGGTTTGCCGTGATCCCGATGGGCAACGGCGTTCACCTCGCCGACCCCGAGGTCGGTCTGGTCTACGTCTTCGCCGTCGCGGGAATCGCGTCGATCGGCCTGGTGATGGCCGGCTACGCGTCGGGGAACAAGTACTCGATGCTGGGCGGGTTGCGCGCGGTCGCACAGAATATCGCCTACGAGATCCCGCTCGTCGTGACCGGGATGTCGGTCGTGCTCTTTGCGGGTTCGCTGCGGATGAGCGAGATCGTCACGGCCCAGGAAGCGATACTCGTCGATCTCGGGATCGTCGCGATCCCACAGTGGTACGCGCTCGTCAACCCGTTCGCCTTCGTGTTGTTCCTGATCGCGAATTTCGCCGAGGTCGGCCGGAACCCCTTCGACATGCCGGAGGCACCGGCGGAACTGGTCGCGGGCTACCAGACCGAGTACTCCTCGGTCTACTTCGTGCTGGTCTACCTCGGGGAGTTCCTCCACATCTTCCTCGGAGGTGCGATCATCACGACGATCTTCCTCGGCGGTCCCGCCGGACCCGTACTGCCGGAGATCGTCTGGTTCATCATCAAGATCTGGGCAGTGTTCCTGCTGACCCAGTGGCTCCGCTCGGCGATCCCCCGGGTTCGAATCGACCAACTCATCGAAATCGGATGGAAGGGCCTACTGGTCCTTTCGTTCGCTAATCTCTTCCTGACCGCAGCAATCGTCGGGGTGATTCAATGATCGGACTACTCAAATCGATGGCAACGACGATGAAACACGCGCTGGACGGCTCCACCTTCACGGTGGAGTATCCGAAAACCGCTCCCGACGTCTCGCCGCGGTTCCGTGGCGTCCACAAGTGGAGTCAGGAGCGGTGCATCTGGTGTCGACAGTGCGAGAACGTCTGTCCGAACGACACCATCCAGATCGTGATGGACGACCAGCGCAACGGGGAACAGTACAACCTCCACATCGGCCAGTGTGTCTACTGCCGACTCTGCGAGGAGGTGTGCCCGACCGACGCGATCCTGCTCACCCAGAACTTCGAGTTCACCGCCGACACGAAACACGATTTCGTCTACAACAAAGAGCAGCTGAAGTCGGTCCCGTGGTACAAGGACATCGACCCGCTCGAGTCACGCGAACCCGACAGGGGCGCGTGGATCGGCGAGGGTGAAGGGGAGGTCGACTACCAGTAACAATGATGGAAACAATCGCGTTCGCGCTGTTCGCGTTCGTGACCCTCGCCAGTGCCGCCGGGGTCGTCCTGCTGAAAGACCCCTGGCACTCGGCGCTCATGCTGGGTGTGGCACTGATCTCGGTCGCGATCCACTACGTCATGCTGGCCGCGGAGTTCGTCGCCATGATGCAGGTGCTCGTCTACGTTGGCGGCGTGCTCATCCTCGTCACCTTCGCGGTGATGCTCACCCAGCGTGAGCAGGACGAGGATCTGCACGCGACCGACACGAGTTCCGACGAGGTGATGGGACCATGACGACCGGACCGGAGATCCGAACGGGGAAAACGCTCGTTCCGGGACTGCTCGCCGTCGCCCTCTTCGGACTGATGGGACTGATCGTCCTGAACACGCCGTTCGGGGCGGGCGACGGCGCGGTCGGCTTCCCGGAGGGAATCTCGATCACCTCCGAGATCGGCTACGCGCTGTTCGATCTCGAGGCGCTCCAGTCCGGAGCGATGGCGATTCCCGAGACCGAGACGTTCCTCGCGGCGTTCCTGCTGATCGCGCTGACGCTCGACGCCGCGCTCGACGCCTCGATCGTGCTCGCAAAGCGCGAGGAGGAGGGCGAACCGGTCGCGGCGCTCTCGAGTCAGGATACGGGTGCCGGTGCTGGCGCCGCTACGACGGCCGAGACCGGAACCGCCGGCAGTGCCGGCGGAACCGGTGACCGGACGGCGGTTACCGACGGCGGCGACGAGGCCGCCGAGTCCGGAGGTGAGACGCGATGAGCGTCGCCGCCGGGGTCGAGTACTACGTCCTCCTGTCGATGGGGCTGTTCTGTATCGGTCTCTTCGGCATCCTGACGCGTCGTAACGCACTGATGTTCCTGATGTCCGTCGAACTCATGCTGAACGCGGCGAACATCAACCTGATCGCGTTCGCGTTCTATCACGGGAACCTCACTGGTCAGGTGTTCGCCCTGTTCACCATGGCGCTGGCCGCCGCCGAGGTCGCCGTCGGGCTCGGGATCATCCTGGTGCTGTACCGCAACTTCCGTGACGTCGACGTCACGGTACCGACGACGATGAGGTGGTAAGATGGAAGGTGCATTCAGTTACGCTCCAGCGATCGCGGCGTTCCCGCTCGTGGCCTTCGTGGTCGCCCTCGCGTTCGGCAAGTACATGCCGAAGAAGGGGGCGCTGGCGGGCATCCTCGCGACGGCAGGCTCGTTACTGCTGTCCGTGGTGATGCTCGTGGCCGTCGCGAGCGGCGAAGTGTATCACGGGACGATCTACGAGTGGGCGGTCGGCGACGCGCTGACCGAGGTCGGCGCCGACGGGATCGAGTTCACCTTCGGCATGCTGATCGATCCGCTGTCGGCGCTGATGCTCGTGATCGTCTCGCTCGTCGCGTTCCTCGTCCACGTCTTCAGCCTCGGATACATGAACGCCGAGGGCGAGACCGGGCTCCCGCGGTACTACGCCGGGCTCGGCCTCTTTACCTTCAGCATGCTCTCGTTCGTGCTCGCGGACAATCTGCTGATGGCGTTCATGTTCTTCGAGCTCGTGGGCCTGTGTTCGTTCCTGCTGATCGGGTTCTGGTTCCGCACCCGCAGCGCCCCGTCGGCGGCGAAGAAGGCGTTTCTGGTCACCCGATTCGGTGACTACTTCTTCCTGATCGGGGTCGTCGCGATCGCGTCCACGTTCGGCACGCTGCAGTTCGCCGGCGAGGAGTCGTTCGTCGCGGCCGCCGAAACGGCCATCGCCGACGGAACGACGCTGTTCGGGTTCGGACCCGAGACCTGGGTAACGATTACCGGTCTCCTCGTGCTCGGCGGGGTCATCGGCAAGTCCGCGCAGTTCCCGCTGCACACCTGGCTGCCGGACGCGATGGAGGGCCCGACGACCGTCTCCGCGCTCATCCACGCGGCGACGATGGTCGCGGCCGGCGTCTACCTCGTCGCCCGGATGTTCGGCTACTACGCCCAGTCCCCGACCGCGCTGTCGATCATCGCGTTCGTCGGCGGCTTCACCGCGCTGTTCGCGGCGACGATGGGCGTCGTCAAGGACGACATCAAGCAGGTGCTGGCGTACTCGACGATCAGCCAGTACGGCTACATGATGCTCGGCATGGGCGTCGGCGGCTACGTCGCCGGGGTCTTCCACCTGATGAACCACGCCTTCTTCAAGGCGCTGCTGTTCCTGGGGGCCGGTTCCGTCATCGTCCTCATGCACCACGAACAGGACATGTGGAAGATGGGCGGCCTGAAGGACAAGGCACCCGTCACCTACTGGACGTTCCTCGCGGGCGCGCTCGCGCTGGCGGGCATCGTCCCGTTCTCCGGCTTCTGGTCGAAAGACGAGGTGCTGTACGACGCCCTGATCGTCGGCCTCGAGCAGCCCGTGATCCTCGCGGCCTACGCGATGGGCCTGCTCGCCGTGTTCTTCACCGGCTTCTACACGTTCCGGATGGTCTTCCTGACCTTCCACGGCGAGCCCCGGACCGACACCGCCGAGAACCCACACTCGGTCGGCTGGTCGATCAAGTTCCCGCTGGTCGTGCTCGGCGCGCTGGCGCTCGTCGCCGGCGTCGCGAACCTCGCGCCCGTCGCGAAACTGACCGGCGCGGACATCACCTACCTCGAGTTCTGGCTCGACGGCGAGTACGGCTACGTGGAGGGGCTGACCTACCACGACTACCACGACCTGGTGGCCTTCGAGGAGGGCTACATTAGCTCCGAGACGGTCACCATGCTGCTCGGTGCTGGTCTGTCGCTGGGACTGGCGGTGGCCGGCGCGGTCACCGCACACGTGCTGTACAACGTGCCGGAACCGACCCGGCACACGGCGAAACTCGGCGGCGCGTACGACGTCCTGCGGAGCAACTACTATCAGGACGAGTACCAGGTCTGGCTCGCCGAGGGACTGACGCTGCCCGTCGCGCGGGCGGCCGACCGGTTCGACCAGACGGTGATCGACGGCGTCGTCAACGGCGTCTCGACTGCCAGTCTGTTCGGCGGCGACCGGGTCAAGCGGATCCAGACCGGTATCGTGACGAACTACGCGGCCCTGCTCGTGGCCGGGTTCATCGCATTGCTTCTCGTCCTCGGATTCCTCGGGGGGTGGTTCCTATGATGATCGAAGCGCTCATCGCGGTCGCACTGGTCGGCGCACTGGTCACCTTCGTCGCGCCGAATCGCGTCGCAGGGAAACTGGCCTTCGCGATCAGCCTGGTGCCCGCCGCGCTGAGCCTGTGGATGTTCTCGGCGTTCGACGGCGTCGGGAACGCCCTGCTCGAGGGCGACCTCGCCTACGAGTCCCAGTACGAGTGGCTCGAGCTGAGCGAGTACACGATCTCGTGGTTCGTCGGACTCGACGGCATCAGCATGCCGCTGGTCGTCCTGACGACCGTCCTCTGTACGCTCGCGATCGTGAGTTCGTGGACGCCGATCGACGAGCGCGAGTCCCAGTTCTACGGGCTCGTCCTCTTTATCGAGGCGAACCTGATCGGCGTCTTCGCCGCGCTTGACTTCTTCGTCTGGTTCATCTTCTGGGAGGCGGTCCTGATCCCGATGTACCTGCTGATCGGCGTCTGGGGCGGCCCGCGCCGGAAGTACGCGGCGATCAAGTTCTTCGTCTACACGAACGTGGCCTCGCTGCTGATGTTCGGTGCGTTCATCGCGCTGGTGTTCGCCCTGCCAGAGGTCACGACCTTCGCCCTGCCCGAGATCGCGGCGGCGATGCTCGCGGGCGGTCCGGAAGCGCTGTTCGGCGTCGCCGGCTCGACCCTGGCGTCGATCGTCTTCGTCGCGATGTTCCTCGGGTTCGCGGTGAAGGTGCCCGTCGTCCCGTTCCACACGTGGCTGCCGGACGCCCACGTCGAAGCGCCGACGCCCGCGTCGGTGCTTTTGGCCGGCGTCCTGCTGAAGATGGGTACCTACGCCCTGCTCCGGTTCAACTTCACCATGTTCCCGGATCAGGTCGCCGCGTACTCGGTACCGATCGCGGCCATCGCGGTCATCAGCGTCATCTACGGCGCGATGCTCGCGCTCGCGCAAACGGACCTCAAGCGGATCGTCGCCTACTCCTCGGTGTCGTCGATGGGCTACGTCATCCTCGGCCTGATCGCCTACACCCAGTTCGGGGTCGGCGGCGCGACCTTCCAGATGGTGTCTCACGGCCTGATCTCCGGGCTGATGTTCATGGCGGTCGGCGTCATCTACAACGCGACCCACACCCGGATGGTCACCGACATGTCCGGGCTGGCCGATCGGATGCCCGTCGCGGTCGGCATCCTCGTGGCCGGCGCGTTCGGCTACATGGGGCTGCCGCTGATGAGCGGCTTCTACGGCGAGTTTACCATCTTCTTCGGCGCGTTCCAGTCCGAACTGCTCGAGTACGCGCCGCTGTTTACCGCGGCGGCGATGTTCGGCATCGTCATCGTCGCGGGCTACCTGCTGTTCGCACTCCAGCGGACCGTCTTCGGACCGTACCGGCTCGAAACCGACTACGAGGTCGGCCGCGCCCCGCTGCACGACGTCGCCCCGATGTTCGTGCTGCTGGGACTGATCATCCTGCTGGGCGTGGCTCCCGAACTGATATTCGAGATGATAACCGACGCAGTCGATCCGATCATCGGAGGTGAGGTGTAATGGCGGTGTTCGATCTCCCCGGCTGGACGGGACTCGCACCCGCGCTGATCCTGGCGGCGACGGCGCTCGCGCTGTTCGTCGTCGACAGCATCTCGCCGCGGTCTTCCAACCGCGCGCTGCTGGCCGGCGTCTCGGCGACCGGAGCGCTGGCCTCGCTGGCCGTCGCGGTCTGGTTCATCGCCGCCGGCGTCGGGCAGGGCGGTATCGACGGACTCGGCGTCATCGACCTGTTCGACGGCCAGTTCGTCGTCGACGCGATGGCGCTGTACTTCATGATCGTCGTCGCGGTCGTCACCGCCCTGGTGTCGGTCGCCAGCTACGATTACATGGCGGGCCACACCTACCAGGCCGAGTACTACTCGCTGCTGATCCTGGCCGCCACCGGGATGTCCACGATGGCCGCCGCCAACAGCCTCGTGACGATCTTCATCGCGCTCGAGTTGACGAGCCTGCCGTCCTACGCGCTGGTGGCGATCCTGAAGGACAACCGCGGCAGCGTCGAGGCCGGGCTGAAGTACTTCCTGATCGGCGCGCTGTCGTCGGCGATCTTCGTCTACGGTATCTCGCTGGTCTACGGCGCGACCGGCCACCTGCAACTGGACGCCATCGCGACGGCCCTCGAGGGTGACGTCGCGGACGGTTTCGGCGGCCTGCTGGGGCTGGGCATCCTGATGCTAATCGGCGGGTTCGCGTTCAAGACCGCCAGCGTCCCGTTCCACTTCTGGGCGCCCGAGGCCTACGAGGGCGCGCCGGCTCCGATCAGCGCCTTCCTCTCCTCGGCGTCGAAGGCCGCCGGCTTCGTGATCGCGTTCCGCGTGTTCACGACGGCGTTCCCGCTCGAGCCGACCGCCGCGCTGATCGGCCTCGACTGGACGCTCGCGTTCGTCATCCTCGCGATCGTCACGATGACGGTCGGGAACTTCGCCGCGGCCACTCAGGACAAGGTCAAGCGGATGCTCGCCTACTCGTCGATCGGCCACGCCGGCTATGCCCTGATCGGCCTCGCCGGCCTCACCGTCGACGGCGGCGAACTCGTGATGGGTGCAGCGATGATGCACCTGCTGGTCTACGGCTTCATGAACACGGGTGCGTTCCTGTTCGTCGCCCTGGCCGAGTACTGGGGCGTCGGTCGCACCTTCGAGGATTACAACGGGCTCGCGAACCAGGCACCGGTCGCCTGTTTCGCGCTCGGGATCTTCCTGTTCAGCCTGGCCGGCATCCCGCCGCTGGGCGGCTTCTGGAGCAAGTACTTCCTGTTCACCGGTGCGATCAGCGTCGGCACCACGTCCATGCTGCTGGTCGCGGCCGCGCTCGTGGTAAACAGCGCACTGTCGCTGTACTACTACTCGCGGCTGGTCAAGGCGGTCTGGATCGAGGAGTCGGTCGTCGATCGTGACACGCTGGCACAGCCGACCGGCCTCTATGCGGCGATCGTTTTCGCCGCCGTGATGACGGTCGTCCTGCTGCCCGCGTTCGGACCGGTCTCCGAGACGGCGATCGACGCCGCGGCCGCCGTGATCTGATCGGCACGTCCGCTCGATCCAAGTAGCCGTTTTTTCCGCTCGTCTGTTCTCGGTTCGTCCGCTCGTCCGCTCGTCCGCTCGTCCACTCCACACACCCTCGTTCGTCGTCGACCGACTGCCCCTCGAGAGCCCGTCGTGGCCGATCGACCGGTAACTTTTCCCCGCCGGACTGACAACCCGGGATAAATGGTTTTCCGGCTCGTGCTCGGGTGCGGGACCGTCGGTCGCCAGGTCGTCGAACGCCTGGCCGAACGCGGCGACGGCGACGACCGACTGCTCGTCATTACCGACGACGAGGCGCTCGTCGAGACCCTCCGCGACGAGAGCATTCCAGCACGACACGCCGATCCGACGGCCCCGGACACCATCGCCAACGTCGACGCGCCGGACCTGCTTTTCGTCGGCAGCGATCGGACGGACGTCAACCGCGAGGCCCTCGAAACCGCCCGCGACCGGTTCCCGGGGGTCGAAATCGTCGCCTACCTCGGCGGGAACGCCACAGTGACCGACCGGACGACCTTCGGCGGCCACGCGGACCGGATCGTCGACGCCGACTCGCCGATCGTCGAGGCGGTACTCGAGTCGACGGCGACGACGGCCGCGGAGGCAGCGATCGAACTCCGGCGACTGCTCGACTCCCTAGACGGTCGCCTCGCCGTCTTCACCCACGACAACCCGGATCCGGACGCCATCGCGAGTGCGACCGCGCTCGTCGACATCGCCGAGTCGGTCGGCGTCGAGGCCGACGCCTGCTACTTCGGCAATATTTCCCACCAGGAGAACCGGGCGATGGTCAACCTGCTCGATCTCGACCTCCGGAACCTCGCGCCCGATGCCTCGCTCGAGGAATACGCGGCGTTCGCGCTGGTCGATCACTCCCGGCCGGGCGTCAACGACGGCCTGCCGGAGGAACTCGACGTCGACATCGTCATCGACCATCATCCGCCGCGCGGGCCGGTACCCGGCCGGTTCGTCGACCTTCGGGAGGGGGTCGGCGCGACCAGTACCGTCCTGACCGAGTACGTCGATCGGTTCGGCCTGCCGTTCGACACGCGGACGGCGACGGCGCTTTTGTACGGCATTCGCGTCGACACCAACGACTTCTCGCGGGAGGTCGCCCCGGCGGACTTCCGTGCGGCCTCGACGCTTCAGCCCCACGCGGACACGTCCGTCCTGCGCCAGATCGAGCAGCCGACGGTCGAGGGCGACACTCTCGAGACGATCGCTCGCGCGATCAAGAACCGCGAACAGCGGGATTCGGTGGCGGTTGCAAGCGTCGGCCGCCTCTCCGATCGGGATGCGCTCCCCCAGGCGGCAGACCAGTTGCTCGCGATGGAGGGGATCGAGACGACGCTCGTCTTCGGCTTTCGCGACGAGATGGCGTTTCTCTCCGCGCGTTCCCGGGCGAACGACGTCGACCTGGGCGAGACGCTCCGGGATGCGTTCGATCGGATCGGAAGCGCGGGCGGCCACGCCGACATGGCCGGCGCACAACTCGAGGTGGGGGTCCTGGGACAGGTCGACGACGAGGACGAGGCGGAGTCGATCGTCAGCGTCGCCGAGGAAGTGATCACCAACCGATTTTTCGAGGCGATCCGGACCAGGCCGGGCGTCCCCGCGGGGGCCTACGATCGAACCAGCGAGTGGCTGTTTACAGTCCCGGGGGGCAGCGACGTGGGCGAGACCGGGGGCGACGCGTCGGCCGCGTCGGAACGGACGGACTCGAGTCCGGCCCCGGCCCCGGGTTCGGGACGGTACGAGGACGAGACGACGGACTCTGACGGGGAGTGACGGACGGAAAAGGGTCGATTCGGTACGTGAGGAACGATTCAGTACGCAGTATTTTTGCGCACGGACCGGTTATCGTCGGCTATGGAGGTTGCGTCGGACCGGCGGAAACCCCAGGTCGAGGAGTACATGACGCGGGACGTAGCGACGGTGTCGCCAGATGCGACCGTCGGGGCCGTCGCGACGCGGATCGCAGAAAGCAACGAACACAACGGGTTCCCCGTCTGCGAGCGCCGCCGCGTCGAGGGATTCGTCAGCGCCCGCGACCTGCTGCTGGCCGACGACGACGAGCCGATCTTCAAAGTGATGACGACGGACCTGCTTGTCGCCCACCCCGAGATGAAGGTGACCGACGCCGCCCGGGTCATCCTCCGGTCCGGCATCCAGAAACTGCCCGTCGTCGACGACGCCGGCAACCTCGTGGGCATCATCTCGAACGCCGACGTCATCCGCAGCCAGATCGAGCGAGCCACGCCCGAGAAGGTCGGGAAACTGCTGCGTACCCTGGAGCAGATCCACGACATCGACCTCGCACAGGAGCGCCGAACCGTGCCGCTGGCAGAGCTCACGCCGACCCAGGGGAAGGTGTACGCGGACGAACTCGAGGGGCGACGCTACGAACTCGAGCGAGGGCTGGCCGAACCGCTGGTAGTCATCGACAACGGAGGGACGCTGTTGCTCGCGGACGGCCACCACCGGGTGCTGGCGGCCGACCGGATCGGTATCGACGAGATGGACGCCTACGTCATCGTCATCGATCACGAGATCGACCTGGGGATGGCGCGTACGGCCGAGAAGGAGAACCTGGAGCGGATAGACGACATCGAGGTCGTCGACTACGCGCGCCACCCGCTGGTCCAGACGACGAAGCGGCTACAGTCGGACGAGTAGGCGGGATCTCGGGACCTGTCGGAAGTGCTGACTACACAGTTATCCGTTCGCGTATAGTACGCCGTTCGATGACAGGATCCGCGACCGTGACCGAGTCCGACTCCCCCGACAACCCGGACGACGTCGACCGCGTACTCATCGCTGGCGCGAGCGGGGGAACCGGGACCGAACTGCTGTCGGTCCTGCGTCCCACCGAGCCGATCGTCCGCGGGACGACCCGCTCGCACGCGAACGTCGAGACGCTCGAGCGTCACGGGGCCGACGAGGTGGTCGTCGCCGATTTCTTCGAACCACGAGACGTCGTCGAAGCCGTTCGTGACTGTGACGTCGTCTACTGTGCGCTTGGCACGCCGCCGAGCTACCGCCACACCGTCGGCGGCCGGCTGGTCGACCGAACTGGCGTCAGCAACCTCGTGACGGCCGCCCTGAGCGAAGAGGTGTCGCACGTCGTCTACGAGAGCGCGATCGGCGTCGGCCGATCGAAGGCCGGGCTGTCCCTGCCCGCGCGGTTGCTCATCCGCGGTTCGCTCCGCGCGAAAGGGGATGCCGAGGCCGTCCTCCGGCGGTCGGGCCTCGAGTACACGATCGTCCGTCCGGGTCGACTCACGAACGCGCCGCCGCGTGGCGACGTCCTCGTCGGTGAGGGCGGCGACTCCGTGTCGGGCTCGATCCCGCGGGCCGACGTTGCGCGGATCATGGCCGCCGCGCCGTTCACCCCCGACGCCCGAAACCGGACGTTCGAGGTGGTCAGCCGCGACGGCCTCTCCGGGACGCCGACGAACCTCGTCCACCCCGACTGGGCGTTCGACGAACTCGATATCACCGAGGAGCAACTTCGTCCGTAGTGACCTGGGTTGAGCCCGGAAGGGGACGGGAGGGGCGGAGAGGGCGGAACCCGAGTCAGACGTCCCGCTCGATCACGAACTCCGTAAACTCCCGGAGTTTGCGGTCCGTCTCGTCGTCGAACTCGACCGTCTCGAGTTCATCGCGGGCCCGGGCGGCGAGTTCGAGCGCCCGGTTGCGGGCGTACTCGATGCTCCCGGCCTCCTCGAGGAGCGACAACGCCTCGAGCACTTCCTCGTCGGTGTTTTCGTCGGCTCCGAGGATCTCGGAGAGCCGGGCGGCTGCTTCCGGAGCACTCTCCTCTAGGGCGTGGATCACGAGCAGGGTCTTTTTGCCCTCGCGGACGTCGTTCCCGAACTCCTTGCCGAAGTCGCCCGCACGACCCAGGGAGTTCTCGACGTCCAGAATGTCGTCGCCGATCTGGAAGGCGACCGCCGTCAGTTCGGCGTACCTGGCGACGGCCTCCTCGACTTCGGATGGCTGGTCCGTGATGATCGCGGCCAGTCGGGCGACGATCCGCCCGAGACAGCCCGTCTTGCACGCACACATCTCGAGGTACTGGTCGGGCGTCACGCGAACCTCACCCTGGTTGTGCCACCGGATGTCCATTCCCTGCCCGAGATGGGTCCGGTTGAGTTCGTCCATCAGCATCTCGTAGGCGGCCAGGCGCTGTTCGGCCGACACGCCGGCCGGGTTCTCGGTGACGATCTTCAACGGCAAGAAGTACATCGCGTTGCCGGCGTTCAGCGCGATGTCCCGGCCGTAGAGGTGGTGTAACGCGGGCTCGCCGCGCCGTATCGACGCCTCGTCCTCGACGTCGTCGACGATGATCGTGCCGTTGTGAAGGATCTCCGGAATACAGGCGTAGGGCAGGTACTCCGCCGGGTCCTCCCCGAACCCCTCGACGAAGACGAGAAAGAGTACGGCTCGCCACCGTTTGCCGCCCCGATCGAGCAGTTCCCAGAGCGGATCGGCAAGCGCACGCTGGATCCCCTCCGGGTCGTATTCGTAGGTCGGCTCGCCGAAGAACGACTCGAGGTACTCGGCGTCGATCTCCCGCGGGACGATGTCCGCGATGGCTTCGTCGATCGCCGGCCGCCACTCGGCAAGCGTCTCCCGCATACTCCCCTCGAGAGCGACCGGGGTAAAAAAGATTCTCAGTTTGGTGTGACTGTCGCCGTCGTCGTCACCGTCGAGTGGGACGAGTGGAACGAGTGGAACGAGGAGGGGGAAAGCGAGAGCGAGCATCGTTGCCCCGTTCGGCGGTCACAAACTATTTCCTCCAGTCGTTCGAAGCGAATGTCAATCAATGCCACATATCAAGGGGATGGTCCACGGATTCGCGGCGATGGCGACGCTGATCGTGGGGTCGATACTCACCGATGTCGTCTCGGAACACGCGGCGGTATTCCGGGAGCTTTCGGCCCTGTCGATCGAACTGCTGACGGAAGTCGGTCGACTCCCGGTCGACGAGGAAGTCGCTGGAATCGTCGTTCCGGTGGGGATCCTGATGGGGATCTGGGTGTTCCTGTTCGAACTCAGGCAGGTGACCAAATGACCACCTCTCCGCCCTGAAGCGCGGGGCTTTCTCCTCACACTTCCGTAACGATCGTCGCCCGCGCGGACGACCTCGAGTGCGGGCCGTAACCGCATACTATTTCGAATCGAAAAAGCGGTACAGTTACCACACCCCAGTGCCACCCATCCCGCATGACCGACTGGATCGGCGACTGCTTCACCAGCGACGCCGGGTGGAACCACCTCGAGGAACTGGTCGACATCGGCAACCGGATGGCCGGAAGCGAGGGCGAACGCGAGGCCGCGGAACTGACTCGCGACGCGCTCGAGGCCGCCGGCGCACGGAACGCACGCCTCGAGACGTTCGACATCCAGGGCTGGACCCGGGGCGACAGCGCGGTCCGAGCGGGCGAGGCGGACCTCGACTGTATCGCTCTGCCCCGCAGTCCCGACGACGCGGCGACCGCGCCGCTCGTCGACCTCGGCTACGGCCTGCCCGAGGACTTCGAGGCGGCCGACCTCGAGGGGAAAGTCGCGATGGTTCGCAGCGACATCCCCGACTACTACGAGCGCTACATCCACCGCCGGGAGAAGTACTACCACGCCGTCGAGCACGGCGCGGCCGCGTTCGTCTACCGCAACCACGTCGAGGGCTGTCTCCCTCCGACCGGCAGCGTCGGGACGGAAGACGATCCGATCGGCGAGATTCCGGCCGTCGGCGTCTCGAGCGAGGTCGGCGCCAGACTGGCCCGCCGCTACGACGGCGAGGAGATCGAGGTTCGGGTCGACGCGGACCTCCACGAGGCGGAGAGCCAGAACGTTCACGCCGAACTCGGCCCCGACACGGACGAGTGCGTGCTCGTGACCAGCCACGTCGACGCCCACGACATCGCCGAGGGGGCGCTGGACAACGGCGCAGGGACGGCCATGGTCGTCGAACTCGCGAACGCCCTCGCGGGCCGGGAAGACGAACTCGAGACCCGCGTCGAGTTCGTCGCCTACGGCGCGGAGGAGGTCGGCCTGGTCGGGTCCGCGTACCACGCCGACGTCGCGGACCACGACGCGATCAAGGCGATCGTCAACAGCGACGGGGTCGTCGGCGACCGCACGCTGTCGCTGACCACCCACGGGTTCGACGGACTCGAGTCCGCCGTAGAGGCCGTCGCCGACCGGTTCGATCACCCGATCGAGACGGTCCCGAAACTCGGGCCCCACAGCGACCACTGGCCGTTCGTCCAGCACGGCGTTCCCGGCTACCACGTCAAGTCGACCTCAGACGAGGTCGGCCGCGGCTGGGGCCATACCTTCGCCGACACCCTCGAGAAACTCGAGAAGCGCAACCTTCGCGAGCAGGCAATCTTGCTGACCGAACTCGTCGTCGACCTCGCAAGCGACGAGCGGACGGTCGAACCCCGCGAGCCCGAGGCGATCGCCGCCGACCTCGAGGAGCAGGGGCTCGCGGAGGGAATGCGGATCACCGGCGACTGGCCGTACGACGAGTGAGGCTGCCACCCCGGGTGGTGGCGATCGAAACCGGCGGTTTCCGGAATCGACGCCGTGACGGAGGCGGACAACCGCACGCTTTTGATTGGGCCGTGTGAACTTGGGTACATGGATGCCGCCCAGTGGCTTGCCGACGACGAGCCGATCGTCGGCGTCGTCGATCCCGGGACGGACGCCGCGTCACCGTCCGGGACCGACATCGCGGCTACGATCGAGGCGACCGTACCCGATCTGGGGGGCTCGATCGCGGCGGAGAGCGTCGCGGAGATCCTGTCGGGGGATCCGTCGCTCTTCGTCGCGATCGGGGAGACCGGGCTGATCGCCGTCGCGCGGCGAGCGCCGGACGTGCCCGTACTCCCCGTGGGTTCCGTCCCGGGAATCGAGTCGGTGGCCGAGACGGACGTCGCGGACGCGTTCACGGCGCTGGCCGACGGCGACGCGATCGAGCGCAGGCGGCCGCTGCTCGGCGTCGCCGGCCCCGGGACGGACGACCGCAGGCGGGCGCTGTTCGACGTAACGCTCGTCACCAACGAACCGGCCCGTATCTCCGAGTACGCAGTCGAGAGTCGTGACGACGCCGTCGCCCAGTTTCGCGCCGATGGGGTCGTCGTCGCAACGCCCGCGGGGAGTCACGGCTACGCCAGTGCGGTAGACGCCCCGCGTCTCTCGCCGGCGATCGACGCCGTCGCCGTCGCGCCGATCGCCCCCTTCACGACCGCGACGCGCCGGTGGGTCCTCCCCCACTCGGACCTCGTACTCAGCGTCGAACGTGACGAGGGCGACGTCCGTCTGCTCGCCGACGGCGAGCCGATCGACACCGTGTTACCGGGCGAACGGGCCGTCGTCGACGCCGACGGGAGACTCACGACGATCGTCGTTCCCGGTATCTCGACTCGAGCGTGAGGTCCCTCACCACCGTCGTCAACGGTTTTCCGAGGTGGCCCGATCACTTCGCCGGCGAGCGGGGTACCGACCGGTCAGAAAGACGATCCCCGCGGTCACGGCCGTTCCCGTTCCGACCGCGACGACCGGGACCGACGCCGGCACAGCGGACGTTCGGCGACGACCACAGCGGGTCGCCGGTGGGAAACACCGCCCGAACCGACGACGGGTACGTGGCAGTGATCGGGACGATGAGCGCGAGGAGAAACAACGACCCGCTCTGCCAGGCGAGCTTTCGCG
The DNA here is from genome assembly GCF_000226975.2 of Halobiforma lacisalsi AJ5. Classification (NCBI taxonomy): domain Archaea; kingdom Methanobacteriati; phylum Methanobacteriota; class Halobacteria; order Halobacteriales; family Natrialbaceae; genus Natronobacterium; species Natronobacterium lacisalsi. The sequence goes on along the minus strand of NZ_CP019285.1, from coordinate 4,106,562 downwards.
GAATCGGCGCCGAAAACAGTGTGTACCGTTCGACGCACAGCCGCTCGTACGGCGAGTCCTCGAGTAACGCGTCCGAGATCCGTCGCCGGACTGAAAGGAGGCATCTCGGTGTCGAGCGGGAGAACGGAGGGGCGTAATACCAGCTCCGATCGATCTCGAAAACGGATCAGATCGAGTGATTTACCGCTTGAGACGGCTTTGTTTCACTGTTAGGGTATCGAGCGATATCGGGACGATACCTATCGATAACTGCGATGGCAACTGTAGGTCCAGAGTCCCTGTGGCTGTGGGTCGGGACGATCGGGATGACCCTCGGAACGCTCTATTTCCTCGGTCGCGGACGCGGCGTCCGGGACCCGAAGATGCAGCAGTTCTACATCATCACGATCTTCGTGACGACCATCGCGGCGGCGATGTACTTCGCGATGGCGACGGGGTTTGGCGTCACCGAAGTGACGGTCGGCGACGATGCGCTTACGATCTACTGGGCGCGATACGCCGACTGGATCTTCACGACGCCGCTCCTGCTGCTCGACCTCGCACTGCTCGCCGGAGCGAACCGCAACACGATCGCGACGCTGCTCGGTCTCGACGTCTTCATGATCGGGACCGGCACGATCGCGGCGTTCGCGGCGACCCCTGGCACCCGCATCGCGTGGTGGGGCATCAGCACCGGCGCCCTGCTCGTGCTCCTGTACGTCCTCGTCGGGACGCTCTCCAAGAGTGCCCGAAACCAGTCCGCGGAGGTAGCCTCGCTGTTCAGCACGCTGCGAAACCTGCTCATCGTGCTGTGGCTGCTCTACCCCGTCGTCTGGATCCTCGGCACCGAAGGAACGTTCGGCATCCTCCCGCTGTACTGGGAGACGGCCGCGTTCATGATCCTCGACCTCTCGGCGAAGGTCGGCTTCGGTGTGCTCCTGCTCCGGAGCCACACGGTACTCGAACGAGCTATCACACCGACCCCGGCCGCAGCGTAAGGCCGCTCGTACCGCTTCCGATCACCGATTCGCGCGATCGCGGATCGACTTCCACTCCGATTTTCGTGGCTCGCTCGTCCGACCGTCTCAATGCGTCTAGCTGTTGTACGGCTCCTCGTCCCGGTGGTTGTCCGGGTTCACGTTCTCGAGGGCGTCGGCCTCCCGCTGGTCGGACTTGTGTTCGATGTCCTGACGCCGCTGCTCCTCGTCCTCGCGCTCCCGGGCCTCCATCTCCTCTTCGGTGAGTTGCTCTTCCTCGTTCTGTTCCTCGTCGGTCTTCTCTTTCTCGAGTTCGACGTCCCGTCCGTGCTCGTCCTTGCCAGTGTCGTCGGTCATAGTGATTCTGGACGGGGTTACCGGGAGTCGAAGAAAAGGCGTTAGGCTTGCGACGGACTGCCGTCCGTATTCGGCCAGTGTCCACCCGTCAGCGGCCGTTAGTGCCGTTCGACGCTTCTACCGTGGGTCTCTCGGCCCGGAGTCCGCCGACTTCCAGAACCCGCCGTTACCAGGGTTCGCCAGAAGCCAGATCGACGTCGCTGTCTCCCTTCTCCGAGGGACAGATATCGGCGAGAACGCAGCCGCTACAGTCCGGGTTCCGCGCCGTACAGATCGCGCGGCCGTGGTCGATACAGAGGTGGGTGAACTGCTGCCAGTAGCCCTCCGGAACGATCCCCATCAACTCCTGTTCGATCGCCTCGGGTCGCTTCTCCTCCGTGAGCCCGAGCCGACGCGAGAGCCGCTGGACGTGCGTGTCAACGACGATCCCCTCGACGACGTCGTGGCCGTGCTGGAGGACGACGTTGGCCGTCTTGCGACCGACGCCCGACAGCTCGGTCAACTCGTCCATCGTATCCGGGACCTCGCCGCCGTGATCCTCGAGGATCGCCTCGCAGGCGCTCTGGATGTAGCCCGCCTTGTTGTTGTAGTAGGTGATCGAGTCCAGGTCCGCCGCGAGTTCGTCCTGGGGAACCTCGACGTAGTCCGCCGGGCCGTCGTACTTCTCGAACAGGTGCTCGGTTTCCCGGTTTACGCGCTCGTCCGTACACTGGGCCGAGAGAATCACCGCGATCAGCAACTCGAGCCGGTTCGAGTACCGCAGCGAGATCGTCGAGTCGGGATACTCCGCCTCGAGTCGCTCGATGACTTCCTCGGCCTGCTCCGCGCGCGTCTCGCGTGGCGTTCCCATAGGGGTGTGGTGGGAGGCGGGTCGTTTCAGCGTTCGGATTCGTCGGACTCGGTTGCGCTCTGTTCGCCCGACCTCTCCGCCGACCCCGACTCGAGTATGGGTGGCGGTCGAGCCGTCCAGGGATGACAACTATTATACACTACCCGCCCGTCGAGTACGCAACGACCGATACCGATGGACAGATCCGACGAGCGTGGGGCGACGGCCCCGCCCGCGATCCGCGTCGACGGCCTGCACAAGACCTTCGGGAGCGGCGAGGCCGCGGTGACGGCTGTCGACGACGTCTCGTTCGAGATCGAACGCGGGACCGTCGTCGGCCTGCTCGGGCCGAACGGTGCCGGGAAGACGACCACCATCAAATCAATGCTCGGGCTGATCGTTCCCGACGCCGGCACCGTCGAAATCGGCGGGATCGACGTCCACGACCAACCGACGCGAGCCTACGGCCGCATCGGTGCGATGCTCGAGGGCGCGCGCAACGTCTACTGGCGGCTGACCGTCCGAGAGAACCTCGAGTTCTTCGCCGGGCTTGGGGGTGACTCCCCCGAAACCGTCGGCGACCGTCACGACGCGCTGCTCGAGGGGTTCGGCCTCGCCGACCGGGCGGACACGGTGGTCAACGAACTCTCCCGCGGAATGAAACAGAAGGTGTCGCTGGCCTCGACGCTCGCCCGCGACGTCGACGTCGTCTTCATGGACGAACCGACGCTCGGTCTGGACGTCGAGACGTCGCTGGAACTGCGCGCCGAGATCCGTCGACTCGCCGATCGGGACGACGTCACGGTCGTCGTCAGCAGCCACGACATGGACGTGATCGAAGACATCTGTGACGGCGTCCTCGTCCTCCAGAACGGCCGGATCGTCGCCGACGAGGACGTCGACGCCCTGCTCGACGTGTTCCGCTCCCGGGAGTACCGGATCGTCGTCGACGCGGCCCTGCCCGCGGCGGCCCGGAACCGACTCGAGGACGCCGTCGACGCCGACGTCACCCGGCGAGGAGACCGCAACTCCGGACGCGGACAAACGACGATCACCTTCACCGCGACCGACGGCGACGACCTCTACGACGTTATCACCGTGTTGGGGCGCTTCGACCTCCCGCTCCGTGACGTCGAGTCGGTGACGCCGAACCTCGAGGACGTGTTCCTCGAGCTGACGGGCGACGGGGCAGATCGACTCCCGGAACGGGAACCGGAACCGGAACGGGAACCGGAACCGGAACCGGAACGAGAACGAGAGGTGACCGAGCGTGACGACTGATCCGGACGGCTCGGACAGGGCCGCGGGGCGGGGGTCGGAGTCCACCCGGGCGACCGACGCGAGCGCCTCGAGCACGCTGGCGGCGACCGGGACGACCAGTGAAACGGCAACGATCGCCGACGCCTCGATCCTGCCGCTCCTGCGGGTCATCGCGAAAAAGCAGTTCGTGTTGCTCGTCCGGTACCCGCTGAACACCCTCTCACGGTTCCTGACGATGCTGATCTTCTTCCTGGTGGTCTTCTTCGGCGGGCGAGCCGTCGCCGGTCCCGCGATCACGGAGTCGCTCGACGGGATCATCGTCGGCTTCTTCCTCTTTACGCTGGCCATAACCGGCTACGCCGGACTCGCCTGGAACGTCACCCGCGAGGCCCAGTGGGGGACCCTCGAGCGGCTATTCATGTCGCCGTACGGGTTCGGAACCGTCATGGCCGTCAAGGCCGTCGTCAACGTCTGCCTGAGCTTTCTGTGGGCCACGGCCCTGCTCCTCGTGATGATGCCCGTCACCGGCCGGTGGCTCTCCATCGACGTCGTGACCGTCGTCCCGCTGGCAGCGCTGACGATCGCGTCCGTGATCGGGATCGGCTTCTGCTTCGCCGGGCTCGCGCTGGTGTACAAGCGGCTCGAGAACCTGTTCCAGCTCGTCCAGTTCGGGTTCGTCCCGCTGATCGCCGCGCCCGTCTGGAGCTACGAGTGGCTGAAGCTGTTGCCGCTGGCCCACGGCAGTTTCCTCACGCGGGTCGCGATGAGCGAGGGCGTGCGACTCTGGGAGTTCCCGGCGTCCGAACTCGCCGTGCTGACGGCCGTCAGCGCCGCGTACCTCGCCGCGGGCTACTACTGTTTCGTCCTCGCGAGCCGGAAGGCCCGCCGGGAGGGGCTGCTGGGCCACTACTGACGTCGGACTCGACCGGTGGCAAGCCGTATTCTTCGCGACGAGATGCCGTGAGCTTTAAGCGACCGTCACACCCGTGTCAGGGTATGAAAGCCACCGCGATGGCCCACCCGATCCAGGGCCTGGTGAAGTACCACGGGATGCGAGACGACATCGAGCGGCTCCCCTACCACGACAGCATCAGCGTCTGTACGGCCCCGAGCCACACCCGGACGACCGTCGAGTTCTCCATGGACTACGACGAGGACACCTTCGTCGTCGACGGCGAGGAACTCGAGGGCCGCGCCCACGAGCGCGTCGAAGCCGTCGTCGAGAAGGCCCGCTCGCTGTCCGACGCGGCCCACACCGTCTACCCCGTCCGCCTCGAGAGCGAGAACAGTTTCCCGACGAACGTCGGGCTGGGCTCCTCGTCGTCGGGCTTCGCCGCGGCGGCGATGGCGCTGGCCGAGGCGGCGGAACTCGACGCCTCGCGCGAGGAGATCTCGACGATCGCCCGGGTAGGCTCCGCGTCGGCGGCCCGCGCGGTGACGGGCGCGTTCTCGCAACTGCATACCGGCATGAACGACGAGGACTGTCGCTCCCGGCGCATCCCCTCCAATCTTCACGAGGACCTGAAGATCATCGTCGGACTCGTCCCTTACCACAAGGAGACCGAGGACGCCCACGACGAGGCTGAAGACAGCCACATGTTCCAGGCTCGCAACGCCCACATCCACGAACAGATCGCGAAGATGCGCGACTCGCTGCGCAACGACGACTTCGACTCGGCGTTCGAACTCGCCGAACACGACTCGCTGTCGCTGGCGGCGACGACCATGACCGGCCCCGAAGGGTGGGTCTACTGGCAGCCCGCGACGCTCGCGATCTTCAACCGCGTGCGTGAACTCCGTGAAGAGGAGGACATCCCCGTCTACTTCTCGACGGACACCGGCGCGAGCGTCTACGTCAACACGACCGAGGAACACGCCGAGTACGTCGAGGAGGAGATCAGCGACACCGGCGTCTCGACGACCATCTGGGACGTCGGCGGCCCCGCGCGCCTGCTCGAGGACGAGGACGACCACCTCTTCTAGCGCCGAAATTTCACCTTCCGGGTGCGTTCGTACACCGTCGGTCCATCTCGAGACTGAGCACTCCGCTTCCCGTTCGTTCCGGCCGGCCACCCACACCGGTCGTCGGCCCGCTCGTTCACTGATACGGATCGCTGTCCCGATGTACCGACGAAACCGCGATCCGGCGGCGGTTGCGCCGGAACTGACGGACGGTAAACCGTATGACTCACGGCCGGCGGCCGTTCGTCGTTCCGCGGCGGGTAGTACCGTCGCCTTGCCCGTTGACGGTCGCTTTCCCGTCACTCCAATCCGAGTTCAGTGCATACAGACAATTCAGCCCCCGACACGTCAGAGGACGTTTAATAAACACCCATCTATCTTTATTTACTCAGGAAGCGTAGGGGTATACGGTGAAGAACAATGAGTTTCTATCCGGCTGAGAAGAACGTCGGAGGCCTGGACCGCCTCCTCCGACTGATCGTAGGGCCTGTCCTCCTCGTCGTTTCGGTCGCGGCAGCGGTCGGCGTCATCGCCGTTTCGCCCGTACTGGTCGCGCTGGGCGCCATCGTCGGCCTGATCCTGACGGTTACCGGCCTGACCCAGAAGTGCCCGTTGAACGGCCGCCTCGGGATGAACACCTACAGGGGGCGAACGGAAACGGACACCGCGACGGAGCGGGAAGGCGTCGAGAGACCTTCCTGAACGACCTGTCCCCATTTTCCGTAAGCGGTATTTCGTGACCGATGGGACGAACTGACGCGGGTCCGACCAGTTGATCTCGAGGGTCGGTCCCGACAGCAGCCGTCGGTCCACCCTGCACAACGGAATCGAGGGAACCAGCCGCGTCGTCGACTGCCTGCAAGATATACGCTCTCGATCCGGCAGGAGTCCAAACCCCCGGAGTCACGGGCGTACGGAGCTGTGCTCCGCTATTCGAGCCGCTATCTTAAAGCGGCCGCCACGTACGCGGCGAGTCGTTCAGCCGCTCGTGGCCGTCCTCGGTGACGACCACCAGATCCTCGATCCGGACGCCGAACTCGCCCTCGAGGTAGACGCCCGGCTCGACGCTGAAGACCATTCCCGGCTCGAGTTCGCGGTCGTTGCCCGCGGTGATGTAGGGGGGCTCGTGGACGTCCAGGCCGACGCCGTGGCCCGTTCGATGGATGAATTCGTCGCCGTACCCTCGCTCCTCGAGGACGTCGCGGGCGACCCGGTCGATCTCCTCGGCGGGCACGCCGGGCTCGACGGCCTCGACAGCCGCGTTGTGCGCCTCGAGGACTGCGTCGTGGACTTCCTCGAACGCCGCCGGTGGTTCGCCGTCGAAGACGACGGTGCGGGTCTGGTCGCCCGGATAACCGCCGGCCCGGGTGCCGAAGTCGAGGACGACCGGGTCGCCGGCCTCGATGGTCCGATCGCCGCTGCGGTGGTGGGGCCGCGCGCCGTTCGGCCCGGAGCCGACGACGGTCTCGAAGGAGACTCCTTCGCCGCCCGCGTCGGCGAGTCGCTCCTCGATCTCGGCCGCGAGTTCGTTTTCGGTCATGCCGATCGCCTCGGCCCCGAGCGCGCGGATCTCCTCGCTGACCGTATCGGAGATTTCGGCGGCCTCGCGCAAGGCCTCGAGTTCGGCCTCGTCCTTGCGGAGCCGCAGTTCCTCGGTGACCTCGCTGGCCAGGCCGAACGAGGCCTCGGGGAACGCCGTACGGAGGTCCTGGGTGAACAGCGCCCACATCCGGTCGTCGACCAGCAGACGACCCCCCGAGAGGCCGAGTTCGTCGCCGACCCGTTCCACCAGCGCGACAGGGTCGTCGCCGTCGCTCCAGGTGCGGATGTCGGTCACCGGCGAGGCGTCACGGAGCTGGTCGTCGTACATCTCGGGGGCGACGAACAGTTCGGTCTCGGGCGTGACGAACAGGAACAGGTGCCGTTCCATCGGCTCCTCCTCGAAGCCCGCGAGGTAGCCCATGTTCGAACTCGGGAAACAGACGAGAGCGTCGATCCCCCGCTCCGAGAGCCGGTCGCGGGCACGCTCGAGTCGACGCTGGACGACGTCGTCGGACTGATCCGTGGTCATAGCCGTCGATTCGGGAGCAGGGGTAAAGTTCCCGCCGATACCGACCGTTTGGCTGCCAGTATATGGGCGTGGAATCCCAACGTCCGGTATGCACGTCGTCGTTCTCGGCGGTGGCTACGCCGGATTGACCCTGACGCGACTGCTCGAGCGGTCGTTGCCGGCCGACGCCGAGTTGACGCTGGTCAACGAGACGCCGGACCACCTCGTCCAGCACGAACTCCACCGCGTCATCAGGCGTCCGGAACTCGCCGACGCGATCACCGTCTCGCTCCCCGCCGCCCTCGACCGGGCGAGCGTCCGCGTCGCCCGCGTGGAGGGGATCGACCGGGAGCGACGGGTCGTTTCCCTCTCGAGCGGCCGGCTCGAGTACGACGTCGCGGCGATCTGTCTCGGTGCCCGCACGGCGTACTACGGTCTCGAGGGCGTCCGCGACCACTCCCTGCCGCTCAAGCGACTGCGACACGCGAACCGGATCCGGAAGCGCGTTCGGGAGGTCTGCCACGGGGACTACGACGGGCAAACGCCGCGGATCGTCGTCGGCGGGGCCGGTCTCTCGGGGATCCAGATCGCCGGCGAACTGGCCGAACTCGTCCGTGAAGAGGGGAGTCGGGCGACGATCACGCTCATAGAGCAGCGCGAACGCGTCGCGCCGAACTTCCCGGCGAACTTCCAGCGGGCCGTCCGGGACGCGCTCGAGGACCAGGGCGTCGAGGTTCGCACCGCGACGGCGGTCCAGCGCGCCGACGACGACCGTGTCTTCCTCGAGTCCGACGAGACGCTCCCCTACGACGCCTTCGTCTGGGCCGGCGGGATCGGGGGCCCCGACGCGCTCGAGGGGGAGCGGCCGACGGTCGGGAGCGACCTGCGACTCGACGACCGGACGTTCGTCGTCGGCGACGCGGCCCGGGTGGTCGACGCCGACGAGGAGTTCGTCCCGGCGAGCGCGCAGGCGGCGGTCCGCGAAGCGCGGACGGTCGCGACGAACGTCTCCCGGGTGGTCGACGGACAACTCGATTCCGAATTCGATCCCGAACCCGACCACCCACCCGACGGAGGCCCCGATCTCGAGTCGTTCAGATTCGAATCGCCCGGCTGGATCGTCAGCGTCGGCGACGAGGCGGTCGCGACGGTTGGCTCTCGAGTCCTCACAGGCCGATCCGCGAAGGCGCTGAAGGCGAGCATCGGCGTGGGCTACCTCTCGGGGGTCGGCGGCGTCGGCAACGCGGCCGACCTCGCCTCCAAGGAGTTCGTCCCGGAGCGGTTCCGACGGGGAGGGTGAGCGGACGATCGTCGCCACGACGAAAAACGAAGCGTGAGCCCGGGCGTATCAGGTCCAGCGATCCAGTCCCGTCTGCGTGACGCTCTCTTCGATCCGTTCGAAGCCGCGGGCGACCTCGTCCCGGTCGACGCCCCACTCGTCGGTGACGTACTCGCGGGCCGCCTCGAGGTCCGGATCGAGCGTCGTCTCGAACTCGTAGTCGTCGGTGACGTTCGGATCGCGGAACAGTTGCCGGACGCGGTCGCCGTACTCGACGGTGTCGCCGCGGGCCTCAAGGACGCTCCAGAGGTCGCCGTGTTCGGTGATCTCCGTGATGGCGGTCTTGGGGCCGATGCCGGAGACGCCCTCGTTGAAGTCCGTGCCGATCAGGATGGCGGCGTCGATCAGTTGCTCGAGCGTGAGGTCGTGCTCCTCGAGGGTCGCCTCCAGGTCCATCAGTTCGGGGTTGCCCTTGCTCGTGAGCTGGCGCAGCGTAAGCGGCGCGCCGAACAGCAGGGCGTCGTAGTCCTCGGAGCCGACGTAGTCGGCGTCGCCGTGTCGGACCATGTGTGCCGCCTGGGCCTCGCCCTCCGCGGGGGCCTCGACGATCGGCACGTCGAACAGGCGCAGCAACTCGCGGCTGGTCTCCTGGATGGTCGGCGTCAGCCGCTGGGTCCGGGACTCGAGTTGTGCGATGGCGACCTCGTCGCCCTCCTCGCGGGCGGTCTCGAGCTGTTCCTCGTAGGAGCGGCGCTGTTCGCGCCGGGACTCGATCTCATCGGCCTTTAGCTCGGAGGGGCCGCCGTCGAAGACCATCACGGGCGTGACGTCGTTCTCGAAGAACTTCGGTAGGCCCTGAACGATCCCGACGAGGTTGGCGACCTCGGTGCCGTCGGCGGTCGTGTAGATGTCGCTGTTAGTCCACTTGACCGTCGTCGTCAGGTACCGGTAGAGCCAGTTGTGCGCGTCGACGGCGACCACACCCTCGATCTCGTCGAAGGGGATCTCCTCGATGACCGCGATGTCCCGAAGTGCAGCGTTTCCCATTACGTGTGCGTTGGCGCGACTGGGATTTGAAACGTTGGCTTCCCGAACGCCGGTTCCCGCCCGCGTTGCTCGAGGAGAAAGTATTTACGAGCCAGTTATGACAGTGATGTCGAATGACTCAGGTCCCCGAATCGGCTCCCAGTCGGCGGGCGTTGCTCGCCGGACTCGGCTCCCTTCTCGGTGCGGGCTGTCTCGGAGCCAGCCGTTCCGACGGCTCCGAGCGGCCGGCGACCGATCGGGACGACGAGTGGCGCATGTACGGCCGCGACCCGGGTCGGTCACGATACGTTCCGGACATCGACGTTCCGCGCGAGGAGCCCGAAGTCGTCTGGGATCGGCAGGTCGGCGCGTCCGGCTGGCGGCCGCCCGTCGTCGCCGACGGAACCGTCTACTGCCAGTACGCGAACGGCCTCTTCGTCCTCGACCTCGAGACGGGAGCGGGCCGGCTCACGAACACCTACGGAGGGTTCGGCCGGGGAACCGGCCCGATGGCGCTCCCGCGGACGGAGATCTACCGCGACGGAACGCTGGTCGTCCCCTACGGCGAGGCGATCGCCGGCTACGCGGCCGCCCCGAAACGCTTCCCCGGTGAAATCTCGGGGTTCGGCGACGGGTTGCTGCGGTGGTGGTCCGACGGGGAGACCGTCGGCACCGACGCCGCCGGGATCGGTTCCCGCTCCCTCGGCCCGGAGTTCACCTCCGTCTCGTCCGCGCCGGTCGCGGTCGCCGGCGACCTCGTCACCCTCCACGCCATTTCCGACTCCGTCTCCGCCGTTCGAGCCGACGACGGCAACCCGCGCTGGCGGTACGACCTCGAGGACGCGGCCCCGGACGACTGGGATCACGGCGTCGGCCCGCTCGGCCACGTCGTCGACGAGGCGACCGACACGGTCGTCGTCGCGGGACGGCTGTTCACAGCGCCGTACCTGATCGGTCTCGATCGCGCCACGGGCTCGCTCGAGTGGACCGTCGACGGGCGAACGACCGACGCACGGGCGCGCTCGAGCGGCGAACCGAACGGACTGCTCGCACGCGACGGCACGGTGTATGCCGTTTCGATGAACGCGGAGCGGGAGCTGCGGCTGCTCGCGGTCGACGCCGCCTCGGGCGAACGCGGCTGGAAGCGAACGCTGTCGCGCTCGGCCCACGTCGGGCTCGCCGCCGGAGACGACCGGCTGTACTCCGTCGCGACCGTCTCACAGGAGGGGACCGACCCGCTCGCGATCACGGCGCTGGACATCGAGGACGGGCGCGTCCGCTGGGAACGCGTGCTCGAGGACCCGACGCGTGGCCCACCACTCGCCGGGGGGCAACCACCGACGGTCGCCGGGAACGCGGTGCTCGTCCCGGGCGAACGCGGATTGCACGCGCTCGAGGGGACGACCGGCGACCACCTGTGGACGTTCACCGAGACCGTCGGAACCTCAGGCGGGGGCGAGACGGAACGGGCCGCGGTGACGCCCGCGGTCGTCGCGGACGATCGTCTCGTCGTCGGAACGACCCTCGCGCTGTACGGGCTCGAGGTGGCCTGAAATGAGCGGTTTCGAACCCTCCGATCGGGACACGAACGAGCCGGGCGATACCGGATCCGGCAGCGACTCGAGCCCGGACTTCGTAGGGACCCTTCGATCGGCGGCTAACACAGTTCGCGACCGACCGGCAGCCGTCATCCCCTTCCTCCTTGCCGGGATCGTCGGCGCAGTCAGTACGCTCGGCAGGATCGAGACGCCCTATCCCGTCGGCATCGCGTCGGTCGCCCACGGCTCGTTCGCGATTCCGATTCCGCTGGTTCCCCGCCTCGAGCCCGCAATCGAACTCTCGCCGACGCTGCTGTACGGCCTGGAACTCGAGTACACCGCCGGGTTCGTCGGCTGGCAGGCGACGATCGCTGTCGTCACGGCCCTCACCTTCGGAATCGGTCTCCGGACGGCGGCGAGCGAGCGCGGCCATTGCCCGCCGGCAGCCCGTCTCGGCTGGCTCGCAGCGTACGTCCTCGCGGTCCAGGCGCTTCCCTTCGCGATCGCGGTCGCTTTCGGGCGCTGGAACGGGTACGAGTACGGGTTCGGACTCGGCACAGCGCTGCCGGTCGTCGCCGCGGTAGTCGTCGGGGCCGCGTTGCTGGTCGCGCCCGCGTCGATCGTCGTCGGCGGGAATCGTCCCGTCCGGGCGGTCCGCGAGAGTCTCGCCGTCGCGGCCGCTCGACCGTTCTCGAGCGTGGTGCTGGTCCTCTGTCTCGGCGTCCTCGCCGCGGCCCCCGTGTCGGCCGCGACCGCCGTTTCCCGCTCTACACTCGCGCTCGGCGTCGGCACCGTCGCGAGCGTGACCCTCGCCGGAACGGCACAGGCGGCGGTCGTCGCCCGATTCTACGAGGGGGGATAGGCTCAGCAGCGCTCGGTGGTCTACGATTCCGTTCGATCCGCCGCGGGTGGTTCGCCTTCGGCTCGGTCCTCGAGGAACGCCTCCTCCTCGACCGAGAGGTCGCGATCGCGAAACTCCTCGAGTCCCGCCCGATAGCGTTCGATGGGGTCCGACCCGCCATCGCCCGTCGGCCGCGGATACTCGAGTACCAGTTCCGCGATCCCCGTCGTCTCCCCGGTGTAGCCGAATCCGGCGCGGTACAGCGCCTCGTAGGCGAAGGGGTTGTTGACCGCGATCCGGAGTCGCTCGTAGCCGCGCTCGAGCGCGCGGTCCCGGACGAGCCGACAGAGCCGCGGTCCGATCCCCTCGCCGCGGCGGTCGAGCGCGACGGTGACGTAGCGCAGCCACAGCGTGCCCTCGTCGGTTCGATCCTCGTTGAACGCGAGGGCGGCGACGATGCCCCCCGTTTCCGTTCCCCGTTCGGCTTCGTCGGCCTCGCGGGCGACTGCCTTCCCCGTGTTCGACATGACGAACTTGCCGGCGTAGCTGAACCGCTCGTGATCGAGCCGGAGCGTCGGTCCGTCCGTCGGCCAGCCGAGTATCTCGTACTCCAGGTCCACGGCGGGCGTACGACCGCCGGCAACTAAGTCCCTCGTTCCCGTCCCTCATTTCCCGTTCCCCGTCCCTGCCCACAGCGAAGACGTCACCCGCGCTCGAGATCGGCGCGCGGATTTTTGTCGGTCGGCGTGGAACCCTCGAGTGATGTCCGACGACGAACACGATCCCCAGAGCGAGACCGAGATCGAAGACGACGAGGAGACCGAATCCGAATCCGAAGACGAGGTAGAGGAAGAAGAGGAGGAAGAGGAAGAGGAAGAGGAAGAGGAAGAAGAACTCCTCGAGACCGAACTCGAGGTCCCGCTCCGAGAGGTACCGGACAGCCTCCGCGAACTCGCAGACGCCCTCGAGGAGGCCGCCGAGGGCGGTGACAGTGACGACCGAGAGGGAGGCGAACTGACACTCGAGGCCGAAGGCACCTCCGTAACGGTTCCGACGCCCGCTGGCGACGAGATCGTAGAGTACGAGATCGAACTCGAGCGCGAACACGAGGACGAGGGCGACGAGTTCGAACTCGAGGTCGAACTCGAGTGGACGATTCCCGGCGAGGAGTCGTCGGTCGATATGGAGGAGGACGCCGAAGACGACGAGGATTCCTGACGACCCGCGATCAGAACCGATTTCGCCACCGCGTCGTCCGCAACACCTCGTCTTTCATCGCCGAGCAGTGTTCCTTCGCTCGTTCCTCGTCGAACTCGTCGGTCATATCGTCGACGCAGGACTCCCAGGAGCCGCCGATCGACGACCAGTACTCGAGGACGCTGTCGCGGTCCCACCCCTCCGGAAGCCCGTCGAGCGCGTCGACGTCTTCGTCGACGACGTCAGTCAGCGCGTCGCCGTCCGTCGCGTCGGTCGCCTCTTCGTCCTCGAGATCAGTCTTCTCGAGTGCCGACGCACGGTAGACCCTGGAGCCGACGGTCTCGAGGCCGACGACGTAGGCCGGTCGGTCGTCGCTGGCGTCGACCGGGACGAGGTCCTCCCCACCCTCGTCTCCGTCGCTGCCACCCTGCGGGAACTCGAAGTCGTCGGTCAGGACGGCAGCCACGACGCCACTCCCGTCGGGCGCGGCCACCTGGTCGCCTTCCTCGTATCGGGTATCGCTCATAGCGGGACGTTCGGCCGGAACCGGCGTAGGGACAGTGCACGGATTCGCAAGGAATCGGCAACCAGCGTTAACTGGACACGGTCGCGAGTGGGGAACGGTGCTCGAAAGCGTCGATACGATGCGGACCGCCCTCGAGGCGGTCACTTCGACGGAAGGTCGGATGGCAGTCAGCGTAGGCCTGGTTCTGGTCGCAGCACTCGTGGGCTTCGTCCTCGCGCCGATCGTCGTCCGGCGAGCCGTCGCTCTCGTCGGTCGTACCCTCCGGGAGAGCGAGGCCGGAACCCTGCTCGAGACCGTCGACGACCTGCTCGATGTACCGTTCCCGATGCGGGCGGTGGTCCGGATCCTACAGGCGGCGGTGCTCGCCGCAACCGGCCTCGGGTTGCTCGTCGTCTGGGGATACGCCTCGCTGGCGGCGCTTGCCGTCTCCGGGTTCGCCGAGGTGCTCCCGTACTTCCTCAAAGTGCTTCTGACGGTCGGGCTCCTGACCGGCGCCGTCGTCGGGACGCGATACCTCGAGCAGCGCCTCGAGGACTGGCTCGCGGACGCGAACTACGTGACGGCCCACCAGGAGGGCGTCGTCTTCCGGGTGTTGCAGGTGACGATCTTCATCGCGGTCGGCCTCGCGACGCTCTCGCTGTGGCGGGTCGATCTCGGCGGCCTGCTCGTCGGGGCCGGGTTCCTCGGGATCGTACTCGGCATGGCCGCCAGGCAGACGCTCGGCTCGCTGATCGCCGGCTTCGTGCTGATGTTCTCCCGGCCGTTCGAGATCGGCGACTGGGTCCGGATCGACGACCACGAGGGGATGGTGATCGACATCACGATCATCAACACGCGACTGCGGAGTTTCGACGGCGAGATCGTCGTCCTGCCGAACGATCGCGTCTCCTCGAGTACGGTCATCAACCGGAGCAAGCGCAACCGGCTGCGACTGCGCCTCGAGGTCGGCGTCGACTACGATACCGATCTGGAGCGCGCCGAGAACGTCGCGATCGAGGCAATGGAAGCGGTCGACGACGTCGCCCCGGCCCCGAAACCGCAGGTGATCCCGACCGAGTTCGGCGACTCGGCGATCACCCTCGAGTGTCGGTTCTGGATCGATCAGCCCAACGCCCACAAGAAGTGGACGACGATCCGGTCTGTCGTCCACGAACTCAAGACGGCCTACGACCGCGAGGGGATCGGGATTCCCTACCCCCAGCGGCAACTCAGCGCCCGCGGAGACGGGGTTCGCGTCCTCGAGGACGGAACTTCCGGAAAAGCGTGCCGTGCGGACGCCGAGAACGGCGGGAACGGCGACGAGTTCGCGTACTCCGAACCGGAGTGATAGGGTTGGACGATCCCGACGTCGTCGCTGTTCGGTCGAGTAGGGGAGAAGTGCGCGGACCGGGATTTGACCCACGCCCGAGAACCTGCTCACTTCGTTCGCAGAACCTCGGTCTGATTTGAATCCTCGTACGATTGCTGTCGCTCACGAGTTTGTTCGCGACAGCAATGCGCGGACCGGGATTTGAATCCGGGCCATGAGCTTGGAACTGTAATACGTACCATCCGGTCTACCAGTGTTTTCAGTTGATCACGATCTCTCACCGTACGGGGTCTCAGTGATCGATCCGAACGATTACCCGAATGTGAAGGCAGACTACGTGATCACTGATCCTGATTTCCCGACCGACGACGGACTCGAGAACATGACACCTGAGGCGATTCGTGTGCGATTGCTGCGGTTCATCGGGCGACGCGACATGGACCGTCACCAGGGGATTACGACGCGATAGCCGACGAATCTCAAAACTCCGTCTCAGAATCGTACCGCGCCCGGATGATCCTCGGAAGTCGCGTTCGCGTCACTTCCCACAGTAGTCCGACGGGAGTGTCTTCCAGAAAGTCGACGCCCTGGTACTGGTAGTCGCTCCCCGGCGAGGCTCGCTGCTGAAAGTGGTCGAACGGGATGTCCGACTCCTCCGGATGCGGTTGTCGGTGCCAGCCGCAATCGTAGCCCGACGACTCGACGTAGTGGAACTTGAACTGGTCGTCGATCCCGACCGGATGCGTCCACCAGTTGATCTCGAGTTTGGCTTCGTCCGCGTCGACGAGCCCATCGACCAGGATCTGCGTATCGAAGTGAGCGACGAGTTTCCTGTCTTTCTGGTCACGTGTCGGTCTGACGGCTACCGTCTCGGTCGCGGGGTGGTGGTTCAGGTTGACCCGTAACTGCTCGAAGATCCGACCACGACGACCGGAGAGCCCGATCGGGTCGGATCCGCCATCTGCCAGCAAAGCGCCGAGATACATTTATACAGCAGAATCTACCGGCGGTTGGTAGTGCTCGCTGAATTTCTCGTATCGCTCGAGCGCTTCCTCTGCTATCGAGACCATGTGCGAGTGTGAGTCCCACTCGGAAGCCTTTTTGAAGTATTCCCGCGCCTCCGTCGAGGAGGTGTCTTCAGCCGTCGCGAGTTTCCGCAGTTCGTCTGGGCTCTCGACACCGTACGTTTCCCTGAGTTCCTCGATGTCCTCCTTTGCAGTGACCGCTATCGTCTCGATCTCGTCGCGAGTATGTTCCTCGATCAACTGTGATACTTCTTTGAACCGCTGGTACGCGGCATCTGGGTAGTACGTCTTCGCACCTCGCTGTTCGACGGCACTCAGGATATGTAGATCAACTAACCGCTCGAGGTGCCCCCGTGCCGTCGTCGGTGATACCTCCGCTTGCTCCGCGATCCAGTCCGCCGTCCGCGGTTGTTCGAGCGTCAACGCGACCGAAATCACGCGGTCGACTCCCGGCATCTCCTCCGTCCATTCGTCGGTATGTTCCGCCTCGTCCCCGATCTCGATCGCTTCGGGTGGTGCCAGAGATTCGTCGTCAGCCATATCTTGATCTATTATTTGACCTCGAGAACAATAACCTTGTGCGTGAGCTAATTATTTGGACAGAAATCATCCCATCTGCTCGAGCGCGGCCTCCCAGACCCGCTCCCGCTCGTCACGCGTGAGAAAATCGCGCGGACTGTGGAGCGATCGCGATCCAAACGATAGTTTCGGCCCCCATTCGACCGCGCTATCGAACTCGTATCGCTTCCACTTGAACAACGTCTGCACCGTTTTCTGACAGCAGTGGTTGTAGCTCTGGGAGTGATCCGTCTCTGATAACTCTTCCATCCAGGCGTCCGCATGTGTGGGCGTGATCTTCTCTGTGTATCGATTCTCTGCTTCCACGTTTTTCGGTAAAGCGTATCGAGACGGTACGCTCGTTGACGAGTCGTCGAAAGGGCGTAGCCGGTCGATCGCTTCGGGTGTTTTCCCTCGGATAGCATCCAATCGACGAGCTTGCGTCGATGGTCTCGGTAGGAAATGCGCTGCCGAGAGTTGAGGTGTTTCGCTGATGGTTCGGGTACGAGGACGATGTTCTCGGTTTCTTAATGGACCGTGTACTGTCTATGTGAGGAAACCCGGAAGCAACGAGCCACGTCTCGTCCAGTTTCACGTGAACCTGTTCGTGGGTCGCTGGCTTACTGCACTGAGATGCTCTTCGATCGAACCGGCGTTACCGACGCGGAGAACGAGGTATGTGCGGACCGGGATTTGACCCACGCCCGAGAACCTGCTCACTTCGTTCGCAGAACCTCGGTCTGATTTGAATCCTCGTACGATTGCTGTCGCTCACGAGTTTGTTCGCGACAGCAATGCGCGGACCGGGATTTGAACCCGGGCCATGAGCTTGGAAGGCTCAGGTCCTACCACTAGACCATCCGCGCGCACCCTGGATTTTTCGCTCCGTGTTTAAGGGTCTTCCTTTTTCGTTCGGCCGTCCTCTATCGATCTCGAGCGAACACGGAAGCGAACGAACCCGCCGTATCGGTTCCTGGAACCGGATGTGGGTGTAGTTGGCCGTCGGAACGGCCTCGGTGGCGATTTCGGTGGCTGTGGTGGGTGTGGGGTGTGTCGATGTCGTGGGGGTCGGTGGTGTGTCGATCGGTGATCGGGAGCGAACCGTCGAACCGGCGGACCGTCGAGCCGGCGGATCGACGACCGATCCGCCGCTCGAGCGCGTTATCGCTCGAGGACGATCCCGCCGCTCCCGACTGCGAGGTCGACGCTGCCGCGGTCGACGGCCTGCAGGTTCTCGCCGACCGGGGTCGCGTTCTGGGTCCACTCGCCGTCCTCCTGCTCGAAGATCACCCCACCGCCGCCGACGGCGTAGCCGTCACGGCCCTCGGTCTCGACGTCGAAGAGGTCGGCGTCCCCGAGGCTCTCTGGGATCCACTGGCTCCCGTCGTACTCGAAGATCGAGGCGTTACCGCCGCTGACGGTGACGTCGTCCGCGGCGTCGCTGTCGAGGCCGTAGAACGTGACGTCGGCGTCCTCGATGCCGATGGGGTTCCAGGTGACGCCGTCGTCGGTGGCGAAGACCTTGCCGTTCGTGTCGATGGCGTGGCCCGCGCGGTCGTCGTGGAACTCGATGGCGGGGAAGCCGGAGCCACTGCCGGGGACCTCGTACTCCCAGGTCCCTTCCTCGCCGTTCTCGAAGCTGTAGTGGATCGACCCGGAGTCGTCGGCGACGTAGACGTCCGCATCGCCGGCGGGGCCGGTGACCGCGACGTCGTTGAAGTTCGCGGTGAAGTCGTTGGGCGCGGAGCGGTCGACGAGGTTCCCGGTGATCACGTCGTACTCGCCGATCGCGCCGCTCGCGCCGACGATCCAGAGCCGCTCGCCGTCGTCGGTGACGTCCGCGCCGAAGAGGTCGTTGCCGTTGCCGGTGGGCCCGCCCTGGAGGACGACCTCCCAGCCCGCGTCGGTGCGCTCGATCACGAGGCCACCGTCCGCGACCGCGTGTGCGTTCGTCGCCGTGTGGGTGACGTCGTGGAGGGTACTGTCGATGGGAGTTTCGGCGACGGTCCAGCGCGTCTCCTCGTCCTCGGCGGAAACCGTCGCGGGGACGGTAACTGCGGCAAGCGATGCGCCTGCGAGCTTCATCATCGAACGTCGGGTGGTACGCGTCATGGCGCAGTCGAGGCTGGGGGTGTGGAGATCATAAAATCCGGAAGCGGTTAACGGGGATTACGGACCCTTGCAGACGTTTTACTTCATTTAGTTCCATTTCTTGAAGAAGAATGTTTTATCGTCCGGGCCTGACTGACGGAAAATCGGTGAATATGCTCGTGGCTGACAATTTCGCTCCGTGTGGGGTTGCAGTATCGACCTCACCGTACAGAACCGTCGGCCCCGGCGACCGTCGCGTAACAGTTGCCGCTCGAGAGTTCCCAGTCGACGACCTCGAGGTCGCTGCGCTCGAGTTGCCGTTCGAACTCCTCGGGGGCGTAGATGTGGTAGAACCGGTCGACCGTCTCGCCGCCGGGTAGAGTCCACTCGACGGTCGTGTCGAAGCCCTCGGTGCCGTCGGCGTCGAACCGGTCGTGGGCCGTCGACCACGCGCTGACGAGCGCGCGTCCGTCCGGCGAGAGGACCCGTGCGAGTTCGTCGAGGCTCGCGCGGCGCACGGACGCGGTCGGGAGGTGGTGCAGCGTCGCGACGTAGACCGCGAGGCCGACGGTGCCGTCGGCCAGCGGAAGCGTCGATGCGTCCCCCTGGCAGAGTTCGACGTCGAACCCTTGCTCGCCCGCTCGCTCACGGCCGGTCTCGAGCAGGCCGCGACTGGCGTCGACGCCGACGACGGTCTCGAGGTCGGGTACGTCGGCCAGTAGTTCGGCGTGTCGACAGTTGCCACAGCCGAGATCGAGGCCGACGGTGGGGGCCTCGAGGCTCCCGTGATCGTCGACGAACGCCTCGACTTCGGGCCAGGGGTACTCCCGGGTGGAGGCGAAGTGCGAGGCGATCCGATCGTAGGTGTCACGGACCGCCGCTCGATCCGGCTCCCCCGGTTCCGTCGATTTCGACCCGGCTTCCGGTTCGGCACCCGTTCCGTCCGGCTGATCGTCGGCCATCGTCGGCCGTTCGTCGTACACGTAAAAAGGGTTCGCGGTAGGCGACGACGGGAGCTATCCGAGGAACGTGAACAGCACGACCGTCAGCGCGATCATGACCGCAGCGTGTTTCGCGCCGGCCCGAACGTCGCCGGTGCTCAGTTGGCCGGCGATCAACCCGGACAGTAGCCCCTGGACGAGGGTCGCGTGGTAGAAGAGGGTGCTGTAGGTCGTCGCCGCATCCTCGGAGAGGCCGCCGAGGCCGTCGACCTCCGGGCCTCCGCTCGCCGCATCGACGCCCTCGGTCGGCAGGTTCGGCAGCAGGTAGCCCGCGAGCACGGCGATGATAAAGAGGAAGACGAAAAACGAGACGTAGACGACGATCGTGTACTCCATCATCGCCTGCTTTCGCTCCCGCTTGAGCCGACGGTCGGCCGCGGCCTGGCGAGCGGCGATCCGAAGCACCGTCGAGAGGTTGCCGCTCGCGTTCATCGCCTCCGTCAACAGGGTTACGACCCGCGAGGTCGCTCGGGTTCGAACGCGGGTCTCGAACCGCCGGAGGGAGGTCTGGAGATCTGAGCCCCACTGGACGTCGGCCCAGACGCGATCCAGTTCGGTTCCTAGCGGCCCGAGATCGGACTCTCGGACCTTGTCGAACGCGGAGACGACGGACATCCCTGCCTCGTTGACGCTCGCGAGTCGATCGAGCAGGTCCGGGACGGCGGCCTCGATCGCGTTGATCCGTCGCCGGTGGAGTTCGTAACAGATCGCGAAGACGGTCAATACCCCGAACGCACCGACCGCGATCGTATCGTCGACGACCGTCGGATCGAAGCCCTCCCCGACGAACGCCGCGGGAAGTTTCCGGAGCACCGCCGCGAGCGCGACCGGTGCGGACACGGCGATCGCCATGTTCGGCCGCTCGAGCAGGGTTTCGACCGGGCGTCCGAGTTGCTGCCGGACTCGGTCTACGTGGCGGTAGTAGCGGACGCGCTCGACGTTTGCGGAGACGGTGTCCGTTCTCCCATCGTCGTCCCCGACCGTCGAACCGCCATCGGTTCGTCCACCTGTGGCTCGCCTCGAGTCCGTGCCGGCGGCCGGACGGGAAGCGACGTCGTCGTCATCGTCCGCACTCGATCCCGAACCCGAACCCGAACCCGAACCCGAACCCGAACCCGGTACCACCGACTCGGTCACCATGCTCAGGTAGACGATGAACCCGAAGTTAGCGAACGGCAGAATCAGGTAGATCAGCGCCCGGAGCGGGGTGATCGTGTTGCCGACGGCGATTCCGATGACCACGAGGATCGTAATGAGAAAGAGCGGACCGGCGACGAGGACCGTCACGTAGGCCTCGGCGAGCGTCCCGAGCAGTTCGATGGTCGACTCCTGCTGTGACTCGGACTCCTCCTGGTAGTCGTGGTACTGGCGCTCGAGGAACGACGAGAGGCTGTGTCCGCTCTGGAGGACGCTGACGAGGTTCTCGGTGAACTCCTGAAACTGTGGGCTGGGGGTACGCCGCCCCATCTCCTGGAGGGCACTGACGAGGTCCATCCCGAAGGTGTCCATGTTCCGGACCGCGATCTCGAACTCGGCGGCGGCCTCGCCGTACGTGTCCTCCTGGGCGGCGACGATCCGGACCACCTTCGGGAACTCCATGCCGCTCTTCGAGAGGGCGTAGACGAACGCGACCGTCGAGGGCAGCGCAGTCTCGATCCGCCTGGCCCGTTCGTCGGCGACGTACCCGGGATACCACCAGCGCAGCCAGTAGGTCGCGGTCCCCGAAAGCGCCCCGACCGTCAGCGAAGAGACGAGCACGAGGACGAACAGTTCGCCCGCCGATAGCGTCGGGACGCCCCCCAGATTCGCCAGGAACTCGAGGGCGCCCGGCAGCGCCTCGCGCATCATTTCGGGGTCGATCGCGAGCAGTCGGAGCAGACCCCAGATGGCGTAGATACCGAGGATCGCCCCAACGAGCGCGAGGGTCGCCGCGTACAGCACCGTCTTCGAGCCGTACTCCCGGTAGGTGACCGGGAACTGCGCGGCCCGCAGCGCCGACTGTCTGTCGGGATGTTCGCCCCGGAACTCGTCGACGTAGTCGCCGAACAACCGGATCGAGGTCCGGGTGACGAGACGATCGAACCCGCTGTGGACCGTCCCGAGGGCGAGGGCCGCACACAGGAGCAAGGCGAAAGCCAGCGGAACGGCGTTCGCGAGCACGGGGCTCATCGTCGTCGGCCGTCCCCGCGGTCGGCGGCGTCGGCGTCCGTGTCGGCGGTGCCGCCGTCGGTTTCCGTTTCCGTTTCGGTTTCGGTTTCGGTTTCGTTCCCGGTAGCGCCCCCGTCACGGCTCGAGGTGATGTCGTCGATCGTCACGCGGCGGTTCTCCGGGTTATCCTGGTCCTCGTCCTTGGCGTCGGCGTCGGCGTCGGCCTCCTCGGCCTCGATCGTCTCGAGGACGCGCTCCTTGTCCGCGTAGTACTCGTTGACCAGCGCCGTGAACCGCCGGTAGTCGGTGATCCCGTTGTCCCACAGGTACTCGAGGAACCGTTTCCGGTTCCGCAGTTCCGTCAGCAACTCGCTCTGGGACCAGCCCCGTTCGTCCCGGATCTCGGTCAGGACGTGGCTACCGCTCGACCGGAAGGTGTCGGTCTCGCCGTCCCAGGTGTAGGCCGTCGAGTAGTCGAGTTCACCGGTCCGCTGGTCGATGCCTTCGATCTCGGCGATTACCTTGTTGCGCCGGACGCGACCGTCGTCGAGCCTGGTGAGCGTCTGGACCGAGAGGATGTCGAGGCTCTGGACCATCGGTCGCGGGACGTTGATCGGCTCGTTCTCGAGGCGGTTGATCACCGTCTGGACCGAGTCGGCGTGCATCGTCGAGTAGGTGGTGTGGCCGGTGTTCATCGCCTGGAAGAGGGTGATCGCCTCCTCGCCACGGACCTCGCCGACGACGATGTACTCGGGGCGATGGCGCAACGCCGACCGCAGCAGGTCGTACATCGTGACGTCTTTCCCCTCGTGAAGGCGCTCGCGGGTGACCGAGGAGAGCCAGTTATCGTGGTACAACTGGAGTTCACGGGTGTCCTCGATCGTCAGCACCTTCGAACGGGGCGGAATGAACATCGAGATGGCGTTCATACTCGTCGTTTTCCCCGAGGCCGTCCCGCCCGCGAAGATCAGGCTCTTGTTGTGCTCGATCGCCAGCCAGAGGTAGGCCATCTGTTCGACGCTGAAGGTTCCGTACTCGAGCAGGTCGATCGGGGTGAACGGCTCGTCCGCGTATTTTCGGATGGTAAACGCCGACCCCCGTGGAGTGACTTCCTCGCCGAGTGCGAGTTCCGCGCGCGAACCGTCCGGAAGCGTGGTCTCGACCATCGGGTCGCCGATCGAGATGTGCCGGCCGGAATGCTGGGCGAGTCGGACGACGAACCGGTCGAGCGCCTCCTTCTCGAAGTCGACGTTCGTCGCGACGTCGGTGTACTCCTCGTGGTAGACGAAGATCGGCAGGTCGTAGCCGTCACAGGAGACGTCCTCGACGCGGGGGTCGTGCATGATCGGATCGAGTCGGCCGTACCCCCGGAAATCGCGGTGGATGTAGTAGAACAGGCGGTAGAACGTCGCGACGTCGACCTCGGCCCCGTACCGTTCCAGGTACTCTCGGATCGTCTCCTGAAGGATCGACTCGACGTCGTCGCCGTCGGCCTCCCGATACAACAGCGGATCCCGAACGTCGTCCTGGAGCGTCTCGATCAGGACCCGTTCCTCCGCGGTCAGGGTCGGCTCGACGGTCCGGTACCGGTGCTGGTTGCGTTCCGCATCGTAGCCGATCGTAACGAAGGAAAACGGCGCGTTAACCCAGTAGCGATCGACCTCCTCGATTCCGTCTTCCCCGTCGAACGAGACCAGCGAGCCGTGGACGCTCGGGTCGTAGTCGACGACCTCGATGCTCGAGCCGCGGATCGTCTCGAGGACGCGCCGGATCGTCCGGCGGGCGGTCGCGAACAGCGAGTCCGTCCCGTTCTCGCCCGTGGCGGTCTCGGCGGTCTCGGCCTCGAGGGTGGAGCCATCTGAGTCGGGCCAGACCCTATCGCTGGCTTGCCGACCGTCGGCGTCGGCGTCGCCGTCGCTGTTGCCGTTGGCGTTGCCGTCGGCGTTGGTGTCGGTGTCGGCAGCATCGGGCACCACAGCCGCGTCGTCCGTGGCGCTGACGTCCGCGCGGGCTTCGGTGTCACTCCCGACACCCGCTTCGGGTCGGTCTCCCCCCGCTCCCCCGTCCGGTTCGCGCTGGTCAGTCATCGTAGCTGCCGCTCGTGTCACCGACTATCTCGAGCGGACGGTCTTAAAACAGGCGGCCACGCGCCGAGGGGCGAGTCCGTCGATGGTCCGTTTCCGCGTGCAGGCGGTTCGTTTCGACGATCCGTCGTGCGTTACGTTCATACGCTGGGAGGACTAACTACGAACCACGGAATGAGGCGCGAGCACTTCACGCTAGACGTCGATAACGTCGAGTGGGTCGACACCGACGACGAGCCTTGCAAACCCTCGGTATCGATCGACTTTACCGGCCCGGCGACGATGCTCCGCGAGCGCCTTACGGGGACCGACGGCGACGTCCTCGAGGCCGGGGAGACGGACGTCGCCCTGCGGCTTCAGGACCCGCTCGGCGACGACGCCCGCGGCGTCGTGAGCGTGACGAACCGGATCACTGGCGAATTCATCCTCGAACTCAACGAAGCGGCCGACGACGTCCTGAAGTTCATCCGCGCGGCCCGCGGCTATGGCGAGGCCGCCAACGACGACGACGGGCGGTACGAGGTCGAGATCACTCTCGACGGGGAACCCTACGTCACTTACGACAAACGGACGTTTCTCGTCTACGACGACGAGGGGAGCCTGCTCCGCCAGCACAGCCTGATCCCCAGCGGCGTCGAACTCTGAGTCTTCGTTCGTGTTCCCAGGTGGCTGGAACGGACCGGCAACTATAAGTGTTTTAGGCGTCCCTAAACCTATGTACGCCGGCAGACGCCGGAGTCGACCATGGCGAACGGGCAACTACTGACGACGGCCGCCGACGAATCGACGGCGACCCCAGAAGCGACGGGAGACGTCGTGCTGGAACTCGAGGACGTCGCCAAGCAGTACGGGGCCGAAGAGGTTATCTCGGAGCTGTCGCTGTCCGTCCACGACGGCGAAATTCTGACCCTCCTCGGCCCGTCAGGCTGCGGTAAAACGACCACGCTGCGGCTGATCGCCGGCCTCGAGAAACCGAACGCCGGCCGGATCACCCTCCGTCACGACTCGGTCGCCGGCAACGGCCGGTTCGTCCCGCCGGAGGATCGGGGCGTCGGCGTCGTCTTCCAGGAGTTCGCGCTGTTTCCCCACCTCACCGCGCGCGAGAACATCGCATTCGGCCTGCAGGACTGGAGCCAGGAGGAACGGGACGCCCGCGTGGACGAACTGCTCGAACTGGTCGGGCTCTCGGAACACGACGAGGACTACCCCGACGAACTCTCCGGCGGCCAGCAACAGCGGATCGCGCTCGCCCGTTCGCTGGCACCCGAACCGGAGATGCTCTTGCTCGACGAACCGTTCTCGAACCTCGATGTCGACCTCCGGGTCGAGATGCGCGAAGAGGTCCGCCGGATCATCAAGGAAACCGGCGTCACCGCCGTCTCGGTCACGCACGACCAGGAGGAGGCCCTCTCCATCTCGGACCGCGTTGCCGTGATGAACGACGGGAACATCGAACAGGTAGATACGCCCGAGCGCGTCTTCCAGCAGCCAAAGTCGCGGTTCGTCGCGGGCTTTCTGGGACACGCGAGTTTCCTCTCGGGTGAGGTACAGGGCGATCAGGTCCGGACGGCAATCGGTCGCGTGCTCCGGGACGACGTCAACGGCCTCGCCCACCAGTACGAC
Organism: Halobiforma lacisalsi AJ5; assembly: GCF_000226975.2. Lineage (NCBI taxonomy): Archaea > Methanobacteriati > Methanobacteriota > Halobacteria > Halobacteriales > Natrialbaceae > Natronobacterium > Natronobacterium lacisalsi. The sequence continues at coordinate 4,080,902 of NZ_CP019285.1, read as the reverse complement.
GGCAGCAAGATCGACCTGCTCGTCCGCCCCGACGACGTGACCGCGTTCCCGGCCGACGACGGCGAGACGAACGGGCGCGTCGTCTACCGCCGGTATCTCGGCCCGACGGTGCTGTACCGCGTCGAACTCGACTCCGGGGAAACGATCGAGTGCATGCACAACCACTCCGACCGGATCGACCTCGACGAGCGCGTCGCCGTTCGCGTGACCGCCGACCACGAACTCGCGTGGTTCCCGGCCGGCCAGCGAAACCGGGACGTGACCGTCGCGGACGACTGATCGGTCCCGTTCGACCGCGCTACCGTGCCACGCCTCGAGTCCCCTCGCTGGAGGCCGTCGCCACCCCATCGCCCGTTTCTGCCGTTGCGCGCTTCTCGATTCCTCGGGTCGTCCATGGTGGCAGTCGTGATCGACGCTGAATCGCCCCCCGGCAGCGGGGCTGAACCGCTGTCGTCGGGCCGACGCTGACGAACGCTCGAAATCGCCGTCAGCCTTCGAGGGACCCGTCCACGCCGGTTTTGCGACTGAGGGCCACACAACCCTTAAGCCCCGACCGTCCGTATGCGCGGACATGCACAAGGACGAACTTCTCGAGCTTCACGAAGAACTCGTCGTCATCATGGAGTACTTCTCCCAGCGGGAGGACGTCGACGAGGAACTGTTCGACCCGTACCACCAGCTCGACGTCGACCCCTCCCACGTCCACAAATCGAAGAGCGAACACAAACACGCCGTGTTCGTCCTCGGTAACGCCCTCGCGAAGGGAATGAGCGAGGACGAGTTCTCGAGTGCCGGCCGGATCGGCAAGCGGATGAAGGAGCTGGCCGAGGACGCCGAGTCGAAGATCTAGGCGAAACGTATTTGGTGGGGTTACCGCTTGTTAAATTATGGACCCACGCACGCAAGAACGCGTCGAGCAGTGGGATTCTCGCCCGTTCAGCGGCGGTTACGATGGTCTCTCCGATCTCGCCGCCGACGACTTCTCGGGGGCGGTTACCGCGGCGGGCACCTGGCTCTTTCTGCTCAACGGCCGTATCGTCGGCGTGTTCGACGGCGACATCGAGGACTTCCGGAACGCGTCCGGCACGCTCTATCAGGCACCGCATCCGTCGCTGCCGCTGCTGTGTACGATGGAAGAACGCGGCGGCGACACGCGGGCCAAGTACTACACCAACGACACGCCCCTGAAAGAGGTCGATAGCACCCTCCAGGACGGGTCGTTCACCGGGTACATCGAACTGAGCGAGAACGTTCTCAGCGGCGACTACTACGCGGTTTACTACGGCGGTCGCCGGATGGCCGCCGCCTACATCGGCAACGCCGAACGGCTCGTCACGGGCGAGGAGGCGTTCGAACGCGCGGCCGACGAGGTCGGCATCTACGAGGTGACCGACGTCGACATCGAGGTGACCGACGTTCCAGGCGAGGAGGAACCCGACGAGGGAACGGCGGGATCCGGAACGGAATCGACCGCGACGGAACCGGACGCCGGCCGGACCCAGTCCGAACCCGGAACCGACCCCACGGAGTCCGCGATCGAGCAGATCGACGTCTCGAGCGGCGACCCGAGCGGGGCCGACGTCGATCCCGGAGCCGGCATCGAGGCGGGAGCCGACGAGTCCAGCACGTTCGACGTCACGCTCGAGGAGTCCGACACCTCCGAGACGGACGCGAGCACGGATCCGTCCGGGATCACGACTGACGATGCCGACGATCTCGAGGGTGGGTCCCGCGGTATCACCGACGGCGAGTCGTCGGGTGACTCCGCGGTCGAGGACGACACCGCCATTCCCGCCCCGCCCGCCGATACCGACGCCGACGCGTCGATCGAGGAAGCCGAGCCGTCCACGCCCGAGCAGGCAACGGAGTCGACACCCGACTCGAGTTCCGAGCCCGCGAGCGCGTCGACTTCAACCTCGACCGGCTCCCCCGACCCCGAAGCGGTCGAAGCCGCAGCCGAACAGCTCGATCAGAGCGGGATTTCCTGGACTGCCGAGGACGAGGAAGACGCGGAGCCAGAACCGGAACCGCCCGCCACACCCGACCGGACCGGCGACGAGCAGACGGAGGACGACCTCGAGGAACGGTTCGAGGAGGAAGAACAGTGGCGCGAGACCAGGAGCATTCCGTCGATCGATCCGGAGAAGACCACAGACGAGTCGGGAGCCTCGAGCGCCGCGTCGGGAGCCGCCTCGAACGCGAGTGCCGGCGCTGGCGCTGGCGCAGGTGCGGCCGCGGGCGGGAACTCGCCGTCGGCCCGCAACGCTGGCTCCGGTTCCGGTTCCGGTTCCGGTTCCAGTTCCAGTTCCGGAGCAGGAGCAGGATCAGGGTCGGCATCCCCATCCAGCACACCTCGCGACCCAACCGACCCCCAGGCCGGGTCCCGTAACACCGAGAGTAGACGGCGATCCGGGACGACCGCCGACGGGAAAAGCGAACGCGTCAATCAGTTGGCCCAGCGCGTCGAGGAACTCGAGCAGCGCCGCGACGCAGTCGAGTCGAAGGCCAAGGAACTGGCTGCCGAACGGGACAAGCTCCGCGAGGAAAACGAGGAACTGTCGGCACAGGTCGACCGCCTCCAGTCCCGCATCGACGAACTGGAGACCGAACTCGAGCGGGCACGCGATGGCGGCATGCAAGAGGCCGGAACCGAGTCCTTCGCGACCGACCTCGCCCCATCACGGGCGCTCTCCGGCACGAACCTCTTCGTCCGGTACGATTCGAAGAGCCAGCCGACCCTCGAGACGGCCCACGACGGCCAGGCCGACCGGGGCGACGTCGCGACGAACCTGCGGCTCGAGCACCATACGGAGTTCGACGCCAGCGAGGTCGCGGTCGACGGCCAGTCCTACGAGGAGTTTCTCACCTCGTCGATGGCCTACCGGTTCGTCGAGTGGCTCACGGAGCGGGCGCTCTACGAGATCCGCGATACGGGCCACGCCAACGGGCTCGCCGACCTCTACGACGCAATCCCGCGGATCGACCGCGCGGAACTGGACGCCACTATCTCGCTCGAGGACGACGACACCGAGGACGTTCCCGATCGAGTGACGTTCGACGTCGTCGCGTTCGACAAACGGGGGAACCCGCTCGTGGCCGCGACGCTCAACGACTCCCGCGACCCGGTGACCGAGTCCGCGCTCGCCGAACTGGAGGAAGCGGCCTCGGCGGTCAAGGCCAACTACCCCGACCTCGCGGCCGCCATCGCCGTTACCTCGAGTTACTTCGAACCGGGGGCGCTCGAGGTCACGGAACAGGCGACCAGCAGCGGATTCCTCAGCCGCGGCTCGAAGCTGAGTTACGTCAACCTCTCGCGCAAGCAGGGGTACCACCTCTGTCTGGTAGAGTCCCGGTCGGAAGGGTTCCACATGAACGTCCCCGAACTGTAAGGGGGATCACGGTCCACGATTTCGGGTCGTGTTCGAGTCGAGACGCTCTCGAGACGCGTCAGGTAGGTGCCGAGTCGACAGCGGATCCTGTGACTGTCCAGTTACGTTACGATTGCCCTCGCCAGTCGGAACTGGTGTGGGATCGCGTATTCGACGAAGGAGAACAGAAAAACGGTCAGTCGATACCCCACGTCGGCGTCGCTCCGGGCGATCGGTGGAGGTGGATATCGACTGCGAGTCGGTCCGATAGTCGGCGTTAGTTTTCGACTTCGGGGACGTCCTCGATCTTCATTCCGTCGAGTTTGTCGATGATGTCGTCGAGTTTGCCGTCGAGTTCGTCGACGAATTCGGCGGTGCGCTCGGTTTTGATCGCACCCTGGCTGGAGGGCTCGATGAGGTTTTCTTCTTCGAGGACGCGGAGGGAGTAGCGAACCTTGTGGTGGGGGTAGCCGGTCTCGTTCGACATTTTGACGATCCCGATCGGCTCGTTCTCGATGACCATCTTCAGGACCTGCAGATGCCGTTCTAGCATATCGACTTCCTTCTCAAGTCTATCTATCATGGCATTTGTTAACTTGTCTTTGTACCCTTTAAAGGTTACTCTCGCAGAAACAGGTCGACCACTCTCAACCCGAAGATAGTTCTTGCGAGTAGTTAACGCTTCGGGTTGCGGAGGCCGGTCCGACGCCGATTTTGAGGAGTTTCGAGTTGAGAGACGGGAGACTGCGATCCGAATCCGAGAAACGTGTCGGAGGTCGGCCGCTCGACCGGTGACGACGGCTGTCAAGCGGGACTGCTGCGTGTCACTCGAGGGGAGGGACCCAGCGGATAAAGAGGATTCGATCCCGGACGGCGTCGGGATCTCCGACGCGGGCAGGGTGCCGCCAATACCGTAATCTGTTTATCGGCCCGGCAAGAATCCGCCGCTGTTATGACCGTCACAATCGTCGGGTCGCAACTCGGCGACGAAGGCAAGGGTGGCGTCGTCGACCTGTACGGCGACGCTGCCGACGTCGTCGCCCGGTATCAGGGCGGCGACAACGCTGGACACACCGTCGTCCACGACGGCGAGACGTACAAGCTATCGCTCGTTCCCTCGGGGGCCGTTCGCGGCAAGATCGGCGTGCTCGGCAACGGCTGCGTGATCAACCCGCGAACCCTCTTCGACGAGATCTCTACGCTCCAGGAGAAGGGCCTCGATCCGGACGTTCGAGTCGCGGAACGGGCCCACGTCATCCTGCCGTTCCACCGCGTGCTCGACGGCATCGAGGAAGACGTCAAAAGCGAGTCCGACCAGGAGGTCGGCACCACCGGCCGCGGTATCGGCCCGACCTACGAGGACAAGGCCGGCCGCCGCGGGGTCCGGATCGGCGACCTGCTCGACCCCGACGTGCTCCGGGAGCGCCTCGAGTACGTCGTCCCCCAGAAGCGGGCGCTCGTCGAGGACGTCTACGACATCGCCGTCGAGGACCTCGATGATCCCGACGCGTTCGACGTCGACGCGCTCTTCGAGGAGTTCCGCGAGTTCGGCCAGCGCCTCGAGGAGGAAGAGATGACCGTCAACGCCAGTACGTTCCTCACGGACGCGATGGCCGACGGGCAGACCGTCATGTTCGAGGGCGCGCAGGGGACCATCATCGACATCGACCACGGCAACTACCCCTACGTCACGTCCTCGAACCCGACCGCGGGCGGCGCGGCCGTCGGAACGGGACTCAGCCCCGGTGTCATCGCCGACGGTGAAGTCATCGGAATCGTCAAGGCCTACCTCACTCGCGTCGGCAGCGGTCCGCTCCCGACCGAACTCGGCGGCGTCGTTGGCGACACGCCGGGCTACGACGAACAGGGCGACGGCGAAAACGAGGAACTGGCGACGTACATCCGCGAGGAGGGCGGCGAGTACGGCACCGTCACGGGCCGTCCCCGCCGCGTCGGCTGGCTCGACATGCCGATGCTTCGTCACTCCGCCCGCGTGAACGGCTTTACCGGGCTCGCCGTCAACCACATCGACGTCCTTGCGGGGCTCGACGAGGTGAAGGTCGGCCACAGCTACGACCACGAGGGCGAGGAAATCTTCACGATACCCTCGACCACCGAGCAGTGGGGCGAGTGCGAGGCCAACTTCCGCAGCTTCGACGGCTGGCCCGAGGTCGACTGGGAGGCAGTCGCCGAGGACGGGTACGACGCGATTCCGGAGAACGCCCGGACCTACCTCGAGTACCTCGCCGACGAACTCGACACGCCGATCTACGCGGTCGGGGTCGGCCCCGGTCGCGAGGAGACGGTCGTCGTCGAGGACCCCTACGAGTAACGCCCGCCTTCCCGTGGCATCCGGATCGGGACGGTTCGGATCGTCGGCCGACCGATCCGGCCCGATCGACGGACCGCGGTACCGTCGCATTCCCGAAACCTTTTGCTGGAGGCGGCCACCCTTCGTACTATGAAGGAGTCGTTGCTTGAGATCCTCCGCTGTCCGCTCGATAAACACGAACTCGAACTCGAGGACGCCGAGTACGCCGACGACGAGGACGCAGACGAAGACGAGGTCGTCTCCGGCACGCTCGTCTGTACGGAGTGTGGCGAGCGGTACCCGATCGAGGACGGCATTCCGAACCTGCTGCCGCCGGACATGCGCGAAGAAACGCCCGCGTAGTCGGCCGGCCGCAGCCAGTCCAGTATCGCGCCGACACCGAACGCGGAACCGATATCACCGACCCACCGTGTCGACCAACGAGATCACCGTCCACGTCAACCGGGGCCGGAGCGACTCGCTCGAGGTCGAAGCCACCGGCGACGACACGGCGACCGACACCGAGCCCGCGTCCGCAGCCGCGTCTCCCGACCCCACCCTCGAGTTCGAGGGGGCACGGTCGGGAACGCTGATTCTCCGGGGGCACGAAACCCCCGCGCACGTCCACTGTCGACTCGACGGAGATCTCGCTCGCGTCGCCCCGATCGACCAACCGAACTACTACGTCGAACCGGGCGACGTCACGACGGTTCCGATCGCCCTCCAGCCCGACATCGATCTCGAGGGGCCGATCGAGGGTCGCCTGGAGGTGCTGACCGGCTACGGATCGGAGTCGGTAGCGATCGACGTGATCGTGCGACCCGGCCCCCCCGAGATCGACGTCGACGAGACGCTCGCGGAGCCCTCGAAGACGGAGCCCGATCCGTCGCTCGTCGAGCGCCTAGCTGCCGGGAGCGGGATCGACCCCGGCACGATCGCGGTCGGCGCGCTCGGCCTCGTCGCGGTCGCTATCGCCACGATGACCGCGATGACGATCGGCGGGCTGGCAGCGACGATCGGGCTGGCCGTGGTCGTCGCCGGCGTTCTCGTGGCCGGGTTCCTTCTGCTCTCGGGATAAGTCGTCCCGTTCGAAACGCGGAATGATCGTAGTCGCTGAGTCGCGCTAGTCTCCCTTCGGGCCGGAGGACGAGGTATCCGCTAACTCGAGTCCGTCCTCGTCGAACCGTTTCGCCCGGAGGTACCGCGCCCGGTAGCGGTTCGCGCCGTCCGCGACGTCGGCCTCCCGGATCTCGTCGGTTCGACCCTCCGCGACCGCGTCGATCAGGGCCTCGAGTTGCCGGGCCTCGCTCGGCGTCAACTCGAGTTCGTACGTGCGTTCGGGTTCCCGCTCGAGGTCGGTCCACGTCCGCGCCGCGGCGACGACGAGCGAGCAGGGTTCCCGACAGGGGAACGGGCCGTCGCCGCCGTCGACGGCGAGTTCGTCCTCGGGCGCGTACTCCCACTCGCGGCGCTTGAGACACTGGGAGTCGACGCAGCAGGCTTCGGCCATCCACTCGACGGCCTCCCGCGGGAGGTCGGCGACGTCGGCGTACATGCCGGTCTGTCTGTCGGCCGTCTCCCGCCAGTGGTCGACGTCGAGGTCGCCGCGCAGTTCGCGGTGCCAGTTGGCGATCGTCGCCGGGTAGACGGTATCGACCGTCTCGACGAGTTCTGCGCCGGAGAGGCCGACGAAGGCCCATCCGGAGACGAGCGTCGGCGCGGTCTTCAGCGGCCGGTACCGTCCGTCGTCGTCCTCGGTCGCGATCCGACGGGCGTCCCGTGGCCCGTCCTGGATCTCGAGGTCGGCGAGGTCGCGGTCGGCGTCCGCGCGGTGGGTAAGGTCGTAGACGCGCTCGCCGGGCGCGGTTTCGGGGTCGTCGGTCAACCGCACCGTGATCCGCAACTGCCCCCACTCGCGGTCGATCCCGTCCTCGAGCGCGGCGTATCGCTCCGGGACCGGCAGCGGCTCGCGGTCGTCCTGGGGAGTGGTTTCCGTCTCGGCCGCCGCGAGGGGCGCGCGCTCGCACCAGCGCAGGAAGGCCCGGCGAGCGGTCCCCTCGCCGTCGACGTCCTGCCAGTAGCGCCAGTTGGTGAGGTAGGCCGTCACGGGCGGCTCGGCGTCGGCGAGGTCCGCCGGAGAGACGCCCCCTCGTTGCGTCTTTGGCGTGACGAGATCGTACGTTTCAGCGGTCGCAGGCTCGAGTCGTAGCCCGTCGAAGTCGACACCATTGGGGTCGATTCGGGCGAGTAGCGACTCGAGGGCGCCGGGATCGAGCGTCGCCTCGAACCGCGGCTCGGACGCGGTCATGCATCCTCACCTCCGGCCTCGAGCGTCCGTTCTTTCCCCGACTCCGACTCCGGCTCCGGCTCTGGCTCTGACTCCGGGGGCGTACCGGCGCCCTCCGCGGTCGGGTCCGAGTCCGCATCCGGGTCCGGATCCACCGCCGCGTCGATATCGACGTCGACGTCGGCCCCGGCGTCGATCGCCCGCTCGAGGAGCACGTCGGCCAGCAACCCCTCGGTGCCGACCGCGCCCGCGTACCAGATCCGGTGGCCGTCGACGTCGACCGGGACGTCCCAGCCGCGCCGGTAGTCGTCGGTCAGGCCCACGTCCTCAGGGATGTCCTCCCGGGTGTGATAGCCGTCTGCGACGAACAGCGGTACGAGGACGACGTCCCGGCTCTCGAAGTAGTCGGTGACGTCGTCGACTTCGGGCTCCTCGTCCATGAACAGCGCCCGGACCTCGTCGAACCGCTCCCGGTCGCGAACGCGGTCCGCGTGGTACTCGATCGCCTTCGCCGAGTTCTCGTTTCGCTCGGTGCCGTGGCCGACGACCGCGAGGCCGAATCCCTCGCCGACCCCGGGGTCGCCCGTCACCGACTCCGCCCGTCGAACGATCACGTCGGTCATCGCATCGTGGGTCCCGACCGGACCGCAGTAGTGAACCGTCTTCTCGACGTCTTCCGCCTCGAGCGTCGCATGGGTTGCGCTCGTCCCGTCGGAATCCCACAGGTCGGGGTCCCACCCCTCGAGCCGGAGCTCGCGGGGGATCACCCGCTCGGTGAAGTACCCCTCGCTGATAAACAGCGGGACGACGAAGACCTCGTCCGACTCGAGGGTGCGAAGCACCTCGCGGAAGTGTGGCTCTTCCTTCCAGAACGCTTCCCGGACCTCGTCGAACCGCTCCCGGTCGCGGACGGCGTCCGCGTGGGTGTACGCGGGATCGGAAGCGTCCGGATTGAGGTGCGACCCGTGGGCCGCGACGACCAGCGCTTGCATACGGGCGGGTTGGGACGGCGGCCGCTTATAGGCCCTGCCGAATATCGTTTCCTCACTCCGGGACCGTAAAGTCGGTCCGGGCCTCGCAACTCGTTTCCCGTGCCCGCAGTTCCGCGACGGCGGTGTAGTCTCCCGGGATGGGGTCGGGCCACTCGGCCCCGTAGGTGGCCGTCTCGTCGGGTGCGAGCCGCTCGGAACTGATCATCTGTGTGAACGCGCGGCCGTCCGTGTACCGCCAGACCTCGCGCCCCTCGTCCTCGACGACGAACTCGGCCTTGGCTGCGTCGGCGAACTGGAGTTCTTCGGGGGTCGATCCCGCGTTCGTCACCGTGAACTCGAACGCGACGGTGTCGTCGACGCCGTCGGTCGATACGTCCGCCTCGAGCGTGCCCTCGAGTGTCATAGCTGTTCGCCCCTTCGAGGGTACGGTGGATAGTTCTTCCTCCGGCCGGCGTCGAACGGTATATCCGTTCCGACCCCCAACCCGGGAACGAGACGTACACGTGCAACTGGTCGGATACGAGCCGAGCGGCCGGGGGTCGGCGCTGTTGGTCGCCGGCGAGGTCGGCGACGGAAACACCGACGGCAACGCGACGCCCGTCGACCGGCGCGAACTGGCCGCCGGCGATCGCCTCTCGTACTCGCTGGGTACTCGTCGCTGTGCCGGGACGATCGACGACGGCGACCACGTCGCCTGCGATCGCCCGAGCGCGCCCTACTGCGAGTACCACACGGACACCTGGATCTGTGCCCGCTGTACCGGCACCTGCCTGAAAGCGGAGATGGACTGCTACGAGGACCACGCGGTCTATCTCGCGGCATTCGCCCCGGAGACGTTCAAAGTGGGCGTCACCCGCGAGTGGCGACTCGAGACGCGGCTCCGCGAACAGGGGGCCGACCGGGCGGCCCACCTCTATACGGTCTCGAACGGCCGGATCGCCCGCGAGATCGAGGCCGAAATCGCACGCCTGCTCACCGACAGGGTCCGGACCGGGCCGAAGGTCGCCGCGCTCGCGAACGAGGTCGACGTGGACGCCTGGGAGTCGACGCTCGCGGAGTTAGCGGGGTTCGTCGCCGACGCCGAAATCGACTTCGAGTTCGATCCCGCCGCCGAGGACCTCGAGCGCGGCGTCCACGAGAAGTTCGCGTTCGACTACGGGATCGACCTCGAGACCCGTCCCGTCCGGGAGACGATCGCGAGCGGAACCGTCGTCGGCGTCAAGGGCCGGCTGCTCGTCCTCGAGAACGGCGGGACGACCTACGCGGTCGACATGCGCGATCTGGTCGGCTACGAACTCGAGGACGGGGAGACGGACCGGGAGCTCCAGTCGTCGCTGGGGTCGTTCGGCTGACGGCCGCCTCCTGCGCGAGTCAGCGTGTTTCGACGAGACGACGCGTTCAGTCCCGCTCCGAAACGACCGCGTCCCCGACCTCGGCCGTCCGCTCCGCGACGTCGACAAGCGAAAACCAGGTGTTCAACGCCGCACGAAGGGCGACGACGTCCTCGGCGTCGATCTCGAGGACGATCGTCGCGCCGGTCCGATCGATAGTCGTCCGCGAGCGCTCGTCGTCGATCTCGCCGATCTCGCGAGCGACGCTGTCGGCGACGAGGCGCGCACGGGACGTCGAGTCGTAGTCGAACTCGAGCGTCGCGCCGTGAGAAGACACCGTTGCGTTACTGGACGTCGACTTCCTTGACGTCGCGGCTGCGTTCTTTCAGGAGTACGCGGTGTCCGCAGTACGGACAGCGGACGCCGCCGTACTCGTCGAGCTGGACGTCGCGTTTACAGCGGGAGCACTTGTAGCTCATGCGAATACTGATTCGTATCGCTCGTTATTCGTCGTCCTCGGCCAGTGCGGCGCGGATCGAGCGCTGGACGGTACGGCCGGCGGGGGTCTCCGGACGGTACGCGCCGCCGGTGAAGACCTCGCCGGTCTCCTCGTTCTTCCAGATGCCGGTCCCGACGCGAGTGACGTCGTCGCCGTCGAGCTGGGCGTTCTCCATGTCGTCTTCGATCTCGCTGACCCGACGTCGGGCGACGCGACCGTAGCGTGCGCCGAAGCGGCCCGCACTGCCGACGTTTCCTTTGTCGCTCATAGTAGGGGTAGCTATCCCCAGCGGATTATTAAACCTGTTGAGTCGTATCGGCCCGACGGGGAACGCGGCGGTCACGCCGACCGGCCGACCGGGCCGACGAGCAACTCCCGGAAGACGAGCGCGAGCGCGGCCAGGTAGCCGGCCGGGGCCAGCGGGGCGGCGAGCAACCCGGTAGCGACGCCGGTCGTCGCGATCAGCGATCGGAGGGCGAGTCCGCTGAGGGCGAGCAACGGGATCGCAGCCAGGACGGCGTCCGGTCGCTCGAGCATGACTAATTACATCTCATTACGGACGCGCGGATAAGCCCGGGACAACCAGCAGAGGGTGTCACTTCCAGAAACTCGTGACCGCCACGGCCGGCGACGGATCCACCCGCGTCGGCCTGAGCCGGGGTTTCGTTGTCCGCATCGATTAGTGACAACGAATGACAATCACTCGCGTGCGTGACACCGTATTATGACTCGAGCCGTGGTATGCAGACTATGCGGCGCCGGAGATATCTCGCTACTGGGGGGAGTCTGGTGGCGACACTGGCGGACGGGAGGGAAGCGATCGAACGCGAGCGTTCGGTACGAGACGTCCGTACCGACGACCACGACGACGGGGACGGGGACGGGGACGGAAGCGACGTCGAAGTACGCATTCTCGAGACGAACGCCCCGGTTCGTGGCGGTTCGCTGCTGGAGGCGGCGGTCGAGGTCGAGAACGTCGGACCGACGCGGGCCAGACCGGGGATCGAGTTCTCGTACGAGGGCGAGTACCGGTGGACGATCCGGACGACGGTCGAGGCGGGCGAAAGCAAGACGATCGATCCCATCCGGTTTCGAACCTACCCCGTCGAGTCGGACGACGAAGTGACGGTAGGGGCCGCAGTCGAGAACGGCGGCGACGCCGACGAGCGGACGGCCGTCGTGCTCGCGGTCGATCCCTTACACCCCGATCGGACCCGCCCGGACCGGCATCTCTCGGTACGGCCGGAGACGTCGCTCCTGTTCGAGGTCCTGGACGTCGAGCGGTACGGCGGCCGATCGCAGTGGTTCGTCGACCGCGAGCACGCGGGCGCGTCGATGGGGCCCTGGTACGGCGCGTACTACGAGCGGGAAGGGGCCGACTTCTGGCGGACGTCGTTCGAGTCGCCGGGGACACACGAGGTCGCCGTTGCCGTCCTCGAGGACGAAGACGAGATCCGCCGGGCGACGTGGTCGGTCGAGGTGGCCGAAACCGGGGTCGAACCCCCGTCGATCGAGGCGATCCGCCCCGACGAGGAGTCGCTCGAGGTGAGCCGCGGCGAACCGACCGAACTGCAACTCGACGTGGCCCACCCGGACGGGCTGCTCGATCGGGTCGTCTGGTGGCTCGGCCACGCTGACGTCGTCCTCGACGTCACTCCAGTGAGCGGAACGACGGATACGGCAACGTACGAACTCGAGAGTTCCTGTCACCGCTGTCCGATCATCGTCTGGGTCGTCGCCGAGAACGGGAGCGTCGCGTCCGCGAGCCCCTGGGTGATCGACGGGGTCGACGACGCCCCCGACGCGGAACTCGGCGTGACGATCACGGAGACGAACGACCCCGTCGACGCGGGGGAGGTCCTCGAGGTGAGCGCACGGGTCGAGAACCGGACGGACGGGGCGATCACCCGGGACGCCGAGTTGATCGTCGGCCACGATCCGACGCTGGTCGACCGGGCATCGGTAACCGTCGGCGGCGGCGAAACCGAGACCGTCGACCTCGAGTTCGAAACGGCGGTGGTCAGGCGAACCCAGACGTTCCCCGCACGGGTCGAAATCGGGGAGGCCGCCGACGAACGGACGGTCGAGGTGATCGGTACCGGGGACGTCGGGCCGTCGGTGACGATCACCGGGACCAACTCCCCGGTCCGGACGGGCGAGGTCCTCGAGGTGACCGCCGAACTCGAGAACCCCCACTCGTCGACGTTGACGCGCGAGGTACAGCTGGTCGTCGGCCACGACCCTGAGGTCGTCGAGACGAGAACGGTGACGCTCGAGCCGGGCGCGACCGAGACGGTGATCCTCGAGTTCGAGACGGCCCTCGTCGAGCACGACCAGGAGTTCCCGGTTCGGGTCGAGACGGAGGGAGACGCCGACGAAGTCCCCGTCTTCGTGTACGTCGAGGCGCCCCCGATGCTGGTGCGCATCCTCGACACGAACGATCCCGTCGCCACGGGCGACGTCCTCGAGGTGACCGCCGAGGTCGAGAACGTCGCCCGGTCGACGGCGACGCGGGACGTCGATCTCGTCGTCGGTCACGATCCGACGCTCGTCGACACCGAGACGGTGACCGTCGGCGGCGGCGAGACGCGGACGGTGGTCCTCGAGTTCGAGACGGCACTCGTCCGACGAACCCAGACGTTCCCCGCTCGGGTCGAGAGCGGCGACGACGCGGCCGTCCGGGACGTCGAGGTGATCGGCACCGAGGACCTCGAGGTCGACGTGACGATTACGGGGAGCAACGATCCCGTGGACGCGGGCGAGTGGCTCTCGGTGACGGCAGTCGTCGAGAACGCGAGCGACGTCGCGGTCACCGGGGAGTTCGAGTTCGTCGTCGGCCACGATCCGACGGTCGAAGACGGCGCGACGGTTCGGCTCGGTCCGGGCGGGACGACGACCCTCGAGATGGGGTTCCGGACGGCGATCGTGGAAAACGACCAGACGTTCCCTGTCCGGGTCGAGAGCGCGCTCGCGAGCGACGAACGGACGGTCGAAGTCCGGGGCACCGACGGCGCGTAGCCGTCGATCGAGTCCCTCGGACACGGAGGCCCAGACGGCTCGAGCGGAGTACGGTCCGTCCGGAGACCGAACGGAACGGCCGACGCTACTGGAAGTCCGCCTCCGACAGCACGTCGTTGAGGTCCTCCCGGATCCGTTCGCCCATCTCCCGATCTCGAGCCGTCGTCACGACCCGGTTCTCCTGAACGCTCGAGCCGTCCCGCAAGAGCATGCGAACGTTACCGCCGTCGTCGGCCCGGGTGACCTTCGCGCGCAGGCCGGACTGGGAGCCCTTGCCGCCGGCGTCGATCGGGCCGGGGATCACCTTCTTGACGTGGGGGTGGCCCGCGACGGCCTGGATCGCCTGCATCCCCGTCCGGCCGCCGATCAGCGTCGAGTGGCTGCCGCCGATCTTCTCCGTCGGCGGGGTGTCGACCACGTCGAGCGCCCGGTTCCCCCGCCGATCGCGGACCGCCTGGACAGGCTCTTCGTCGTCGACGCGATAGAATGGGTGGTGAACCTCCTCGCGGACGGCGCGGATCACCGCCCGGTCACCGCCGGCGTAGACCTCTTCGGGGCGTTTCCGCCGGATCTCGTCGCCGATCAGCCCCGCGAAGTTCCGGAGTTCGACGACCTCGTTGTCGCCCTCCTCGGGCATCGTCGTGATCGTCGTCTTCCCCAGCACCGGCTCCTCGCAGTCCTCGTCCGCGAGCATCGTCAGCGTCGCCCGGTCGCGCGCCGCCTCGAGGACCACCGCTTCCGTGTTGGTTTCCCGGCAGACCAGACAGAAGTCCCCGGGTTTCTCGAGCGGCGACGCGCAGTGGCGACACTCCATACCGGCGGTTGCCGTCGGACGTGTAAAACCGACGCGTTTTCCTCCGGGGTCGACCGGTCAAAGCGCCACGGCGTCCTCGAGGAGCCGCCGGACCGGCTCCGAGTCGACGAGTTCGTACGGCGCGACCAGCGGCGAAATCGCCAGTTCGTCCCCGAGGAGGGCGTGACGGTCGGTGTCCGGTGGGTCCGGGATGTCCCGGTTGGCCATCTGCTGCCAGAGGCGGTTCGTCAGCCGGAAGCGACCGTCCTCCATCGTCGCGTCCATCTCGTAGACCTCCGTCGGGCGCACGATCGAGACGCCGTCGATGGGGCGGTCCGGCCGGGGGACGTTGACGTTGAGGTAGTCGACGCGGTCGAAGAGGCCGGTTCCGGGCGCGCTCTCGACGATCGAGGCGGTGACCGCCGCCGCGCGCTCGAAGTCGACGGGCTCGAGATCACCGTCGGACTCGAGGTTGTCGCCCGCCCGCTCGTAGCCGAGGGTGTCCATCGAGACGGCGATCGAGGGAACGCCGAGGAACGCGGCCTCCATCGCCGCGCTGACGGTGCCCGACCGGGAGAGAACGTACGCGCCGAGGTTGGCACCCGCGTTACAGCCCGAGACCACGATATCGGGGTTCGGCTCGATGGCGTTGACGCCGACGATGGCGCAGTCACAGGGGGTGCCGTCGACCGCGTAGCCGAGTTCGTGGTCGACGTGGGGGACCGGAGAGGTAAACGAGTCCGCGGGGATGTCGACGGCGAATCCGCCGTCCCTCGAGGCGGTCGCGGCTGCGTCGGCGTTCGTGTCGCGGGAGTTCGATGGGGAGTCCGCGTCCACATCCGTGTTCGCGTTCCCGTCCGCGTTCCAGTCCCTGTCCTCGTCCCTTTCCCCGTCGTCGCTCGTCCGGCCGTAGGTCAGCGCCCGGCCGACCGCGCTTCGGTTCCGGTCCGGGGCCACGACCGTCACCGAACCGACCTCCGAGAGCGCGTCGTACAGCGCCCGAATGCCGGGCGCGTCGATCCCGTCGTCGTTGGTCAACAGAATCTCCGGCGATGAATCCATGTGCCGTCCCTTGGGTGGCCGGATGGATATGCGTATCCGTCCCGGACACCGGGCCCCGATCGGACCCGAGACGTGCCCCGGGCCTTCGTTTCCCTCCCGAACGCTCAAGACTCGTCCCCGCCAATACGGGATCGATGCACCGTCGTGCGTTCCTCCCGCTCGCGCTCGGCCCGCTGGCGGCCGGGGTCGGCGCCGGGTGCCTCGAGTACCTCGACGACGACGGCGAGGAGATCACCGACCCGGGCGACGTCGAGATCGTCTGGCACGACCTCGTCCGGGACGATCCCGGGACCGAAGACGAACGTGTCGCCGTCTGGGGGATCGTCAGGAACGTCGGCGACCGGACGCTGACCTACATCGAGATCCGGGCGACGTTCTTCGGGCCGGACGACGAGGAACTCGAGAGCGTTATCGAGAACGTCGACGGGGACGTCAGTTCGGGTGAAGAGTGGGCGGTCGAGGTCGAATTCCCCCACTTCGGGGAGCGGGCCGCCGAGGTCGAACGATACGAACTGGAACCGGCGACGGGCGTGTGAGCGTGGGATACAAGCAAGCGGGGGAAGCCGGGACACCCGCCTGGACGGAGGCCGTTCCGGTTCCGGTCGCGGCCGCGGTTCGCTCCCGGCTTCGCTCCCGCACCGGACTCGAGGCCGAACCGGACGAAGACAGGCGAACCCCATGACCGATCACGACGAAGGTGTCTCGACGCTGGCGAAACAGGGAAGCATCACGTTCGTCGGGAACGTGGTCAATGGGATCCTCGGCTTCGGGATCGTCATGCTGATGACCCGGTTCGTCAGCCCCTCGGTCTACGGCCTGTTCGTCCTCGCGACCTCGGTTATCCTCTTCATGCAGGTGTTCGCCAACCTCGGGCTCCCCCTGGCAATCGACTACTTCGTCCCCCAGTACCTCGCCGACGAAGAACGGGGGAAGGCCAAGGGGGTGATCGTCCAGGTCACCGCGACGGTACTCGTGACCTCGTCGCTGGTGGCGTTCGCACTGGCGGCGAGCGCGGGGTTCGTCGGCGACTTCTTCCGGGAGCCGTCGATGGAGGTCGCGCTGTTGCTCCTGTCGGTGACGATCCCGATGCTGGCGATCTACAACGTCCTCCTGACCTCCTACTACAGCATCAAGAAGCTACAGTACCGGGTCATCATGCGGGACCTCGTTCGCCCGATCGTCCGGTTTAGCATCACGGCGGGCCTCCTGCTGATCGGCTACGGGCTGCTCGGACTCATCGTCGGCTACGTCGTCGGCCTCTTCGTCGCGATCTCGATCGGCGCGGCGGTCTTCACCTACAAGGCCTGGGATCTCCTGACCGCCGACCTCGAGCTGGTCGCCCCGAAACCCCTCGTCACCTACTCCGTGCCGCTGGCGATGACGAGCGTCGTCTTCGTCCTGATGGGCCACGTCGACTACTTCGTGCTGGGCTTTTACCTCTCGTCGGACGACGTCGGCATCTACCGGGTCGGCTACATGCTCGGGTCGGGGCTGATGATCATTTTCAACTCGCTGTCGCCGGTGTTCAAGCCGCTGATCGCCGAGACCCGCGAGGACGTCGAACTCGTCCAGGCGCGGTTCCGGACGATGGCCAGGTGGATCGCCGGGATCACGCTGCCGATCGCGATCGTCGTCTCGCTGGGAGCCAGTTCGTACCTCTCGGTGCTGTATACCCCCCAGTACGCCGAAGCCAGCGCCGTCGTCGCGTTGCTCGCCGCTGCCTTCCTCTTCAACGTCACCTTCGGCGGCCCGGACGGCTCCTTGCTGCAGGGGATGGGCTACTCGCGGATGGTCTTTGCGAACACGCTCGTCCTCTTCGGCGCGAACTTCCTCGTCTCGCTGGCGCTGGTGCCGATCGTCGGCATCGAAGGGGCCGCGATCGGTTCGGCGACCGCGCTCTTTCTCGTCGGGGCGCTCACCCTGATCGAGATCTACTACCTCGACGGGATCCACCCCTTCACCCGGGAGTTCGGCAAGATCGTCGCGGCGGGCGTCCCCGCGGCGATCGCCGGCACACCGGTCGTCTACCTCCTCGAGTCGGACCTCCTCGTCGTCGTCGCGCTCCCGGCCGTCGTCATCGGCACCTACCTGCTCACGCTGCTCGCGAGCGACGCGTTCACCGAGGAGGACGCCCGGATGCTCGGGGAGTTCAGCCCGCGACTCGAGAAGTGGTTGCCGGTGGGCTAGTACCGTTCCAGGCGTCGACCGTATGGTCGGGCGTGGACTGCCACTGGATCAGCCGTCGGCCGAACAGCCGAACGACCGCCAGATGCTCAGATACGATTCGAGGTCGTCCCGCACGGGGTCGCCGACCCGGATCATCAGCTCGACGCACTCGTGATCGTACTCCCGGAAGTCGACCGTCTTCCGCTCTTCCCGCGTTTGATCGTCCCGTCGTGCGTGGAGGACGTACCCGCCGGCTTCGGCCGGTATTCCCTCGAAAACCGCTTCGCCCGGATTTCCCGTCTCCGAATCGGCTGCGGGGACCTCGAGCGACCGCTCGTAGACCGATTCGTCGTCCTCGACCATCCTCGCGTGGACGACGTGGCGCTCGTCGTCGAAGTTGACGACGGTCAGCCCCGCTAGCCGGGTGTCGACCGCCGCCGTCTCTGTGGCTCGGTCGAGGCACCCACCGAGCACGAGCGGGACGGTCGTACTCGTCGCGAGTATTCGTCGGCGCGTACAGTGGGGGGAGAAGCGGGAGGACGACATACGAACGCAGTACAGAGAACGGACGGATAGGCTTTCCCGTCACGTTCAGTCGTCGACCGACTCCCGCTCGCCGTCGGCGGGGACGTCCGGCCGGCCCGTCGACTCCCCGTCGGGCGGTTCCCCGGCGTCCGCATCCTCGTCGATGACCCCCTCGCGCCAGGTGCCGAGCCGGAACCACGCGACGGCGACGACGAACGAGGCGATCATCCCGAACGAGTAGGCCCACCAGATCCCTTCGATGCCGAGGTCGATCCCCGGGACGGTCGGGACCGTTACGCCCAGCACTGGAATCGTCACGGCGGTAAAACCCAGCGCGAGCGCCACGGGAACCCGGAAGATCCACCTCGAGAGGAAGGAAAGCACCATCGCTTCGCGGGTGTTGCCGGCCCCGCGGAACGCCCCCTGGATGACCATCACGCCGGCGAACAGCGCCCAGAACGGCCCGATGATTCGCAGGAAGACGACGCCCTCTGCGATCACGTCGGGATCGGCGACGAAGACGCGCATCGCCTGTGCCGGGAAGGCGACGAGCACGGCCGCGACCGCGAAGATCAGTACCATCGTCCCCGCGGTCGCAGTCCTGGCGACGGCGGCGGCGCGGTCCGGCGTCTTCGCGCCGAGGTTCTGTCCGACGCCGGTCGCCGCGGCGTTGCCGACCGCGCCGGCGACGGCCCACGTGACCGACATGTACCGGACCCCGATCCCATAGGCCGCGGTCGGGGCCGCCCCGAAACGGGCGACGAAGCCGGCCATCGCGACCGCCGCGAAGCTCCTGGCCCAGCCGTCGATCGTCGACGGGTAGCCGACGTCGATCAACTTCCGCTGGATGCCGAGATCCGGCGCGAGGTCCCGCGGCCGGAGTCTGACACCGAACCGTCCGTCAAGCAGGATGTAGATCCCCACCACGGCCGCGACCGCCCGCGAGATGAACGTCGCGACCGCCGCCCCGCGGGTCCCCATCGCGGGGAACGGCCCCCAGCCGAGGATGAAGAAGGGGTCGATGACGACGTTGATCCCGGCCGAAACGAAGACGAGCCACATCGCCGTCTTCGTGTCTCCGGCACCCTGGAGCGAGGCCCGGAAGGCGAAGAAGAGGAAGGTCAGCGGCAAAGCGAGGAAGATCACTTCGATGTAGGCCAGCGCCTCGAGGAACACCTGATCGCGGGCCCCGATCAGCCACAGCAGCGGGCGCCGGAAGTAAAGGCCCGCGAGCGCGAGCGCGCTCGAGACGGCCAGCGCGAGCAGGATCGTCTGTGCGACGACCCTGTCGGCCATCCGGTCGTCGTCGGCCCCGACGTACTGGGAGACCAGCGCGATGGTGGCGGCGGTGATCCCCATCGCCGTCGAGACGAACATCCACGAGAGGGGGAACATCAGCGAGACGGCGGCGACGGCGTCGCTCCCCACCCGGCCGACCCAGAACATGTCCGCCAGGTTGTAGACCGTCTGGAGGAGGTTCCCCAGGACCAGCGGCCAGGCCAGGTGGAGGAGTTTCGGGGGGATCGCCCCGGTCGTCATGTCGACCCGCTTGCGCTCGGGTTCCGCTCCCACGTCGGGATCGGTGGCCGAGTCCGGGTCGCTCGGCGTCTCGTTTTCTCCCACGACGGTTCATGGCTCGCCCGGGCGGCTAAAAAGGGCTCGCCTCCCGTAGTCGGTTGCCGGATTCGATTCCCGGCCGGCGGTCCGAAGCCGCCCGTCTTTGGGGGTTTCGACATTGATGCGGCCGGGGCCTGATACGGTTTACTGGCGGTCAGTTCCGGCGCAACCGCTGTCCGGGTCACGGTTGTGCCGTTACATCGGTACAGCGATCCGTATGAGTGGCCACAACGTCGAACACACTCGAGGCCGACGAGTTCGCCGCGCTCACGACCGTCGGCGAACGACAGCCGGTCACGTTCGAGTGCGACGCGGACGGCGACCCGAACCGGTTCGTCGACCGCTGGCAACTGCACCGACAGTAGTGGCTGAATCAGTGAAGTCCTGGCTCGATACATTCACGACGTTCGCGAAAAGCGGCCGAAAAGTTGAATTATCTATCACACAGCGTGTCGACATATATCGATGGGAGGGGGATCCGTGGAGACGGCCGTTCGGCGGGACGGAGCGATGGACCCGGTGACAGTACTCGTCGCAGCGGCCGACCCGGATCGGGGGCGGTCTGTGAAGGGGCGACTCGAGCGGGCCGAGGAGTCCCTGACGGCGACCGTCGAAACCGGCGAGGGCGCGCTCGCGGGGATCGATTCCAGAGGGGTCGACTGCGTCCTCTGTACGGAGCGGTGGGTGGCCGCTGCCGACAACGGCGTGCGGGGTGATCTCGAGCACATCCTCGAGCGCGACGCGGACCGCATGACGCCGCCGATCCTGTGTCTCGGCGACGGGGATACCGTCTCGCCGCGGGCGGCGCTCGAGGCGGGACTGACCGACTACGTGCTGGAACCGTCCGGCGGCGACCCGGAGTCGCCCGGGGCGGATCGAAACGCCCTTCTCGCGCGCCGGGTCCGGAACGCCGGGGAGCGCCACCGGGCCGAACGGGCGGCGACGGAGTACCGATCGATCTTCGAGGCCCTGCCGGACGCCGTCGTCGTCCACGACGCGGCCGGCAACTACTCCCACGCGAACCGGCGCGCGACCGAACTGCTGGGGTACGATCGAGAACGGCTCCTCGAGGAGACGACCGTCGCGGACGTCGAGACCGAACTCGGCCCCGACGACCTTGAGTCCGAGCTCCGGCGGATCGATCCCGGGGACGCGTTGACCCTCGAGGGGCGGAACAGGCGCGCCGACGGGACCGAGGTGCCGGTCCGGGTGAGCGTTCGACGGAGCGAGGCCGACGACGATCGGTACATCGGGGTCGTCCGCGACGTGACGGAACTGCGGGACAGGGAACGGGAACTCGAGCGGAGCCTCGATCTCCTCGAGAAGACGGAGGAACTGGCCGACGCCGGCGGCTGGGAACTCGATCTCCGGACCGACGACCTCCGGTGGACGAACGGGACACGGCGGATCCACGCGGTCGACGACGAGTTCGAGCCGACCCTGGAGCGGGCGATCGAGTTCTACCACCCGGACGACCGCGACCGGATCGACGCGACGATCCGGGCCGCGATCACGGAGGGGACATCGTTCGACGAAACGGCCCGGATCCTCACCGCCGACGGGACGACCAAACGGCTCCGCTTGCGCGGCGAGGCCTACTGTGAGGACGGGAGAACGGTCCAGGTCCGGGGCGCGATCTGGGACGTCACCGAACGACACCGACAGCGCCAGGAGATCCGCGCCAGCAACGCGAAACTCGAGGCGCTCGCGACGGCGTTCCCGGACGTCGCGCTCGTCCTCGACGAGGAGGGACGCTACCTCGAGGTATACGCGAGCGAGGAGTCCGAAGCGCGGCTGATCGACGCTCCCGAGGCGATGGTCGGCGAACCGGTCGAAGACATCCTTCCGCGGCGACAGGCCGAGACGATCCGGGAGGGCGTCGAGCGCGCGGTCGAGACGGGCGCGACCCAGACGGTCGAGTACCGGCTCGAGGTGCCGGCCGGAAACCGGTGGTTCGAAGGGCGGATCGCGCCGGTCGGCGACCGCATCGGCGGCTCGAGGGCGGTCGTGCTGGTTGCCCGCGACGTGACCGAGCGCAAAGAGACCGCAGCGGAGCTCCGCCAGCGGGAGGCCCACCTCGAGCAGGCCCAGGCGGTCGCGAACATCGGCAGTTGGCACATGGACGTCCCCTCGGACCAGATCTACTGGTCCGACGAGGTCTACGAAATCTTCGGCCTCGAGAGGGAGGACGGGCCGATCGACCACGACCGCTTCATGGCTCACATCCACCCCGACGACAGGACGTTCGTCGATCGGGAGTGGGAGGCGGCGAAACGGGGCGACACCTACGACGTCGAACACCGGATCGTCACCGCCGACGGCGGAACGAAGTGGGTCAGACAGAAGGCCGAACTGACGTTCGACGACGGCCAGCCGGTCAGCGCCGTCGGCGTCGTCCAGGACGTGACCGATCGCAAGGAGTACGAGCGCCGCCTCGAGTCCCAGAACGAACGACTCGAGGTGTTCAATCGCGTCATCCGTCACGACCTCCGCAACCGGATGAACGTGATCGAGGGGTACGCTTCGATGCTCGAGGACCGCGTCGATGACGAGAACTCCTTCGCCAGCCGAATCCGCATCGCGGCCGAGGAACTGCTCTCGGTCGGCGAGGAGATCCACCGAGCGAACCGACTCGTCACCGATCCGTCGCACGATCGCCGTCCCGTCGACCTCCGTGCCGCCCTCGAGAGCGCGCTCGACTCGCTCCGGGAGCGATACGAGGAGTTCGGGTGTACGATGACCGCGCCGGAGTCGGCGTGGGTCCGCGGTGCGGATGGGATCGAAGTCGCGCTCGAGAACGTCCTCGAGAACGCGATCGAACACAACGACGCGGCCCGGCCGCGGATCGAGATCGATGTGGACGTCGACCCGAACGCGGACGCCGACGGGAACGGGAAAAACGATACAGACCGCGACGATGCGATCGAGGTGACGATCGCCGACAACGGACCGGGCATCCCGAAAAGCGAGCGCGAACTCCTTACCGGGCGAAAGGAACGATCGCAACTCGAGCACACGAGCGGGCTCGGCCTCTGGATCGCCACCTGGGTCGTCTCGAGTCTCGACGGGGAACTCGAACTCGCGGAGAGGGAGGGAGAGCAACGCGGCACCGTCGTCCGTATCCGACTCCCCCGAACGGAGCGCCGATCGGCCGGCGGTTCGCCCTCGGATCCGGACCACGAATTCGGTTCGGGATCGAAACCGACCACGAACTCGACCGGGAACACGAACGCGAACGCAGGCATCGAGCCGGGCCCCGCCCGACCGTCCCGCGACGGATGACATCCTCCGCGCCGTAAACGGCGCGGTTTCCTCCGTGGGAGTCTCAGCCGGTCTAAGACTCGCCGGAAGCAACATTCCCGTCACGGTGGACGGTACTCGGGTCTGTGCGCTGTTCTTTGGGATTTGAAGAAGCGTCTGTGGTTGAACGCCATTGATGGTTGTCCCACTCGAACCGCACGGGCCGTGCCATCGGCCTGACTGCTTGCTCTGTGTGCCGCTTCAGGAACGTCTCTGAGGCTGTAAGGTCGGCGTGTCCCTCGAACCCACACGGACAGGTGAGCGTATCCTGATGCCGTGTCGTTCGTTCTGTCGAACCACACTGCGGGCACTCTTGACTGGTCCACGCTTCCGACCGCACCTCCACCGACATACCGTATTCCTCAGCAGTACACGCCAGTCGTTCGGTGAATTGCTTGAACGCCCAGAAGTTGTGGGTCTTGGCGTTCGTCTTGACCGACCAGTGGGTTTCGAGTACGTCGGTCAAGCCACCGATGTACACCGTGTCCACACCGTCCTCGTACAGCCGTTCTAGCAGGTCACGACACAGTGCTTCTTGTGCGTGGTCGCGGCGACGAGTCCGTTTCCGGTACAGCCGCCGGATGCGCTCGCTACTGTATCGGCCTTCCCGTAGTTTGGACTGCAACCGGGCGATTTCTCGTGTCGTGTCACGGAATCGCTGGAACAACTCACGGCCTTCGTACAGATATTGCTCGCCGGTCGTCGTGGTACAGGCAACGAGATTGTTTGCACCAATGTCCAGAGCGGCCTTGTGGTCGGCCAGTGGAGTGCCCCGTGCATCGTCAGAAACAGTTACGGGTTGGGAAGCTCGGAAGGTGCTATCAGTCTCGTCGTACCACAGTTCTAACCGGCTCTGGTCCGTGTAGTCGGGCCAGTTCGGATCGCCAACAATTTCCAGTCGGAGACGGCTTTTCGGGCTGTTGTGTCTGTCCCGGAGTTCTTTGCCGACGACCATCTCAAGTCGGGAGCGGTCGCCCCATTCGACCGTGTAGGCGTCCTTTCGGACGACGCCTTTGAGAACACGTCCATCGTCTTCGTTGCCACGGAACCCCGGCGGTTCCGGGTGTTCAGTAACCGACGTGTTCGGCTCGTCGTGAAACTTCTTCTTGTTCTCGAAGAAGCCGCGCCACGCTTCGCTGTTCGCTCGCCGGACAGTTTGAGCGGTGGACGCGCCGAGAACACCTTTGTATTTCCCTTCGAGAGCGCCGGTATCGGCGTCCCATACGTCGCCCTCGAAGCCGTCTTCATCGTTGTAGCGCATGAGGCGCTGGTAGTTGATCTCGTTCCAGAGAGCGGCGGAAGCGTCCAACAGGTCGCGTAGCACCTGCTCATCGTCGTCGGTGAGCGGTCGCACGGCGAACGTGTTGGTACGCTTCATCCAAAGTATAATGGGTCCCAATGTCTAATAAGTCTACCGATGAGGCCAAACATCGACATTGACTGGGCAATCCACGGACGAATCAAAGACTACGCAGAAGCGAACGACATGAACCTCTCGGAAGCCTATGCAGAGGTTTTAGAAGCGGGACTCGATACATTGGAGACTCACGACCAGCAGTAACGCGGCGGTTTTTCACCAGAGCTTACGCGATTCACTCCCGCCCTGCTCAGTCCTCGGTTCCGACTGAGCGACGGAACCCTCGTCCTTCGCGGGAAGGGCGGGATTCTCTCGCTGATTCAAGATAGTTCGCCGCCGGCACGGGAGCTTTCGGTCTCGAGTGTGCGGTCTCGAGCGTGGCACCCCCTGACGGCTTCAGGCCGAGATCGGCGCGTGCCCGCGCTGCCCAAGCGGGCGCGCGCCGCACGCACACCCGCGCTGTCTGTCGGTTTGGCCCCGAAAGGGTTATCAGATCCTCCATCGTAGCGGCCGACGATGAACGACACGCCTCGCCCGCGCGAGCCGACCGCCCGCCACGGAGGTGATCCGCCGTGGAACTGATCATCACCGAGAAGGACAACGCCGCGAGACGGATCGCCGACATCCTGAGCGGCGGGACCTACGACTCGAGCCGCGAGAACGGCGTCAACGTCTACGAGTGGGGCGGCAAGCGCTGCGTCGGGCTGTCGGGCCACGTCGTCGGCGTCGACTTCCCCGCGGAGTAAACATCGTCGCCACGCTGCGGATCCTCGCGCGCAAGGCAAACCGCGTAACGATCGCGACGGACTACGACCGCGAGGGCGAACTCATCGGCAAGGAGGCCTACGAGATCGTTCGGGACGTCAACGAGGAGGTACCGATCCGGCGCGTTCGGTTCTCATCGATCACCGAGAACGAGGTGCAGGACGCCTTCGAGAACCCCGACGAACTGGACTTCGACCTCGCGGCCGCAGGGGAGGCCCGCCAGATCATCGACCTGATCTGGGGCGCTGCCCTGACCCGCTTCCTCTCGCTGTCGGCCGGACAACTCGGCGACGACTTCATCTCCGTCGGCCGGGTCCAGTCGCCGACGCTGAAGCTGATCGTCGACCGCGAACGCGAGATCCAGGCGTTCGATCCCGAGGACTACTGGGAACTCTTTGCGGATCTCGCAAAGGACGACACGAGCTTCGAGGCCCAGTACTTCTACCGCGACGAGGACGGCAACGAAGCCGAGCGCGTCTGGGAAGAGGCGACCGCCGACGAGGTCTACGAGACCCTCGCCGACCGCGAGGCGGCGACGGTCGTCGACGTCAACCGCCGCACGCGGACCGACACGCCGCCGACGCCGTTCAACACGACCCAGTTCATCCGCGCCGCGGGCGCGCTGGGCTACTCCGCCCAGCGAGCGATGTCGATCGCCGAAGACCTCTACACCGCCGGCTACATCACCTACCCGCGTACGGACAACACCGTCTACCCCGACGACCTCGAGCCTGCGGACCTGCTCGACGAGTTCGTCGGCCACTCGGTGCTGGGCGACTCGGCCGAGTCGCTGCTCGAGGACGCCGATGACGAAATCGAACCCACCCGAGGCGACGAGGAGACGACCGACCACCCGCCGATCCACCCGACCGGCGAGATCCCCTCGCGGGGCGACGTCTCCGACGACGAGTGGGAGATCTTCGAACTCGTCGTCCGGCGGTTCTACGCCACGGTTGCCGACGCCGCGGTCTGGGAACATCTCAAGGTCGTCACCGAGGTCGACGAGTATCGGCTCAAGTCCAACGGCAAGCGGCTGGTCGAGCCGGGCTACCACGAGGTCTACCCGTACTTCAGTACGGCGGAGAACTACGTGCCGGACGTCGACGAAGGCGAGGAGCTTCGCCTCACCGACGTCGAACTCGAGGAGAAACAGACCCAGCCGCCCCGCCGTTACGGCCAGTCCCGGCTCATCGAGACCATGGAAGACATGGGGATCGGAACGAAGAGTACCCGCCACAACACCCTCGAGAAGCTGTACGACCGGGGCTACATCGAGAGCGATCCGCCACGGCCGACGAAGCTCGCGATGGCGGTCGTCGACGCCGCCGAGAACTACGCCGACCGCGTCGTCAGCGAGGAGATGACCGCCCAGCTCGAGGCCGACATGGACGCCATCGCCTCGGGCGAGGCCGACCTCTCCGAGGTCACCGACGAGTCCCGCGAGATGTTAGAGGAGATCTTCGCGAACCTCGCGGAGTCCCGCGACGAGATCGGCGATCACCTCCGCAAGTCGCTCAAGGACGACAAGCGCCTGGGCCCGTGTCCCGAGTGCGGCGAGGACCTGCTCGTGCGCAGCAGCCGCCACGGCTCGTACTTCGTCGGCTGTGACGGGTATCCCGACTGCGAGTACACGCTGCCGCTGCCCTCGACTGGCAAGCCACTCATCCTCGACGAGGAGTGTGAGAAACACGGGCTGAACGAGGTGAAGATGCTCGCCGGCCGACAGACGTTCGTCCACGGCTGTCCGCTGTGCAAGGCCGAGGAGGCCGGCGAAGGGCCGGTCCTGGGCGACT
The DNA here is from genome assembly GCF_000226975.2 of Halobiforma lacisalsi AJ5. Lineage (NCBI taxonomy): Archaea > Methanobacteriati > Methanobacteriota > Halobacteria > Halobacteriales > Natrialbaceae > Natronobacterium > Natronobacterium lacisalsi. The sequence continues at coordinate 4,053,718 of NZ_CP019285.1, read as the reverse complement.
GTCCCGAGTGTGGGGAGAGCGCGACGGCGGAGTCGTCGCGAGACGAAGGCGGTGAAACCGCCGACGAACACGGCGGCGAACTCGCCGTCAAGACCCTCCAGAACGGCTCGCGGCTCGTCGGCTGTACGAGGTATCCGGACTGCGAGTACTCGCTGCCGCTGCCACGCCGCGGCGAGATCGAAGTCACCGACGAGCACTGTGAGGAACACGACCTCCCCGAACTCGTCATCCACAGCGGCGACGAGCCATGGGAACTCGGTTGTCCGATCTGCAACTATCAGGAGTTCCAGGCCCGCGAGAGCGAGTCGGGGTCCGACCTCGAGGCGCTCGACGGTCTCGGCGCGAAGACCGTCGAAAAACTGGCCGACGCGGGGATCGAGAGCATCGACGACCTGACGGACGCCGACCCGGACGCGGTCGCGGAGGCCGTCGACGGCGTGTCGGCCGACCGAATCAGGAGCTGGCAGACCGAGGCCTGAGCGCCGAGATTCGGGGTAACTCGAGGGGTCGGATCAGGATTCGTCGCTGACGTCGCCGTCGTCACCGTTACCATCCGCTGGTTCCGTCTCGGCTTCCGTTTCGGCTTCCGCTTCGCCTTCCCCATTGTCGTCGGTTTCGTTCCCGTCCGACCCATCGGAGTCGCTACCCGTGTCGTCCGACGAGAGGGCGTCCTCGAGCAGGGGCTCGACGTTCCTGACGATCCGATCGGCGCTGACGACTCCCGTGTCCGTCCACCGGCTGTTTCCATCCTCGTCGACCGCGACGAGGACGGGGTAGCCGACGACCTGGTACTGCGCCGCGAGCGACCGGCCCGGATCGAAGCCGAGGTACCAGTTCCCCTCGTACTCGAGCCACCACTCGCGGAGGCTGGATTCGGACTGTCTGGCGGTGACCGAGACGACGGTCAGCGCGTCGCCGTACCCCGCGTCGACGAGCCGTTCCCGTGCGGCAGCGAGGTGTGGCATCAGTTTCCGGCACGTGCCACAGGCCGGCGAGAAGAACATGACGACCGTCACGCCGTCGTTCGGGACGGGCAGCGTTCCGGCTTCGCTTCCGCGGGCGTCGATCGTCTCGAGTTCGATGGGGCCACCGCTGTCGTTTCCGTTTCCGTTTCCGTCTCCGTCACTGTCGCCGTCACCCCCGCTCGAGTCCGCGGTCGATCCCGCTCCGGAAGCGGTCGCGAAGGACGGCAGGCCGAACCGAAACGTCGCCGCGGCACCCCCGAGGACGCCCGCGCTCGTGACCCCGGCGAGGAGTTCGCGCCGGTTCACCGGTGGCTCACCCCGTCGTTTGGCGTTCGAGTTGCCGGTCCCGGACTCGAGAGGGAATAGTGGAGGGGGCTACCGAGGACGCGGGCCGGTTCGGTTTTCTCGACGCGCACACGCTCGACGCACCCAGGAATCTCGACGGGCACCGTAACGGGACCTGACGAAAGGCCGGGCGGGCGGCCGGTCATACCCCAGTATACTTGCGCCAACGAAAATAGGATACCGGTTCGATCTCGAATTTCGGTCCGGACGATCGCGTCTCGAGTGTGGACTGCTATCGGTCAGTCGTCGTCGCCGTCCGTTTCGTTGGCCGCTGTCTCCTCTTGCTCCGTCTCGTCTTCCGACTCCCCGCCAACTGTCTCGTCTCCCGGATCCTCGCCGACCGCCTCGAGCACTCGTTCGACGTTGCGGACGATCTTCTCGGTCTCGAGGACGCCCTCGTCCTCCCAGCGAACCGTTCCGGAGTCGTCTAGCGCCAGGAGAACGGGGTGGCTGGCGACGCCGTACTCGTTCGCCAGTCTGCGGTCGCCGTCGTACGCGAGGGTCCAGTTCCCGTCGTGTTCGATCCACCAGTCCCGGAGCTGTTCTTCGGTCTGGTGGGCCGCGACCGAGACGACGGTGAGGGCGTCGTCTTCGTCGTACCCGTACATCTCGGCCAGTTGCGCCTGCGCGTCGACGAGGTTCGGCATCAGCGATCGACAGCGGTGACAGACCGGCGAGAAAAACACGACGAGGGCAACGCCGTCGGTCGGGATCGATATCGTCCCGGCGTCGCTGCCTGGAGCTTCGATCGTCTCGAGTTCGATCACCCCGTCCTCGGCGTCCTCGCTCGAGTCGGTCTCGGCGTCGGCCTCCGCCCCGCCGGAACTGCCGTCTCTCGGGGAGCGAAAGCCGCGCCATACGACCGCGGCACCCCCGCCGAGGATGCCCACGCTCGCGACCCCCGCGACGAGTTCGCGCCGCTTCACGCGGCTTCACCTCCCGTGATCGAGGGCCGGACGGACTGCCGGCGTCCGCGACCGTCGACGCTATCGCGGCCGCGCCCTCGAGCGGACCGAGCCGAGCACGGCCGCTCGCGTGCTGGGACGGGGTGGCGAATGCGCATACGTGACACAGGGTCCCGAAAGGAAAATAATCACCGGTGGGGCGACGGGAGGCGTGCCAACCTACAAGACCGCTCGGCTCCTGGTCGCGACCGTGACCGACGACCGAGCGCGGTGGAACGAGAAGTACGACGACCCGGACTTCGACCTTCCCGACGACCCGATCCCGGAACTCGAGCGCCGGATCGACACCGTCCCGGACGGTCGCGCCCTCGACGTCGCGACTGGGACGGGCCGAAACGCGCTTTTTCTCGCCGAACACGGGTACGACGTCGACGCTATCGACGTCTCCGACGCGGCCCTCGAGCGGGCGCGCGACCGGGCCGCCGAACGTGGGGTCGAGGTCGACTGGATCCGGACCGATCTCGCCGAGTTCGACCTCGAGGGGGAACACGCCGGCGAGTACGACGTGATCACGGTGAGCTTCTTCGCCGCGCTCGAGCATCTGCCGGCGCTCAAGGAGGCGCTCGCACCCGGCGGTGTCCTCGTCTACGAACATCACCTCCGCTCGAGCGACCCGATCGAGGTCGGCCCCTCGAGCGACGGTCACCGGTACCGGTCGAACGACCTGCTTCGGGCGTGTCTCGACCTGACGATCCTGCACTACGAGGAACGCCGCCGCGAGGTCATCGGGGGCACTGCGGCCGTCGTGACGCTCGTGGCGCGAAACTCCCGCGGCGGCGCGCAGTCGTATCCGCTGCTGGACGAGTGACTCGAGGAGTGGTGAGCCGTCGTCGGGGATCGGTACCCGTCGGATTCAGTCCGAGTTCGCGCTCGATTCGGCCACGATCGCCTCCTCGACGGTGAACGCGATCGTTCCCGCCCGCATACTGCCTCGGTCACGCCAGCGGACCTCCCCGTCGCCGTCGAGCACGGCGACCGCAGGAAAGCCGGCCACGCCGTAGTACTCGTTGAGCCGGCCGTTCTCGTCGATACCCACCGGCCAATCGCCGTCGTGTTCCCGCCACCAGTCGGCGAGTTCCGCCGGGGTCGGATCGAGTCCCCTCGTCTCGTCGGTCACCGAGAGGAACACGACGGTGCCGTCCGGGCCGAACTCGTAGTCGTCCTCGAGTCGGTCCCTCGCCTCCCCGATCGTCCCGAGGAGTCCCTCGCTCGTCGGGCACTCCGTTCTGGTGAAGTTGACGAGCGTGACGCGTCCCTCCGCCGGTACCGTGATCGTCCCGTCGCGGCTCCCGGGTGCATCGATGGTGGGGATCTCGAACGGCGGTTCGGCGTCCGCTTCGTCGTCCTCGCCCGGCCCGGTCGTCGCCTCCTCTTCGGCCTCCGAACCGTCGTCGACACATCCCGCGAACGGAACGGAGCCGAGACCGCCGGCCGCTACCAGGAGTTCGCGTCGGTTCATCCGTCGCCCCGAACCCGACGGGTCTCCCCAGGATCCGTTGCCACACTCATACGTAGTCAAACGACCGGACAGTAAAGAATCGGGGGGTGCGGAGAAAGCGGAACTCACCGCGACCACTATCCTTTTTACGCTCCCAGGCCGACTCGAGACAGACGTGGCACTGGTAACGACCCTCGCGGGCGCGGTTTTCGGAATCGCGCTCGCCGCACCGCCCGGCCCGATGAACGCGATCATCGCGGAGGAGAGCGTCGTCCGCGGCTGGGCTGCCGGCTTCTGGGCCGGCCTCGGCGCGATGCTCGCGGACGTGCTCTTTTTCGTCCTGACGCTGCTCGGCGTCGTCGCCGTGATCGATCAGTACCCGACGATACGACCGGTCCTCTACCTCGCGGGCGGCGTGCTCATGCTGTACTTCGCCGTCGGCGCGATCTCAGAGGCCCGATCGGCCGCGTCGTTCACGGACGGCGGGCGCGTCGAGTCCAAGGGGTTCCGGAAGACGTTCGCGCTCTCGCTGACGAACCCCTACCAGATCGGCTTCTGGCTCACCGTCGGCGTCGGCCTGCTCGAGTCCGGAACGCTCGACGTCTTCGCTCACGTGCCCGCGGTCGGCGACGCGCTCGCAGGCACGTTGATCGTCGAGACGGGATCGCCGGCGCTGCTGGTCGGCTTTTTCGCCGGTATCGGGGTCTGGATCGTCGCCTATCCCGCGGCGCTGTCGTCGGCGGGGCGGCGGGTCGATTCGCTCGCGCCCGTGATCGCCGCGCTGAGCGCTGCCGTGCTGGCCGGGTTCGGCGCGCTCTTCCTGGCGATGGGCGCGATGGGGCTGCTGTGATCGGTTCCGGACGACGGTCGGCGGTTAACACTCGAGGGTGTCGAACGGCCCCTCGAGAACGACGTCGTCCGAACCCCCGTTCTCGGCGGTCGTATCCACCGTCGGCGTCCGCTCTTCCTCGAGTCCCTTCGATCCGAGGTCGTCGAAGACCGGGAGCCGGAACTCGAACCCCGTAACGACCGCGAACGCCTCGAGCGGGTCCGACGCGAGAGCGCCGACGCCGTCGGCGACGTACTCGGCACCCGCGGCGACCTCGATCGTCGCCGCACCCTCCGCCGAGCCGACGAGTTCGCCGCCGAACGCGGTGCCGGAGTCCGTAAGCGGCCCCAGGTGGAGCCGGACCCAGATGTGGGTATCGTCGCTCGAGCCGATCGTGAACGAACTGCCGCCTGTGAAACAGCCCTGGGTCTCGCGGGCGGTGGCGTTGGCATCCGCCTCCGCTTCTGCCTCGTCGACCTGCCCGACGTTCTCCGCGAGCCGATCGCTCGAGCCGGCATCGACGGCGTCGCCGGCAGCGACTGCGGGACCTGCCAGCAGCGCCAGCAGACAGAGGAGACCGACGGTGAGCAGCGGGGCCGTTCGACGGCTGTGACTCATTACAGGTACGTCGTTCGCTCGGAAGCAAGAAGACAACGGCCGCTTCTCACGCCGTGGAGATCACACTCGTTCGGTGTTCGAAGCGGGAGCGACTCGGGGAACGGCCTGCGTCGATCAGTACCGCTACCGACCTCTCCTCGGGCCCAACCCCGGGGTCGCGGGGAGTCCCGCTTCAGTCCCCGAGCGCGGCGATCTCGTCCTCGAGCCACTCGCGGAACCACTTCACCCGTTTGAGCCGCTGGTGGGCGATGCTCTCGGCGGTGTCGCTCTCGACGCGGGCGGCCGCGTCGTAGCCTCGCTCGAGGACGCGTTCGACCATCTCGTCGGCGTCCATGTGGGTCCGGGCCTCGTACCCCATGCGCAGCAACATGAGGGCGGTCCCGTTGGCACCGATCTTGTCCAGCAGGTCGGCCTCGATGAGACACTGCGTCTCCATGGCGACGTCGTTCAGGTCCCCCTGGTAGGAGTGGTGTTCGACGGCGCGACACACCTGTGTGATGAACGATTCGGGGTAGTCCGCGCGCGACTCGAGGTACTCGCGGGCGACGCGAGCGCCCGCCTCGGCGTGGAGTTCCTGGTCGGTCTCGAGTTTCGCCACGTCGTGAAAGAGGGCGGCGACGCGCGTGACGTCGACGTCCGCGCCCTCCTTCCGGGCGATCTCCTCGGCGAGATCGACCACGTTGAGGATGTGGTTGTGCCGGTACTCCGCGGAGTGCCACGGATACCAGCGCATCCGACCGCCTTCCTCCTCCTTCTCGACGCTAGCGGCGAGGTACTCGAAGACGAACGCCTTCATTTCCTCGAATTCGGCGTCGGACACCCTGGTTTCTTTTATTTCGACGCCCACGAGAGATCCCTCCGCAGTAGACGAACGATAGTCATTGACAGAATGTTCGGTAGTTTCGCTCTTTAGCCTTTGGTTCGGGGTGCTGGACGGCGCGATGACTGTCAGCGTTCCGATCACGACCGCGATTCGTCCCCGAATATCGGCTCCGTCACGGGCGTGTGACCGAACAACGTCCACCAACTTCCGTTAAAGTCAAACATACGGCCCGGGAACGTGGGGGTATGAGCAGCGAACAGGAAGGTGAGTCGATCCGGTGTCTGGTCGCCAAGGTCGGGCTCGACGGTCACGATCGCGGTGCACACGTCATCTCGCGGGCGTTCCGCGACGCCGGATTCGAAGTCATCTACTCGGGACTCCACAAGTCGCCGGACGACATCGTACAGGCAGCCGTCCAGGAGGACGTCGACGTCCTCGGGATCTCCATCCTCTCGGGTGCCCACAACACACTCGTTCCGAAGATCATCGACGGCCTCGAGGAGTACGACGCGGCCGACGACACGCTCGTTCTGGTCGGCGGTGTCATCCCCGAGGAGGACCGCGAGGGACTCAAGGAGGAGGGTGTCGCCGCTATCTTCGGTCCCGGGACGTCGATCGAGGAGACCATCGAGTTCGTTCGCGAAAACGCACCCGAGCGATGACCGAAGGCGGCGACGACGAACGGCTGCTCGAGGAACTGCTCGCCGGGAAACACCGGGCACTGGCCCGTACCATCTCCAAGATCGAGAACCGCGCGCCGGGGTATCGGGACCTCGTCTCCGAGCTCTACGCCCACACCGGCGAGGCCGACGTCATCGGGATCACCGGCTCGCCGGGGGCCGGAAAGTCGACGCTGGTCGACAAACTCGCCGAGGCCTACCGCGAGCGCGGCGAGACGGTCGGCATCATCGCGATCGACCCCTCGTCGCCGTTCTCCGGCGGGGCCGTCCTGGGCGATCGCATCCGGATGGGATCGACCGTCGGCGACATGGACGTCTTCGTCCGCTCGATGAGCGCCCGCGGGACGCTGGGCGGCCTCTCGACGGCGACGGCGGACGCCGTGAAGGCGATGGACGCCTTCGGCAAGGACAAGGTCATCATCGAGACCGTCGGTGCCGGACAGAACGAGATCGACATCGTCCGGACCGCCGACACCGTCGCCGTGCTCGTCCCGCCGGGATCCGGCGACGACGTCCAGACCCTGAAAGCCGGCATCCTCGAGATCGGCGACATCTTCGTGGTGAACAAGGCCGACCGCGACGGAGCCGACCGCACCGTCCAGGAACTCAGGGACATGGTGGCGATGGACGCCGGCGACGGGTTCGGCATGTCGGGAGCGGGTCATCACGGGGCCGACGCGATGCAGATGGACGGTCACGGTCATGGTCACGGACACGGTCACGACGACGGCCACGGCCAGACCCACGACGACACCGACCAGGACCAAGACCCCGAACCCCACGGCGAGGAACCCGACGGCTGGATCCCGCCCATCGTCGAAACCGTCGCCACCCACGGGACCGGCGTCGAGGAATTCATCGACGAACTCGAGAACCACCAGCAGTACCTCGTCGAGTCCGGCACCCGAGCCGAGATGGCCCGAAAGCGGTACGCCGAGGAGATCCGGACCCTCCTGCGCGAGGACGTCCACGGGCTCCTCGAGGACGAACTCGAGGACGCTGGCGGGATCGACGACCTCGCGGAGGCCGTTCGGACCGGCGATACCGACCCGTACACGATCGCGGACGAGGTGCTCGAACCCGTCGAGACGTGTCTCGAGGATCTCGAGCGGGAGGGCTAGCGCGGTTCCCACTCGCCGAATACCAACCGCACTCCTAAGAGCGTCCTCGTCTTATACCCCCGTATGAAAGCCCGAACAGTCCTCGGTACGGCGGTCGGCGCGGTCGGCGCGGCCGTCCTCGGGAACCGGCTGCTCACAAAGCGCGCTGGCGACCTCGAGAACCCGCTGCCCGGCATCGAGCGAACGTACCGCTGGCGGGGGATCGAAACGACCTACACCGTCGCCGGCGACCCGAACGATCCGGACCTGTTGCTGTGTCACGGCCTCTACGCGGGTGCGAGCAGCCACGAGTTCGAACCGATCGTCGAGCGCCTCGCGGAGGACTACCGCGTCGTCGCGGTCGATCTGCCCGGTTTCGGGCGGTCGGAGCGCCCGCCGCTGGTCTACTCGTCGACGCTGTACGCCGAGTTCCTCCGTGACTTCGCCGAGGAGCGCCTCGAGAACCCGATCGTCGTCGCCTCGTCGCTGACCGGCGCGTTCGCCGCGGATGCCGCCGGCGAGACGGAGTTCAGCCACCTCGTGTTGATCTGCCCGACCGACGAGACCGCGCCCGAGCGACCCTGGCTGCGGACCCTCATTCGATCGCCGATCGTCGGGACGACGGTCTTCAACCTGATCGCGAGCAAGCCCGCGATCCGCTACTTCTACGACCGGGACGGCTACTACGACCCCGACCGGATCGACGAGACGGAGGTCGAATACGCCTGGGACAGCGCCCACCAGCCCGGCGCGCGGTACGCGCCTGCCTCGTTCGCGTCGGGGACGCTCGACCCCGACTTCGATCTGGCGACCGAACTCGCGGCGCTGGAGACGCCGACGACGCTGGTCTGGGGCCGGGACGCCGAACTCGTCCCGCTGCGGGAGGGCCGGGACCTCGCGGAGGCCGCGGACCTGGACCTGGTCGTCGTCGACTACGCGACGCAGTTACCACACAGCGAACACCCGGAGCAGTTCCTCGAGTACCTGATGGCAGAGTTGTTACACGCCGGGGCCGACGCGGACGTCGACGTCGATACTGGCCCGGGAGAATAGGACTCGGGTTTCGAGCCGCCGTCGTTACTGCTCTGCAGGTTCGAACGCCACGACCCGCTCGTCCGTCGTCTCCGAAACCGAGACGTCGATCGTCACCTCGAGACCGTTCTCGATCGCCTCGAGGTCGATACCGACGACCTGGCCCGTGATGCGGACGGGGCCGAAGTTCGCGATCGCGGTCGCGTAGGGAGCGTCGTCCTCGAAGGCCGGCGTCGGCACGTGCGTGACGGTGAACGTCTCGATCTCGCCCGTGTCGGGGAGCTCTCGCTCGGCGAGTTCGGTCGCACCGCAGTCGGGACAGACGCGTCGGGGCGGCAGGGAGCCGTGTCCCTCGGGACACTCGAGGTAGTACGCCCCGCCGTTCTCGGCGGCGTCGAGCCAGTCGTCGAAGCCAGCATCCTGGACCGTCTCGTCGTCGGTCATCGTCCCACCTCCTCGAGGACGTGGACGGTCGCGCTCGCGACGGTCCCACCCGCGTTGTGGGCGACGCCGGTCGTCGCGTCGGGGACGTGTTCGCTGTTGGGATGGTCGCCGGCGAGCAGTTTCGTTACTTCGGCGATCTGGGACGCGCCCGTCGCGCCGACGGGGTGGCCCTTCGCCTTCAGGCCGCCCGAGAGGTTGATCGGCGTCTCGCCGTCGGCCGTCGTACGGCCGTCCCGGGCCGCCGAGATTCCCTCGCCGACCTGTTCGATGTCCAGCGCCTCGAGCGCCAGCACCTCGGCGATCGTAAAGCAGTCGTGGACCTCCGCGAGGTCGACGTCCGCGGCGGAGACGCCGGCGTCGGCGTAGGCCTCCTCGCCGGCCTCGCGGGCGGCCGGCGAGCGGGCGAGGTGGTCGCGGTCGTGCAGCGCCAGGCGGTCGCCACCCTGGCCCGTCCCGGTGATCGCGACGGGCGCGTCGAGGTCGTGTTCCTCGGCGTACTCGTCGCTGGTCAGGACGAGGGCGGCCGCGCCGTCGGAGATCGGACAGGAGTCGTACAGCCCCAGCGGCGAGGAGACCTGCGGGGCCTCGAGGACGTCCTCGACGTCGATCGCGCTCTGGTACTGGGCCTTCTCGTTGGTCAGCGCGTTCTCGTGGTTCTTGACCGCGATGTGGGCGAGATCCTCGTGTTCGCCGCCGAACTCCTCGAAGTACGCCTGGGCCATCAGGGCGTACGCTCCGGGGAAGGTCATTCCGGCGCGGACCTCCCAGAGGTCGTCGGCCGCGATCGCCAGGGCTTCGGTCGCACCCGCAGTCCCGAGGTTAGTCATCCGCTCGGCGCCGCCGACGAGGACGACGTCGGCTTCGCCGTTACGGATCCGGACGACGGCGTCCCGGACGGCCGTCCCGCTCGAGGCGCAGGCGGCCTCGTATCTGGTCGCCGGCGCCTGGACGCCGGCGGCCTCGGCCATCAGGGGGCCCTGGTGGCCCTGGTGCTCGGAGAGTTCACCCATGAAGTTCCCGTAGAACAGCGCCTCGACGTCCTCGCGTGGAACGCCGCTGTCCTCGAACGCCGCGACGGTGGCTTCGGCGAACAGGTCACGACTCGTCCGCTCGGGGGTGTTCCCGAACGGGGTCAGCCCCGTCCCAGCAACACGCACGTTACTCATACGCGTACTCTAATGAGTGCAACCGTTAATACTCCGTGGTTAGTATGGAAACCCGACTCGCCGTCCGCGATGCGGTCGGCGGTACGGTCCGCGATTTCCTCGAACGGGACCCTCGAGTGGAGCGGGCTGAACCGGCCCCGTTCGGGCCCCGGGTCCGAACCACTCGATATTACTAATCCGTACCGTCCGAGGCGCTGCGGGCGATTTCCACGCGTTTATATGAGAACCATCCCCACGTCCGCGTATGGCATCCGCTTCGACCCCGTTCGATTTCGATCTGCTTCGCGACCTCACCGAGACGAGCGGTGTTCCGGGCTACGAGGACCGGGTCCGCGAACTCGTCGTGGCCGAACTCGAAGAGTCCGTCGATCGAGTCCGGACCGACGCGATGGGTAACGTCGTCGGGACGCTCGAGGGCGACGCCGATTCGGATTTCTCCGTCGGCGTCGCCGCCCACATGGACGAGATCGGCTTCATGGTCCGCCACGTCGCGGGCGAGGAGGACGAGTACGGCTTCCTCGAACTCGAGGCGCTGGGCGGGTGGGACGCCCGCGTGCTGAAGGCTCAGCGGGTGACGATCCACACCGACGACGGCGACCTGCCGGGCGTCATCGGCTCGCCGCCGCCACACACGCTGGACGAGGAGGACCGCGAGAAATCCCCCGAGGTCGAGGACGTCTTCGTCGACGTCGGCCTTCCCTACGAGGAACTCGAAGAGCGCGTCTCTCCGGGGGACCTCGTGACGATGGACCAGACGACCGAGCGCGTCGGCGAGACGGTCACCGGGAAGGCCCTGGACGACCGCGTCTGCCTGTTCGCCATGCTCGAGGCGGCCCGCCGGATCGAGGACCCCGACGCGACGATCCACTTCTGTGCGACCGTCCAGGAGGAGGTCGGCCTGCGCGGTGCGAAGGCGCTGGGAGTCGACGTCGATCCGGACCTCGCCGTCGCCCTGGACGTCACCGTCGCCAACGACGTGCCCGGGTTCGACGACGGCGAGCACGTCACCGAACTCGGCGAGGGAACGGCGATCAAACTCAAAGACGGCAGCGTAATCACCAGCCCGAAGGTCCACAAGCGGATGCAGTCGGTCGCCGAGGCGGAGGGGATCGACCACCAGCTCGAGATCCTCCCCTCGGGCGGGACCGACACGGCCGGCTTCCAGAATACGGCCGGCGCGAAGCCGGTCGGCGCGATCTCGATCCCGACGCGGTACCTCCACACCGTCACCGAGACGGCCCACGTCGAGGACGTCGCGGCGACGATCGATCTGCTCGAGGCGTTCCTCGAGAGCGAAGGCGGGAGTCACGAGTACACGTTTTAGTCCTCCCCGATCGACTCCTCGCGGACCTTCAGTTTTATATTTTTGTAGAAGTGATTGAAAACTAACTCGATGGGACGACGATACCTCCTCGTCGGCGGTCTCGCCTTCACGGGACTCGCCGGTTGTCTCGATGATACCACCGCAGAGCCCTCCAACGGTCCCCAGGACGAATCCGACGACCGAACGGACGACGACGAAGCCGACGGGGCGGACGACGGCATCCCCGAGGAAGCCCGAGCGGTCGGTAAAGCCACGATCGAGGCGGTCGCCGCCGGTAACGCGACGGAGGCGGCGTCGTACGCCCCGCACGAGTACGTCGTCGACAGCGGTCAAGAGAGCTGGGAGCGGGCCTACGGCGAATTCTGGACTCCCGACGCCGTCCGCTCGATCGCCTTCCGGGGCGAAGCGAGGGATCGCATCGACACGCTGGACCTGTTCGAGGACGGGACGGTCGACGCGGAGCACCAACTCGAGTACGCCCTCGAACTCGAACACGAGGCGACCGGCCAGCGGTACGACCGACGGGCCAGGGCGATCGTGGTCGAAATCGAAGACGAGTGGTACGCGTGGTACCAGGGGGACTCCCAACTGTTCCGTCCACGGACCAACGCTGCGGTCCAGGTCCGGACGGGGGATCTCGGGACGGCCGAAATTACGCTTCTCGACCGGAATGACGCGGCGACCGTCTTCGTGACCGACGGGGACGACGAATCTGCGTTCGATCCCGGCGACTATCGACTCGAGGAACCCGGCGAGACGATCACCATTTCCGCCGAGAACGAGGGCGTCCCCGCGGGAACGTACGAGGTCGTCACCGCGGTCGACGATCCGGCCGAGCCCGGGGCACTGGTCCTCGAGACGGTCTCCCTGGTAGATCCGAGTCCCTGGACCGACGTGACGGAGATCGAACTCGAGGCGAACGTGTCGGGGTGGACCGGCAGCGTACCCGACCACATCGAGGGAGTCGAGAACCCGACGCTCGTCCTCGAGGAGGGCCGAGAGTACACGTTTACCGTCGTCAACGGCGACGGTTCCGTACACGACTTTCAACTCTGGGACGAGAACGAGGGCGTCGTCGACGAGTACGCGACCGATTTCATCGAAGACGACGACGAAACACGTACGCTCACTGTTACGGCAACCGAGGAGTTAGCTGAATACGTCTGTGAACCACACCAGATGACCATGCGCGGCGACGTGGTCCTCCTCGAGTCGTTCGAGGACGAGTGACGATCCGCGGCCCGGATGTCCCGCTCCGACTGGGGGACGATTCCGGTCGAGCCGGTACTGGGAGACAGTAGTCCGTCTGAAATCGCCACGTTTCGAGTCCACTCGGAACGAGACCCGGCTACGGCATCTCGTGGACCGTCAACTCGACCTCGCGGGGTTCGTCCCGTCCCTCGATGTCCGCCACGAGACGCTCGACGACCGTTTCGGCCTCGCGCAGGAGTCGCGGCTGGACCTTCTCGACGACCCAGTCCAGGGAGACGAACCGCGGCAGGGAAATCGCGTCCTTGTTGGCCGAGTAGGGATCGTAGACCGCCTCGAAGTAGATCCGGCTGGGCGTCTCCGCTTCGACGTCGCTTCCGGTCGGGCCGCCGTCGGGGATTGCCCCCGGCTCCGGCTCGACGCGCCACTCCCCGCGGGCGTCGATGTCGTTGACCAACTGCCACTCGAGCGACTCGGGCGGAGAGACCGACGTGACCCGCGAGCGGGCGGTGTAGCTGAGCTTCCACCAGGTCAGCCGGAGGTCGTAGACCGATCCCGCGTCGCCGTCGCCGTGGACGGCAACATCTTTCAGGTGTTCGGTGTAGCGGGGGTACTCGGTGAACGACCGCACGTACGGAAAGACCTCCTCCGGCGGGCGGTAAGCGACGGTACTGAGGAGAATTCTGTCCACGAAGGGCATACGTGCGGTTCGAAAGTAAGAGTTACTCTCCGAGCGGAAGGGGACGAATCGGCGTGTTCGCGGCGACGGAGGGGCGGACCGAGTCGTCCCCGGGTCGACCGAGCGGACGAGGCGGCAAGTTCTATAGGCGTGCGGGCGAACGCCGCGGTATGCGAGACGTTTGCATCGTCGGCGGGGGTGTCTCCGGCCTCGCCGCGTCGATCTTCACTGCACGCGCGGGGCTGGACACGTTCGTCATCAGCGAGGGACCACGTCCCTCGAGCAGCCGGACGCAGTCCGGCGACGACGGCGGCGAGTCCATCCTCGCGCGCAACGCCAGCCTCGAGAACTACCCCGGCTTCCCGGACGGCGTCGACGCCCGCCAGTACCTGCGACTCGTCCGCGAGCAGGCCCAGAACGCTGGCGCGACGTTCGAACTCGGACGGGTGGCCCGCGCCGAACCGGTCGCGGAATCCGACCTCGAGCAGGGGTTCGTCCTCGAGACTGAGGGCGGCGACCCCCTCGAGGCGCGACGGGTGATCGCGGCCTCGTGGCCCGACAGCGACTACCTCGAACCGCTGGACGTCGGCCGGGTTCAGCGGGGGAGCAAGCACTTCGTCTCGGTCGACGATGGCGGGCGGACGGCGGTCAACGGCGTGTACGCGGCGGGACGGATCGCCGGCGAGCCACACCAGGCGATCGTCGCGGCCGGTCACGGTGCGAAGGTCGGCCTCGCGGTCATTCACGACTCGGACGTCAGCTTCTATCACGACTGGGTCACCCCCGAGGGCTACTTCACCGGACGCGGACGGGAAGTGCCGCCCGGCTGTGAGGAGATCGACGAAGAGGAACGAAAACGCCGCGACGAACGGGCGCGGGAGACGATCCTCGAGGCGTTCGCGGAGCCGTTGGACGAGGAGCCGACGATGCACCCGAGCGTCGCGGACTCGAGCGACGAGTAGAATCGACGACGCCCCGCTACGCTTAACATACCGCGAACGAGAGTTCGGGACGAATGCTCGAGGGAGTCAACGTCGCGCTCGGGGTAACCGGATCGATCGCGGCAGTCAAGACGGTCGAACTCGCCCACGAGTTGCGACGCCGGGGTGCCGAGGTCCGGGCCGTGATGACCGACAGCGCGCGCAGCATCGTCCACCCGTGGGCCGTCGAGTTCGCGACCGACAACGACGTCGTCACCGAGATCACGGGCGCGGTCGAACACGTCGAACTCTGCGGTCGGGACGGCTGGGCCGACGTTTTCCTGATCGCTCCGGCGACGGCCAATACCGTCGGCAAGATCGCGAACGCAGTCGACGACACGCCGGTGACGACCTGCGCGACGACCGCCCTGGGCGCGGATACGCCGGTCGTGATTGCCCCGGCGATGCACGAACCGATGTACGACCATCCGGGCGTCCTCGAAGCGATCGACGCCGTCGCGGAGTGGGGCGTCGACTTCGTCGATCCACGCCTCGAGGAGGAAAAGGCGAAGATCGCAAGCGAGGAGGCGATCGTCTGTGAGGTCGCCCGCGCCGCCGGCGACCGGCCGCTCGAGGGCGAGCACGTGGTCGTTACGAGCGGCGCGACCGCCGAATCGATCGACCCGGTCCGCGTGCTCACGAACCGGTCGTCCGGACGGATGGGCCGGGCCGTCGCCCGGGCCTGCTACGTCCGCGGCGCGGACGTGACGCTCGTCCACGGGGTCGTCGGCCCGCAGTCGCTCGAGCGGTCGGCCGCGACGGAGATCCCGGCGTCGGTCCCCTACGCCGACGTCCGGGAGGTCGAGAGCGCCACCGAGATGCTCGCAGCGACCCGCGAAGCGTGTCTCGGCGACGGGACCGGAAACGGCACACACGAAACCGGGGCCGACGCGCTCGTCTCCGCCGCCGCGATCGGCGACTACACGGTCGAGACCAGCGACGAGAAGATCCGCTCCGGGCGAGACTTAGAACTCGAGTTCGAGCCGACGCCGAAGCTCATCGACGAGATTCGCGCCGACCGACCGGAACTCCCGATCGTCGGGTTCAAAGCCGAGACCTCCGGGGACGAAAGCACGATGATCGATCGGGCACGCGAAACGCTCGAGCGGACCGACCTCGCGTTCGTCGTCGCCAACGACGCGAGCGTGATGGGCGCGGACCGGACGAAGGCGCTGTTCGTCCACGAGAAGGACGCCGCCAGGTACGAAGGGACGAAGGCGGGGCTGGCCGGCGAAATCGCCGATTCGCTCGTCGCGATATTGGGGGACGACCGGCCGGACTGACCGACAGTCACCGTGGCGTGGTATTATATAGGAGGCGTTCCTGCCACGAACTGATGGGTGAACGGGCAGAATCGGGGGTATCCCCGATCGACACCGCGAGGTGATCCGTGGTGGCACAGACACAGCGAAACGACAGCCGTAGCCACGAGGACGGCGAGAGCGGGGCCGACGGAGACAACGGTTCTGCGGCCGCCAGCGGAACCGAGGCCGATGGGTCCCCCACCGATCGCATCCCCGATCTCTCCAAGGGTGAAGTCTTCGAGGTGCTGCGCAACCAGCGCCGGCGGTACGTCCTCCACTTCCTGAAGCGGGACGAGCGACCCGTCGAACTCGGCGACCTCGCCCAGCAGATCGCGGCCTGGGAGTACGAGACGACCCTCGAGGGCGTCACCCCCGAACAACGCAAACGGGTGTACACGACGCTCCAACAGACGCACCTGCCGAAGATGGACGAGGCCGGCATCCTCACGTTCGACTCTGATCGCGGCGTCATCGAGGCGACCGACCGCACCCGCGACATCAGTGTCTATCTCGAGATCGTGCCCGGTCGGGAGTTCGCGTGGCGGGAACTGTACCTGTCGCTGGGTGCGATCAGTTGTGCGCTCGTCGCCGCGCTGTGGGTCGGAATCTACCCACTGACGGTCCTGTCGACGCTGACCTGGACGGCGATCATCGCCGTGACGGTTACCGCAACTGCGATCGCTCACATCTATCACGAACGGCACATGCGGCTCGGTCACGGCGAGCAACCGCCGGAGTTGAGCTACGGCGGGGAGTAACCGTTCCCCCGGGCTGGTTTTCCCTCGAGGCATTCCCTTCAGGAACGGTGATTGAGGGCGGGTGCGTCCGCCGCGTCGCGTGTCGACGGGTATCACGTGGCGACGGCGCCACGTATCGTCAACTTTTACTCCGATACCGACCGACCGACGACATGGAACAACTGAAGCAGTCGCTCCTCGACGCGCCGATCATCGAGAAAGACGGATATCACTACTTCGTGCATCCGATCAGCGACGGGCTTCCGAAACTCGATCCGGGCCTCCTCCGGGAGATCGTCATCGGAATCATCCGAAAGGCCGAACTCGAGGACGTCGACCGGATCGTCACGCCGGCGGCGATGGGGATCCACATCTCCACGGCGGTCTCACTGATGACCGACATTCCGCTGACGGTCATCCGCAAGCGCGAGTACGGGCTCGAACACGAGGTCGCGATCTCCCAGAAGACGGGGTACTCCGAGAACGAGATGTACATCAACGACGTCCGCGAGGGCGAGCGCGTACTCGTGCTCGACGACGTGCTCTCGACCGGCGGCACGCTCGCGTCCGTCCTCGACGCCCTGGACGAGATCGGCGCGGAGGTCGTCGACACCGTCGCCGTCATCAAGAAAGAGGGCGGCGAAAACAAGGTCGACGACGCCGGCTACGACGTCAAGACGCTGATCAACGTCGACGTCGTCGACGGCGAGGTCGTCATCGTCGACGAGACCGGCGACTGACCGTCTTCTCCCGTCGCGGCTGTTGACGCCGAACGCCGTCCCACCGTAGCGACCGACGCCGAGATTCAGGGACTCGAGCGGATCGAACGTCTCTCCGTCACACAACCTCGAGGTCGAGGTCGAGGTCGAGGTCGAAATCGGAGTCGGAGTCGAAGTCGGGCCGTCGTCGGTAGCCTGCAAACGGCCGAACGGAGAACAGGAGCCAGCGTGTCCTCACCGCCCTTCGCGCGGACGACTCGCCCCACCGGCCACCCGATTCTCCTTTGCAGGCCGGTTTCTATTTGTACACTTCGAGTGTGCATTCTGTCCGATAGTTCATTTAAACAGTAGAAAACAACAGGTGCGTTTGTCGCAGGGGGATACCGGAGAAAACATAGGGAGTCTCGAAGCGAAGAAAAACAATACAACTATAAGGTAGGATTCCCCATGAGGGACTCATGGTGCAGAATAACAATCAGTCGGGACGCGATATCAACCGACGTCAAGTCCTACAGGGGGTAGGCGGTGCTGGCATCGTCGCAGTCGCCGGGTGCCTCGGTGATGAAGAAGAGGAAGGAGATGCGCCGTTCCAGATTCAGCTGGAAGTCAACGCTGACAACGACGACCGCGTTCAGATGGTGGAGCTGATCGCGGAGTCGATGGAACAGACCGGTTATTTCGATACCACGATCGAGACCTATGAGTGGAACACGTACGTCGGACGTCTCCTCGACACCGAGTACGCCGAACGCGGCCACATCGCGTGCATCGGCCTGTCGGGAACGTTCAACCCCGAGAGTTTCTGTAACGCCCTCCACCACTCGAGCAACCACGGGCAGTGTTGTAACCTCCAGGGGATCAACGATCCCGAGCTCGACGAGATGATGGACGACGCCCGGTACGACATGGACGTCGTCGACGACCCCGAACTCCGTGCCGAGCGCTACGACGAGGTCTGGGAGCGACTCGCCGAGAACCGATACAGCTCGATCACCCACTTCGACCTCCTCGCGCCTGTAATGTCCAACGACCTGCACGGGTACAGTACGTACCCGTTCACGGAGGGACTGTTCAGTTACGGACTCTACGCGCCCGAGGACGAACAGGTTTCCTGGCTCGACCGCGACAGCGACGCCACGCCGGAGGAGACGGGCCTCGGCGACCTGCAGGAAGGCGGAACGCTTCGGATCGGTGCCGGCGCGAACGTCGACTCGTTCGACCCGCCGTACAGCAACGACACGACGTCGACGATGGCCCAGAACTTCGTCTTCGAGCAACTCATTACCTCCGACGCCGACGGGAACGTGTATCCGTGGCTCGCCGAGGACTACGAACTCGTCGAGACCCAGGACATCGACCGGACCGCCTACGAGGAGTACATGATCTCGGTCGGTGCCGACGACGAAGGCGTCCTCGACACCGACGAGCAGATCATCGTCCAGCACCCCGAAGACGATCCGTTCGGGGACGACGAGGTCCGCGTCCTCACGCCCGAACAGGCCGGCGAGGCCGTCGCTGACGGCACCTTCGGGATGCAGTTCCAGTACGACATCCGCGAGGGCGTCGAGTTCCACAACGGCGAGGAACTCACCGCCGAACACGTCGTCCGCTCCTACGAGCGCTACGAGAACTCCGACCTCTCGGCCCAGACGTTCGACTCCGCGCTCTACGTCGAGCAAGTCGACGACTACACCGTCAACATCTACGCGCAGGTTCCGGACGCCGAGGCCGAGCGGGAACTCCCCGCCGTCTACATCCACTCGCTGGAACAGGTCGACCTCGAGGGCGGCGACCTCGACCCGCGACAGGGTAACGAACCCATCGGTACCGGCCCCTACGAGTTCGAGGAGTTCGTCGACGAGCAGTACGCCGAGTACTCCAAGTTCGACAATTACTGGACCGAGGAACTCGGCGTGGACTCGATCGACTGGTTCGATGGCCCCTCGGAGTTCCCCGACGGTCCAGTCATCGAGGATATCGAGTTCGAGATCGTCCCCGACGACGCGACCCGATCGGGTGCGCTCCAGAACGAGGAGATCGACGTCACCTACGGGCTCGCGACGGCGACGCTTGACGACTTCGACCAGTCCGACGGCTTCTTCATCGACGCCGTCGAGACCGGTGGCTACGAGTACATCCAGTACCCCGTCAACGTCGAGCCGTGGGACGACGAGCGCCTCCGCACTGCGGTCAACCATCTCGTCCCGCGAGAACGGATCGTCGAGAACGTCCTCAACGGCTGGGCTCGACCGGCCTGGACCGACATCCCGCAACTCGCCGAGGAGAGCGGGACCGCAGACCCCGAAGCGCTCGAGGCGGAGATCAAGCCGACCAACGAGTACGACCCCGACCGCGCGGAAGAACTGCTCGATGAGGTAGTCGAAGAGTACGACCTCTAAGGTCGAAACCGCCCGCTATCCCGCAATTTCGTACGTATGTATCCATCATGAGTTTACGACGTTTCATACTGAAACGGTTCCTCTCGATCATACCGATACTGTTCGGTGTATCGGTCATCACGTTCGCGCTCGTTCATCTAACACCGGGTGATCCGATCAGCCAGATGGTCGGGTTGAATCCCGATATGACGGCCGCCGACGAGGCACGCCTCCGCGCCCGCTACGGGCTCGACGGTCCTATCTGGCAGCAGTACCTGACGTGGATGGAGAACATCGTCGTCGGCGATTTCGGTGAGGAGATCAGCACCGGACGGGACGTCACCGAGATCATCATGACGCGACTGCCGGAAACGATCGTGCTCGGCCTGTTCGGCTGGGCGTTCGGACTGATCATCGCCATCCCGACCGGGATCTACGCGGCGGTCAACAAGGACAAGCTCGGCGACACGATCAGCCGCTTCCTTGCCCTGTCCGGTATCTCGATCCCCAACTTCTGGCTCGGGCTGATGCTGATCCTGATCGGGTCGCTGTGGCTCGGCTGGTGGAACGTGTTGCCGCCCTCCCGGCAGCCGCTGTACCACCCGGACATGCTGTGGTACCTGCTGCTCCCGGGGATCACGATCGGGACTGCGTCGGCGGCATCGATCATGCGCGTCATGCGGACCTCGATGGCCGAGGAGATGAACAAGGAGTACGTGACGGCGGCCCGCGCGAAGGGACTGCCCGAGCGGTCGGTCGTGCTCAAGCACGTCCTCCGTAACTCCCTG
Organism: Halobiforma lacisalsi AJ5; assembly: GCF_000226975.2. Taxonomy (NCBI): domain Archaea; kingdom Methanobacteriati; phylum Methanobacteriota; class Halobacteria; order Halobacteriales; family Natrialbaceae; genus Natronobacterium; species Natronobacterium lacisalsi. The sequence continues at coordinate 4,033,195 of NZ_CP019285.1, read as the reverse complement.
ATCTCGGTCGTTACCCTCGCGGCGACACTGACTGCAAGCATCGTCTCCGGGTCGGTCGTCGTGGAGTACGTCTTCAACTGGCCGGGTCTCGGCATGGAGTTCGTCGAGGCGATCAACGGTCGAGAGGTCAATCTCATCATGGCGATCACCCTGTTTTTCGGGGTTACTATCATCATCGCGAATCTGGTAGCAGACATCATGTACGCGGTACTCGATCCGAGGATCAGATATGACTAGGAAGATTTCCGCAGAGCGTGGCCGGATCCAGATCAGCGGTTTCGACGCGGAGAAGGTCGAACGACGCGAACCGCTTTCGGACTGGAGTGAAGAGTCCGGCGACGAGACACAGACGCGGTGGCAGCGGGGCTGGGAACGGTTCAAACGGAACCGGACCGCGCTGATCGGCCTCGCGGTCGTCTCCTTCCTCTCGCTGGTGGCGATCTTCGCGCGGCCGATCTCGGTGATGGGGACGACCGTCCAGCCGTTCTCGCTCGCCCCGTACGACCCGGCGGCGATCCTCTACCTACAGGATCCATCGATCGGCGTGTACGACCCGCCGTCGACCACGAACTGGATGGGAACGGACGCGTCCGGCCGGGACCTGTTCTCCCGGCTCCTCTACGGCGGCCGCTACAGCATTTCGATCGGCTTCATCGTCGTCGTGATCACGGCATCGTTCGGTACCATCTACGGGGCCGTGTCGGGCTACTACGGCGGCTGGACCGACGAGATCATGATGCGTCTCGTCGACACCATCTTCGCCTTCCCGTTCCTGGTCATGGCGCTGGTCATCATCGCGATGCTCGGCGGTGGCTACTGGCAACTCGTGCTCGCGTTCTCGCTTGTCGGCTGGGCGAGCTATGCCCGTCTGATCCGTGGTGAGGTACTGAAGGTCAAGGAAAACGAGTACGTGATGGCCGCCAAGGCCCTCGGTGCACGAGACAAGTCCGTGATCTTCAGACACATCGTTCCGAACGCGATGCCGCCGCTGCTCGTCGTCGCGTCGCTGAACGTCGGGACCGTCGTGATCGGCGTCGCGGCGCTTGGCTTCCTCGGCTTCGGGATGCCGCCGGGCAGCGCGGAGTGGGGGACCATGCTCGACCAGACACGTGAGACGCTCATTCAGGGTCCCGACGGTACGATCCCCTGGTGGGCGACGGTGTTCCCCGGCGCAGCCATCTTCATGTTCGTGATGGCGATGAACATGATCGGTGACGGAATCAACGACGCGCTCGACGCCCAGGAGACGGGCGCGGGTCAACAGGGTGGTGCCTGATGTCGCTGATCGAAGTCAACGACCTGACGGTCAAGTTCTACACGAAGGAGGGCGTCGTCACCGCCGTCGACGACCTCTCCTACCGGATCGAACGCGGGGAGAAGTTCGGCGTCGTCGGCGAGAGCGGGGCAGGCAAAAGCGTCACCGCGCTCTCGCTAATGCGGCTCATCGAGAGTCCCGGACGGATCGAGAGCGGCGAGATCCTGTTCAAGGGCGAGGACCTCCTCCAGATGAGCGAGGAGGAGCTCCGAGAGATTCGGGGCAACGAGATCGCCATGATCTTCCAGGACGCCCAGACCGCGCTCAACCCCGTCTACACCGTCGGCGAACAGGTCTCCGAGGCGATCAGACACCACCTCGATTACGACGACCAGGAAGCGAAAGAGCGGACGATCCAACTGCTCGACCGCGTCGGCATTCCGGAGGCCGAAGCCCGGTACTCCGACTATCCTCACGAGTTCTCCGGCGGGATGCAACAGCGAGCCGTCATCGCGATGGCGCTGTCCTGTGATCCCGACCTGTTGCTCTGTGACGAGCCGACCACGGCGCTCGACGTCACGATCGAGGCCCAGATCCTCGAGGAGATCGAGCAACTCGCCGACGAGTTCGACACTGCGATCCAGCTGATCACCCACGACCTCGGGGTCGTCGCCGAGGTCTGCGATCGCGTGATGGTGATGTACGCTGGCAAGCCAGTGGAGAAGGCTCCGGTCGAGGACCTCTACTACGATCCCAAACACCCCTACACCGTCGGTCTGATGAGTTCGATCCCCCGGATCGGGGACGAACGCGAGCGGTTGCAGACGATCCCCGGCACGATGCCGGACCTCGTCGAGTTGCCCTCCGGCTGTAGCTTCCACCCGCGTTGTCCGTTCGCCGAGGAAGCCTGTACCCGGAAGGAACCGCCGCTGCTCGATCCCGAAACTGGCGAACCCGAACGCGGCCTCGAATCGCCGACCGAACACACCGCTGCCTGTCTCGAGTACACGGGAGCGCTGAAGGAGGGGCTCGATTACTCGGTCGAAATCCGCGATCCGGACACCGACGGCGATACGGAAGCCGCAGTCGCGAACCCGAACGCCCGGTCGGGCCGTCGTACCGAATCCAACGCGAACCCGGAAGGTGAAAGCGATGACTAGACCGAACGAGAGGCCCCTGTTGCGGGCCGAGAACCTGGAGAAGTACTACGACAGCAGTAGCGGAGTCATCGACAGCATCCTCGGCCGAACCCAGTGGGTCAAGGCCGTGGACGGCGTCGACCTCGAGCTCTACGAGGGCGAGACCCTCGGCGTGGTCGGGGAGAGCGGCTGCGGGAAGAGTACCCTCGGCCAGACGCTGCTCCGGCTGATCGAGCCGACCGACGGCTCGGTGTACTACCAGGAGGCCGTCGACCGTCGCGAGGGCCCGGGCGAACCCGAACGCCAGGAGGTCGATCTGACCGAGATCTCGAACAGCCGGCTCCGGGACCTGCGGACTGACCTCCAGTACATCTTCCAGGACCCGTTCTCGAGCCTGAACCCGCGGCTGACCGTCGGGGACATCATCGGTGAACCCCTCGACATCCACGACATCGCCTCGGGCCAGGAGCGAACCGATCGTATCTACGATCTCCTCGAGACGGTCGGCCTGAACGCCAGCCACGCACACCGCTATCCCCACGAGTTCTCGGGGGGACAGCGTCAGCGTATCGGCATCGCCCGCGCACTCGCGGTCGACCCCGAGATCATCATCTGTGACGAACCGGTCAGCGCGCTGGACGTCAGCGTGCAGGCCCAGATCCTCAACTTGCTCGAGGACCTCCAGGAGGAGTTCGGCCTCTCGTACATCTTCATCGCTCACGACCTGAGCGTGGTCGAACACATCTCCGACCGGATCGCGGTGATGTACCTGGGTGAGTTCGCGGAGGTCGGGACGACGGAGGAGATCTTCTCGCCGCCGTACCACCCGTACACGGAGGCGCTGCTCTCGGCGATCCCCGAACCCGATCCGCTCTGGGAGGGCGACCAGATCCTCCTGCCGGGAACGGTTCCGTCGCCGCTGAATCCGCCGTCCGGCTGCCGGTTCCACACCCGGTGTCCGCGGATCATCCCGCCCGAGGAGTACGACCTCGAGCAGGACGTCTGGCGCTCGATCGTCGACTTCAAGCTGCGGCTTCAGGAGGCCGAGAACATCGAGTCGGTGACTGCCATCGCCGAGGAAGAGACCAACGGCGACGACACCGAGCGAATCGATCCGACGACGATCTCCGGTTCGGAGTTCGACGACCTGGTCCGCTCGGAGTTCGACCTCCCCGACACCGTCTCGGACCGCGAGGCGGAGTTGGTCCTCTCCCAGACGATCGACGAACTCCACGCCGGCAACATCGAGGACGCACGCCAGGGGATGGACTCGGCGTTCGTCTCGCCGTGTGAGAAGTTCAGTCCGGACCGGATCCCGATGGGCGACACCCACGAGATCTCGTGTCTGCTGTACGACGAGGAGTTCGCCGACCGCGGGGGCAGGGAACGACGGGATCGGCGGCCGGGAACGGGCACGGGCTCTACGGGCTCTGGCTCGAGCGACGACCCCGGTGACGCCATCGCCGACGACTAATCGGAATCGATCAGGGCGGTTCCTCGACCCCCAATTCCGACCCGCGATTTCTCGAAGAGGTTCCAGACACCCGAATACGGGCTCGAGACGGCCGACACGACCCGAACGTTTTAGTTTTCGCCGCCCCTGCTTGCACCAGTGCGCCGGATCTACGAATCGGATGCGCTCCACAGGGACGACGAGCCGTTTACACCCCGTGAGAAGGACTCGTCGTACAAGATACAGGCGATGCGGTCGGTCGATTCGACCGCGTTGAGCCGGCGAGTTCTCCCACAGGGCCTGCGACACCGTGCGGTGTCGGTGACGGTATCGACGCCCCAGGAGGAGTACGCCGTCGGCGAGCCGATCCCGTTCCGCGTGACGCTTCGGAACCCGCTTCCGGCCCCGGTTGCCATCCCCACGCGCTCGCCGCTTCTCTGGGCGTGGAAGGTCGACGGCTTCGCGGAGGCCGCGGAGATCCAACTCCACGATCCGCCGGACGAGGAGGGCGAACTCGTCCTCGATCGCGGCGAACGAAAGCGAGTAACGAAACGCTGGGACCAGCTGTTTCGGGTCTCCGATTCGGAGTGGGAGCCGGCCGAGCCCGGGGAACACACGATCAGCGCGGAGATCAACGTCGAGGACCCGGTCGGGAAGGGACTCGCAGGGGAGACGACGGTTCGTATCGTGCCGGAAGAGGAGGCCGAACGAACCGAAACGGAGTGACCGGCCGAACGTCGCTTTGGGGCGTGTAAGAACTCGTTTCTCGTCGTTCTACCCTCGAGGTCGAGGCTGCTACACGTCTTTTATTACATACGGTCCTCGATCGCCGACTGCACCCATTAGCCGTCGGTCTCGAGCGTTCGAGACGACGAGCGCGGAGCCGCCTCGACGGCCGAATCGTACCGGTGACACCGAACCTGGCGCTCGTGTCGGTCTCCGTCGGCTGGCGATTCGCGCCCGCATACCGTCGGGAACGCTTCCGCGAGGGTATCGGTCGCAGCATCGAGGTCACCGCGGGCGATCGCCTCGGCCGCGGCGGCGACGCCCTCCTCGGCACGGTCGTCCGGGAGTTCCGCGGGGAGATCGAACGCCTCCCGAACCGTCGTCTCGTCGATTCCTGGCTCCGGGTCCTCGCTCCCGCGGGCGGCGTCGATTTCCGGGGGTAGCTCGCCGGTTCGAACGGAAAACCGGAAGGCTGCGACCGTTCGCCAGAGATCGGCCTCGAGGTCGACGTCCGCGGGGGCGATCACTTCGGGACAGCGCGGATGGAATCGACAGCCGGCGGGCGGATCGCTCGGTTCGGGAACGGAATCGGTCAGCGGCCGGGCCAGTTCCCGATCCGAGGGATCGAGGCTCGGAACCGAGCCAAGCAGGACGCGAGTGTACGGGTGGGCGGGATCGTTCAGCACCTCCGCGGTCGGCCCGCGTTCGACGATCTCGCCGAGGTACATGACCGCAAGCCGGTCGCAGAACTGCCGGACGACGTCGATGTCGTGGCTGATGAACAACACGGCGACGTCGAACTCGCGACGGACGTCGTCGAGCAGGGCGAGCACGTCGGACTGGACGCGGCCGTCGAGCGCGCTGGTCGGTTCGTCGGCCACGATCAGGTCCGGGTTGAGCACCAGCGCCCGCGCGATGGCGATGCGCTGTTTCTCGCCGCCGGAGAACTCGTGAGGGTAGCGGTCGGCGTCGTCGGCCGCGAGACCGACCCGCTCGAGCAGGTCGGCGACGATCCGCTGGCGCCGCTCGGCGTCGTCCATTCCGTGGAGGGCAAGCGGTTCCGCGACGGCCTCGCCGACCGTCATCCGGGGGTTGAACGCGTCGTTCGGATCCTGGACGATCAGCTGCGCGCGCCGCCGGAACGCCCGGAGGTCGGCCCCGGACAGGTCCGTGACCGACTCGCCGTCGAACCGAATCTCGCCGCCGGTCGGCTCCTCGAGGCGCAGCGCCGACAGCGCCGTCGTCGTCTTGCCGCTGCCGGACTCGCCGACCAGGCCGAACGTCTCGCCGCGGTCGATCCGGAAACTCACGCCGTCGACGGCGCGGACGCGGCCGACCTCGCGCCGGAGGAATCCCCGCGTGATCGGGAAGTGGGTCTCGAGGTCCTCGACCTCGAGGAGAGGGTCGGAGCGCTCGTCGGCCCCGCCGATCCGTTCACTCACGGCTCTCACCTCCCGGTCCGCCGAGCAGTCGACGTTCGTCCGGTCCCCTCCGTTCGTCGATCGTCGCCGGGTCCCGCTCCGGGCCGTAGTAGACGCAGGCGGCCCGGTGAGCGTCCCGGCTTTCGACGGGGTGGAAGGCGGGCTGATCGCCGCCGGCACAGTCGTCGACCGCGTGGGGACACTCGCCACGGAACCGGCAGCCGTTGCCCGGGATCGCCCCTCGAGCCGAGCGATCGTCACGACGTGAGACGCCGTCGTAGCTTGCCATCAGTTCGCGGGTGTAGGGGTGGGCGGGGCGATCGAACAGATCCTCGACGGGGCCGCGTTCGACGATCGTTCCGCCGAACATGACGAGGACGCGGTCCGCGAGCGCGGCGACCACCCGGAGATCGTGGGTCACGAGCAGGAGGGACATCCCGCCGTCGATCAGATCTCGGAAGAGTTCGATCAGCCGGGCCTGGACCGTCACGTCGACGGCGGTCGTCGGCTCGTCGGCGATCAATAGGTCCGGGTCGGCCGCGAGCGCGATGGCGATCGCTACCCGCTGTTGCATCCCGCCGGAGAACTCGTGGGGGTAGTCGTCCACGCGCGCGGCCGCGTTCGGGATGCCGACCCGCCCGAGGAGTTCGATTCCGCGGTCGACCGCCTCGCGTTCGGGAACGTCCTCGTGGATCGTGATCGCCTCGACGAGCTGGTCACCGACCGTATAGACCGGATCGAGCGCACTCTGGGGATTCTGGAACACGTGGGCGATGCGGCTCCCGCGGATCGCCTGCAGTTGCGACTCCTCGGCCTCGAGCAGCGAGTTGCCGTCGAAATCGACCGTGCCGCCGACGATCTCGGCCGGCGGTCGGGGGACGAGCCCGGTCAGCGACTGGCAGGTGACGCTCTTCCCGGAGCCCGATTCGCCGACGAGACAGACGGTCTCGCCGCGGTCGATCCGGAAGCTCACGCCGTCGACGGCGCGGATAGAGTCCCCCTCGGTGGTGATGTGTGTTCGAAGGTCCCGAACGGTCAGCAGGGGCTTGCGGTCGCCGCGTCGCAGCGCGTCGGTACCGTCCGTCGTATCGTCGGTGTGAAGCGTCATGGGTTCTGTCGGGGATCGAGCGCGTCGCGAAGCCCGTCGCCGACGAGCTTCAGCGAAGCGAGGGTCAGTGTCAGCGCGACTGCAGGCAGGGTCGAGACCCACCAGATCTCGTGGGCGGCCATCCTGAGCCCGACGCCGGTCACCGGCGGGTCGAGACCCTCCTGGATCGTCGACCCCCACGAGTAGAGTTCGATGTCGTGAAAGCCCAGGAACGCAACCCCGGCCTCGACCAGCACGAGCAGCGCGAGCAGGTGGAAGATCGCCGGGACGAGCGTGTTGGTGATGTTCGGCACGATGTGGCGTTTCGCGATATACACCGGCGATGCGCCCAGGCTGCGAGCGACCAGCACGTGGCCGTCCTCGCGGCGCTGTAACGTCTCGCTCCTGACGAGGCGGGCGATCCCGCCCCAGCTGAGGAGGCCGAACATCGCGAGCAACAGGAGCAGGGAGGCGTTCCAGTACATGTAGCCGATGAAAAACGCGACGATCGCGGGCACGCACAACTGGACGTCGATGTAGCTCGTCAGAAGGTCGTCGATTCGGCCCCCTCTGAAGCCAGCCACGACGCCGACCGTCGATGCCAGCGGGACGATAAACGCGGCGGTAAAGACGAGCACGTAGAGGGTTATCCGTGCCCCTTCGACGAGCAGGTACCCCATCGGGTGGCCCCGGTGGTTCGTTCCCAGCGGATACGAGAGCGAGCCCTCACAGTAGCGCGTGATCCCTTCGCCCTGGTGGATCTCGCCGAGACACTCGGCGTGCCACCCGGCCTGGCTCGTGAACCCGTACGGGGCATGTAGTCGGTGGGCGAACGATAGTTCCGGCGAGCCGAGAATCAGGGAACCGAAGATACCGACCAGCGACAGCGCAGCGAGGAATCCGGCGGCAGCGGCGTGGGTCGGCCGTGAGACGAGCCTCGAGAGGATCCGACGGGTTACGTCCGGTCGTCGAACGGCCGGAACGCCCACGAGCGACCCCAGGACGACCATTCCCAGGACGATCACCCAGTCGATGCGCTCGAGGTGCCACCCGAGCGAGACGATACCGGCCGTCTCGAGGGTATACAGTGCGGTAAATGCGAGTAGACCGACCACGACGGTGGCCCTCGTCGACGAGAGGGATCGTCCCGAGCGGTCGATTTCCTCCCAGTCGATCCGCTCGAAACGGTGGGTATTGTCAGTATCACTCATGGAGGGCGGATGATCGTAATCAGATACCACCATATAATAAAAGTTCGCCCAGTATCGGCGCGGAAGTTCGGGAACCGATACGTTTTTTGTAGGTCCGTTGGTACCACGTCCCATGATTCCCTCCCGGCTCCGACCGGATCGTGTCGGACCGCAATCGCGCTCGATCAGACCCGTCGATCCGTTCGCCCTACGGCGGTCTCGAGGTTCGAATCCCCGATCCCGTCCCCGGTCGGGGCACTGTGAGTATCGAGATGCGTCGCGGCCGACCGTCGCGACCGGTTGCCCTGTCTCCGCGAGGTGAGCGGAGATGGGGTTTCTCCGGGTCGTCGCGAAGCGGTTCGCCATGGGGTTCGTCGCCGCGTGGACCGTCCTGACAGCCGTCTTCGCCGCGTTCACGATGAGCCGCGACTGGGTCGCCGAAGGCCTCGAGGGGCGAATGCGGTTCGTGGGGGCCGATGAGGCCGAGATCGAACGCGCGATGGAGGAGTACCTCGCGACTCACGGGCTGGATCGACCGCTCTGGGAGCAGTACGTGGACTGGATGGGCAACATGCTCACCCTCGAGTGGGGAGAAGCGTTCTTCCTCAGTTCCGAGGGGGGATCCGGCTCCCAGGCAGCGGTCCTGGGATCAGGTGATCCGGTGTTCTCGATGGTGATGGACGCGACCGTGCGGACGGCGATGTACATCCTGCCGGCGATCGGCCTCGCGATCGCGCTCGGTCTCGCCGTCGGCGTCTACGCCGCGTTGCACCCCGAGAGTCGACTCGCCAACGCAGGGCTGTCCACGGCCTACCTCTGTTTCGCCCTTCCGAACTTCTGGATCGGCGGGATGTTGGTCTCGCTGCGCGGCACCGAGGCGGTACCGAACTCGGCGCTTCTGTTCGATCACGCCCTGCCGATCGCGCTCACCGCGACGACGCTGCTTGGCGGCTACGTGAGTTACTCGCGGGCCCACTCGCTCGAGTATGCGTCCGCCGACTTCGTGACCCTGGTGGAGGCCAAGGGCGCGGGGAGCCTGCGGGTGGCGAAACACATCGTCCGTAACGCGGCGATCCCGCTGTTCTCGATGCTGTTCACCGAGGCGCTCGCGTTGCTCGTCCTGGCCGTCTTCGTGATCGAGTCGCTGTTCGGGATCGGCGGTTTCGGCCGGCTCCTCTTCGACGCCGTCCACGCGCGGGACCTGCCGGTCGTCCTCGGCTGTACCCTCGTCATCATCGGCGTCGGTATCGCGGGCAACGTCGTCCAGGATCTCGCGTACAACAGCCTCGATCCGCGGGTCGATACGGGGCGGCGGTAACCCTTCGTCAGGGCTGGACGCCGCCGTCGCTGTCCTGTCCCCTGATTTCGGTCGGGTCGAACTCGAGCAGGGGCTCCCCGCAGTCGCGACAGCCGAGCGCGAGCACCTCGTAGGCGCGACAGCAGGACTCGACCGTCTCGTCGTTCAACTCGATCGCGCCGCCACACTGGGGGCAGGCGTCGTGGAACGACCGGAGCGCCTCGAGCAGTTCGACGCGCTGACCGCGCGGCACCGTCTCCCAGCGGTCCGTCCAGGCATCCAGGGCGTCGTGGGTCGCGAGGTCGGCGATCAGCGCCGCGTCCCCGGGCCACTTGTGGATTCGACGACCGACCTCGATAGCGGGGTACTCGCGGTCTTTGACCTCGACGGCCGCGGACTCCGCGCCGAACAGGTCGGCGACTGCGGCCGGGTCCGGGTCGCCGACGTGATCGGCGTGGCGGTCGATCGCTCCCTCGAGGCGGTCGGCGAACCCGTCAGTGAGACAGAGGTCGTCCGCGTCCTCGCAGGGTTCGACGACGTCGACCTCGAGGAGGAACGTCTCGGGATCGACCGCCTCCTCGCGGTGGCGCTCGAGTTCCTCGAGGGTTTCCCACTCCTCGTCGTCGGGATCGCCGGCGTCGCTCTCGGCCGCGGCGTTCTCGACCGGCGAACCGTTTCCGGACTCGGTCCCGCCGGAAGCCGTCGAGGCGTTCGCCGCCCGCGTCTCCTCGACCGGATGCGGCCCCTTGTCGAACAGCGCGAGGACGCGATCGGGGAAGTACCGCTTGGTGAGCGTCGGCGTCCCGGGGACGAGATACCCGCGAAGGTAGATAGCGAGCAGCGAGGCGACGAAGGCGACGGCCCCTACGCCGGCGGAGACGACCGCGAGCAGCGCGCTCGCGACGGCCGCGATGACAATGTTGACCGCGGTACACGGGAGACAGCGATTGTCGCCCGTATACTCTGGGTTCCGAAACCGCTCGAGGAGCGACGTGGGCTGGCCTGACATACCCCGGCGTTGGAACTCGGGGGTGAAAACAGGTGTGGGATCGTGAGACATTCCCGGGAAATACTTGTGGCCAGACCGACCGAGGCGTCGTGGCATCCGAGCGATTCGGTTCCGGCCTCGAGACGGTTTGAACGATATACCGGTCGCTCACCGCTCGAAAGCGTACTGAGGGCCGTTATCCCGACGAATTCGAAATAGTAACGAGAGCCGCTAGCTACTCTCGCCGCTCGGGGGACTCGTCTCCGTGTCTCGTTAGGTTCGCGGCGAAAAGTAGCGGGAGGTAGATTTGAACTACCGATCTGCGGGTTATGAGCCCGCCGGAATCTCCTGGCTATCCCATCCCGCTACCTCATCGTAACCGAGTGCACTAGTTAAGGGTTGTGATTCCGCTGCCGTGTGGGGATTTCTGTCGCTACTCACGGTGGACCTTCCAGGTAAAGAGGCTCTCGAACGTGTAGTTGACGAAGAAGCCGACGGCGATACCGACCACGTTCGCGAGCAGGTACCAGACACCGAACAGTTCGATAAGCGCCGCGTAGACGCCCAGCGTGACCAGAAAGCCGCCGAATCGAACCGTGTACGACCGCAGGAGGCGCTTGACAAGCGCCCGTGGGGCCATCCGTCCGTACGTCGAGAAGGTCCAGGCCTCGTTGATCGCGAAGATCACCGCGATCGCGAGCACCCAGGCGACGACCTTCGCGGGGACGAACCCGATCCCGACGAGTTCCACGAGCGACAGCAAGACGCCGTTGTCGACTGCCGCACCGACGACGCCGACGCCCGCGAACTGGCCGAATCGCGTGATCGACACCAGCGCACGGGCGCGCATTCGGACCGCCTCGAGCAGGGACTCAATCATCGTCGGCGTTGCCGTCAGGGTCCGATTCGGGCGGGAACTCGGCGTTCGCTCCCCGCTCGAGTTCCAGCCGTTCGATCACCCGTGTCGGCTCCGACGGGCGATTCGCGACGGACGAGAGGGGTCTCCAGCGCCGGCTACCCTGGTCGTCCCTCTCCTCGCTCGCACTCACTCGCGTCGCACGCCGGCGAGCGCGGACCGCACCGCGGACGAGTTCGAGGGGGGTTTCGACCGAGGAGACCGTCGAATCGGGCGCGTCGGCCCACGTCACTGGTACCTCCTCGATCCGATAGCCCAGGGCGTCCGCGAGCGCGATCAGTTCCACGTCCCAGGCGAAGCCGTGTTCCCGGAGGTGCGGACAGACCGCCGTCCAGGCCTCCGCGTCGATGGCTTTCGCGCCGCACTGGTAATCCGACACCGAGACGGCGAGCAACCGGCGGGCAAGCCACGCGAACGCGTCACCGAGGCGCTCGCGGAGCGCCGACTGGCTCGAGAGCACGTCGGCCTCGGGGTGACGGCGGGTGCCGACTACGAGGTCCGCACCCCCTTCGCGGGCCCGGTCGACGATCGTTTCGATGGAGTCGACCGCCGTGCTCCCGTCGGCGTCGGCGAAGGCCAGGACGTCCGTCTCGAGCGCACAGAACCCAGCCGTCACCGCGGCCCCCTTGCCACGCCGGTCGTCGACGGCGTTGATCGTCGCCGGAAGCGCCTCGAGAGACTCGACCGTCTCTGGCCGGGGATCGTCGAGTTCGATCCGGATCGCAGCGGGCTCGAGGCGCTCGTCGAGATCCGACACGTACGCGCGGAGGGCATCGACGTTCGGGCGAAACGCCGGAACGACGAGACCGAGCGTCCGGCTCATTCGTCCGTAGGGTCCCGTCGATCCCTCAAAAACGTACTGAAAATGATAGCTTGCCTGTCAGTTGTGGTGAGCGGGAACCGACTGTCGGGAGGTGACACGTCGGGTGCGACGGGACGAGGTACCCGGAGCAAAAACGGTCGGCGAGCGATCGGGTGCGGCGATCCGCGCGAGGCGCGGTCGGCGTTACAGTGCGAGGTCGCCGTTCGCCCGGATCACGTCGACGTCGGCGGCGTCGACGCGATCGACGTCGAGGAAGTGGGGGACGTAGTTTCGCTTCTCGTAGTCCTCGTACTCGGACTGGTCGCCGACGGTACACCAGAGCTGGACGTCCTCGGGGCCGTGCCACTCGCCGTTGCGGTTGATCCCGAAACAGACCACCTCTTCGCCGTCGTACTCGACGATGGCGCCCTTTCGGATCCCCGGGTCCCCGTAGATGATGAGCTGTTTCATAGGTCGGAGTTCGGAAGAGGGACGATTAAACGCTTCGAACGCGTGACGCACTCGGTCGCTCTCCCGGCGTCCCGGTGGTCGTCGGTTCGATCGGACAGCCCTTCGCCCCCATTCCGTCGGCCGACGACAACGAACCAAACGGGTTTTAAACGGCCCCGTCTTAGGCCACGGCAAGTGAGATAACGATGCAGATGCCACGCCGATTCAATACGTACTGCCCGCACTGCAACGAACACCACGAACACGAAGTCGAGAAGGCCCGATCCGGCCGCTCGTCGGGGATGAAGTGGGACGCTCGGCGTACCGAGCGACACACCTCGAGCATCGGTAACTCCGGTCGCTTCTCGAAGGTGCCGGCCGGCGAGAAGCCGACCAAGAAGACCGACCTCAAGTACCGCTGCAGCGAGTGTGGCAAGGCCCACCTCCGCGAGGGATGGCGCGCCGGCCGACTCGAGTTCCAGGAGTGATTACGATGGCAGGAAACTTCTACAGCGTCCGTTGCGGTGACTGCGAGAACGAACAGGTCGTCTTCGGCAAGGCCTCCACGGAGGTCGCCTGTGCAGTCTGCGGAACCACGCTCGCCCGGCCGACCGGTGGAAAGGCCGAGATCGAACACGAGATCGTCGAAACAGTCGAGTCACGATGAAATACAGCGGCTGGCCCGACTCCGGCGAACTCGTCGTCGGCAAGATCGACGAGATCGAAGACTTCGGCGTCTTCGTCGATCTCGAGGAGTACGAGGACAAGCGCGGCCTCATCCACATCTCCGAGGTCGCCAGCGGATGGATCAAGAACGTCCGCGACCACGTCCGCGAGGGCCAGATCGTCGTCTGTAAGGTGCTGGACGTCGACAAAGACTCCCAGCAGATCGACCTGTCGCTGAAGGACGTCAACGACCACCAGCGCTCCGAGAAGATCCAGCAGTGGAAAAACGAGCAGAAAGCCGACAACTGGATGGAACTCGCGCTGGGGGAAGACGCCGACGACGAGACCTACACGGCCATCGCCAACGAACTGATCGGCGCCCACGGAAGCCTCTACGACGGCTTCAAGCAGGCTGCGATCCACGGCGACGAGGCTCTCGAGGACACTGACCTCTCGGACGAGGAGATCGACGTGATCGTCGACACGGCCCGCGAGAACGTCTCGGTGCCGTACGTCAACGTCCCCGGCTACGTCGACCTCGAGAACCCGTCGCCGTCCGGCGTCGACGGCATCCGCGAAGCGCTCGAGGCCGCCGAAGGCAACGGCGAGGTTCCAGAAGAGGTCGACCTCGAAGTCAGCTACGTCGGTGCACCCGAGTACCGCATCAAAGTGCAGGCGCCCAACTACAAGACCGCCGAATCCCAACTCGAGGAAAGCGCCGAGCGCGCGATCGCCGCGATCGAGGAGGAAGGCGGCGAGGGCGAGTACCACCGCGAGCGCCGCATCGACGACGAATAGGACGAGGACGAAGATGAAATCCGACATCCGGGTGTGTTCGGCGTGGCGCGAGCGACACGACCGCCCGGTGTATACCCTTTCTGTCGACTGTCCCGACTGCGGCGCGGACGCGGTAAACAGCGCCCCGGCACCGTTCGACCCCGAGGACCCGTACGGCGAGTACCGACGGTCTCTTAAGCGTCGCAATCGCTGATACGGGTATGGACCAACTCGAGGTCGACGCGGTCGCCGAAGCGGAACTGGACGACCCCGTACTCGTCGAGGGGTTGCCCGGCGTCGGACACGTCGGCAAACTCGCCGTCGATCACTTGATCGAGGAGCTCGCGGGCGAGAGCACGCTCGTTCGCCGGATCTACTCCCGGGAGTTCCCGCCACAGGTCAGCGTCGAGGACGGCGTCTCCGAGCTGACCTGTACGGAGATCCACGCCGTCTCGGTCGAGGACGGGCGGGACCTGCTCCTGTTGACCGGTGACCACCAGGCCCAGTCCAACGAGGGCCACTACGTGCTGACCGACGCCTTCCTCGACGTCGCCGAGGAGTTCGGCGCGAGCGAGGTGTTCGCGCTGGGCGGCGTCCCGACCGGCGAACTCATCGACGAGTACGCCGTCGTCGGTGCCGTCAGCGACGAATCGATGTGTGACGAGTTCGAAGACGCCGGGGTCGAGTTCCGTGAGGACGAACCGGCCGGCGGCATCGTCGGCGTCTCCGGGCTCCTCCTCGGTCTTGGGGACCGCCGCGGCTTCGACGCGGCCTGTCTGATGGGCGAAACGAGCGGCTACATCGTCGATCCCAAAAGCGCCCGTGCGGTCCTCGAGACCCTCGAGGAACTGCTCGGCTTCGAACTGGAGTACGACTCCCTGGACGAGCGGGCCGAGGAGATGGAGGAGGTCGTCGGCAAGATCCAGGAGATGGAACAACAACAGGGGATGGACGTCCCAACCGACGACGACTTGCGGTACATCGGCTGAGCCGGTCGCGGACCCTCGAGTCGCTTTTCCCGTTTTCTCCGATTCGTCCGGTTACTACGTTCCGAGAGTTCCTCTCGAGTCGTCTCTCGGGTCTACCCTTCGAGCACTTCGTACGAGACGTCGGCGTCCCGGAGCGCGTCCGTGACGCGGCCGACGGAGTCCGTGGTGGCGACGACGGTGACCTCGAGGCCGTGTTCGGCGGCGTCCGCGGCGAATTCGCCGACGGCGAACGTGACGGACGGCTCGACGTCGGTCTGTCGGCAGGCCACAATGGCCTCGATGCCGGTCGCGGCGACCCGATCGGCGCCCGCACAGGCGTCGCGGACGGTGTCGTCGTCGATCGCACGACTGCCGCCGGTCCGGATGCTGGGGACCTGCAACACCGTGACGGAGCCGGGCTCGAGATCCATGACGCCCTCGAAGCTCGTGACGCCGACCTCGGTGCCGGCCTCGGCGTCGGTGGTCGCGATTCCGGTCGCGGGGCCTTCGCTGCCCGGTTCGGCGTGGAGCAGTCCGTCCTCTATGAACAGCGAAACCGTTTCGCCTTCCTCGATCTCCTCGAGGGCGATGTAGGCATCCTCGCTCATCGCACCGAGGACGTCGCCCGTGACGTGGTCCGCGAACCGGCGGACGTCGTCGGCGGCCCTGAACAGCCAGTCGACGCCTTCCTTGGTGACGCGGTACCGCGATCGTCCTTCCTTCTCGACGAGTCCGTCGTTGACCAGTTCACGGATGTACTCACTGACCGCCTGGCTCGTGACGCCGACTTCCTCGGCGATCTCCCCCTGGCTCACGGCGGGCTGGCGCTCGGCGATCTGGACGAGAATCCTGAACCGCGTCGCGGCCCGCTTGTTGTCGAGGACGTCGACCATATTCCTTGGTTTTCGGGAGCGGAGCAAAAAGGTACGCGGTCGCCGACGGCAGACACAAGACGTTGCCCGTCGTACGTGGGAAACGAACAGAGCGACGTCATCCGGGACGTGATCTGCCCGCAATGATCAGGTGAAATATCTGTCCGGATACTGATACCGCGGAGAGACCGGACAGACTAATTAGGCTCCGAGACAGTTCCGAGTTCATGAACGAGCGCTACGACGTAGTGATCGCCGGCGCCGGACCCGCCGGCGGACAGTGCGCCCGCGATCTCGCGACGAGAGGATACGACGTCGTCGTCCTGGAAACCGAACCGGAAGACGAGTTCCCCCGTCAGAGCAACAAATCGACCGCCGGAACGTTCCCGTCGATGATGGCCTCGTTCGGGATCCCCGACGATGTCGTGATGCAGTACACCGACAGCGTCGTCCTCGAGTCGCCGACCGACCACTACGTCCGGGAACAGCCCGGTGCCGTCCTCGAGTTCGCCGACTTCAAGCGGTTCCTCGTCGAGGACAGCCGCGAGAACGGCGCGGAGTACCGGTTCGGCGCACGGGTCACTGGCCCGATCATGGAGAACGGGGAGATCGTCGGCGTCCAGTACAACGGCGACGAGGAGGTCTACGGCGACATCGTGATCGACGCGACCGGCCCGAGCGCACCGATCGCGAAGGAACTCGGCGTTAGCGACCTCCAGCGCGAGAACCATGCGATCGGGATCGAGTACGAACTCGAGGGGATCGACATCGACCGCCCCGGATTCGCCGACCTCCACGACGCGATGATGCTGCGACTCGACCACGATATCGCGCCTGGGGGCTACTCGTGGATCTTCCACACGGGCGAGGACACAGCAAAGGTCGGACTCTGCTACATCCAGAACGGCCACCACCAGCGCTACGCAAAGGACAGCTACACCATCGACGACTACCTCGAGCACTGGCTCGAGACGGACCCGCGGTTCGCGGACGCCGAGCGCATCGAGGGCAAGCAACACCGCGGCTCGGCCCACATCCAGATGCCCGGGAAGATGCACGCCGACCGGTTCATGGCGATCGGCGACACCGTCCCGACGGTCGACCCGCTCTGGGGCGAGGGCATCAACAAGTGCATGCAGTCCGGGCGGATGGCCGCCGCCGCGGCTGACAGCTGTCTCAAACACGGCGACCTCGAGCCGTCCGCGGAGAACCTCGAGGTCTACGAGACGCTGTGGCACCGGGAGGTCGCGCCGAACATGCGCAGCCGCCTCCTGATGACGAAGCTCCTCTATCTCGCGGGGAACGAACGGTACGATCAGCTGATGGCGGACCTGAACCGGCTGGACGACGAGACGCTGGCGAAAGCCAACAAGGGGAACGTCCGGGCGATCATGCGACTGCTCGAGCCCGGCGACCTGCCCATGCTCGCGACGTTCGCGAAACGCGAATTGGATCTCGATCTCCCCTTCTAGGGTCACGTCTCGAAGCCTTCCTCCAGGATCGATCACCTGTCGACCGCGGCGTCGGTGGACGCGATGTCGCGTGTGCCCGTTCCGACTGACGATTACAACGGAGGTTACTGACGAAATCGACCCGAGGTCGCGAGTAAATCCGAACCGAAGTCGTGAATTCCCCGGGATCTACCGAACAGAAACGAAAGAATTAGCAGCGGTTCTAAAACGTCTACGGCCCTCTAGATCGTTTTATTGGCTCTATAAAACGACTCGAAACGGCCGACGAGTGCCGTGATTCGTGAAACAAAGTGAATCACAGCTAATGATATGTTCTTTATATGGGGTCGGAGGGGAAAGGGGAGAGTGAGTCGAACCATGTTGCGGACCCCGAACACGGATCCTCACGCTCGCCCCGCCGCCCGGCGAGTGGCGTCTGCCGTGAGCGAATCCGTCCTCCCTCCGGTGCGAGCGATCGCGTTCTGGCTGACGATCCTGTTGCCGGCGGTGGCTCTCGTCGCGCTTTCGATGGGAGCCACGTCGGTCTCCCCGCCGACCGTCGTCGGGTTCCTCGCGGCGTACAGCGCGTGTGCAATCATCGGTCACGATCACAGTCCCCACTAACAAAACTATGAGTACGAGCGCAACCCAGACCCAGACCCAGTCACAGTCCACACAGCACTCCTCCAAGGCACAGCGGCTCGTCGACTACTTCAAAGAAGAACTCGAGCGCCAGTCCGGCGACCTCTATGTCAAAGGCAAGTTCATCGCGGACGACGTGGACCTCTCGCCGAAGGAAATCGGCGCGCTGATGGTCCAGCTACAGGATTCGGTCGAGGATATCGAGATCGAGAAGTGGTCGTACACGTCCGCGACGACCTGGCGCGTCTCCGACGGATCGTAAGACGGGTCGGGCGCCCTCTACGTCTCCCCCTTCTGACTCGAGCCGACCAACCGACCACGGTCAGACGGATTCGGGCAACCAGCCACCGTCGACTTCGACGTTCTCGCCGCTGACGTAGTCGGTCTCGGGATCGAGGAAGAAGTAAAGCGGCTGGACCAGATCCTCGTAGCTTGCCGGGCGGTCCCGCGGGAGTTCGTCCGGGAACACGTCGGAGTTCTCGACGACGTACGGCGAGATGGCGTTGACCGTGATCCCGTCGTCCTGGGTGTCCGCCGCGAGCATGCGCGTAAACATCAACACGCTCGCCTTCGCGGCGAAGTACGGGAAGTTTCGCGGGCTGACGAGCCCCTTTTCCGAGGAGGCGTAGCCGACGTTGACGATCCGTCCGTAGTCGTCGTCGCGTTCACGCATCGCCGGCAGCGCCCGCTTCGAACAGAGGTAGGTCCCGTCTACGTTGGTCGCAAAGACGCGTTTCCACGTCTCGAACTCGAGGTCCTCCCAGTGTGTCGGGGCGAAGTCGCCGACGTTGTTCACGAGGACGTCGACGGTCCCAAGTTCGGATTCGACGGTAGAGAAGAGGCCGTCGACGCTGCCGGGATCGGTCACGTCGGCCTGAACCGTCGTCGCGTCTTCGGCCCCGCGCTCGAGCGCCTCGTCGGCGACCTCGCGGGCGGCGTCGGCGCTCGTGTGGTAGTGAACGGCCGTCCTGGCTCCGCAGTCGGCCGTCGAAAGCAGGAGTTCGCGGCCGACGCCTTTCGCGCTTCCCGTGACGAGTACGGTGTGGTCCGAGAGATCCGGTCCGTCCATGCCGGGTGGTTGGCGAGCGCGTGGAAAAGTCGCCCGGAAGCGGAAGTCGGCGACGGTATATCGGAGTCCTGCACGGTCGGCCGACGTTCGACCCGACCGTCTCACGGCGTGTATCACACGCGTGGTTTTAGTTACCCGCACGATTTACTGGGGGTATGACCGTAGCACTCGAGACGGTACTTCTCGCCGTCGGACCCGGCGATGCGAACCGAACCGACGAACTCAGCGACGCGCTCCTCGAGGTCGCGGCCCCCGCGGACGCGACCGTCGTGCTCGCACACGTCTTCACGAGCGACGAGTACGACGAGGTGCTCGAGCGCCTCGAGTTCGAGACTGGCGCCGACGTCGACCCCGACGAGGTCGCCGCCCGCCACTCGACGATCCGCGAACTCAGGACGGCGCTCGAGGAACACGGCGTCGAATACGAGGTCCGGGGTACCGTCGGGGATCACGGCCCGTCGATCGTCGACCTCGCGCTCGACGTCGACGCGGACCGCGTGCTGGTGGGCGGCCGTCGGCGCTCGCCGGCAGGGAAGGCGGTTTTCGGGTCGACGGCCCAGGAAGTGTTGCTGTCCTCGCCGTGCCCGGTCACGTTCGTTCGCGGGGAGGAGTAGGCGGTCAGTCTCCTCCTCGCTCGACCCGTCAGCCGCCGAACGTGGGTCGAGGCTATTTATGGTCGCCTTCCCAACTGTCGACCGATGTACGACGACGTCCTCATTCCGACGGACGGGAGCGACGACACGCGGCGATCGATCGAACACGGATTGACGATCGCCGAGCGGTTCGACGCGACGGTTCACGCCCTCTCGATCGTTCCGGAGGGACCGCTGGGCACGTTCGAGAGCGAGGATGCAGCACCGGCGGCCCGTCGAGCGGTCGATCACGTCGCCTTCGAAGCCGACCGTCGCGGGATCGACGCCACGACTGCGGTCCGCCAGGGAGTCCCCCACGAGGAGATCCTGAACTACGCGGACGAGGAGGGGATCGACGCGATCGTCATGGGGACCCAGGGACGGACGGGGCTCGATCGCGTGCTGGTCGGGAGCGTCACGGAGCGCATCGTTCGGATGGCCGACATCCCCGTCGTCACGGTTCGACTCGCCGACGATCTCCGGATCGAGGGGGAAGACGAGGCCGAGCGACTCGCCCGCGACGCGCTCGAGGACCGCGGTGACGATCCGGAAACGCCGCTTTCCGGTCAAATCTACCGGATCAGTGGGACCTGGCGGGTGTCGTTCGAAACGTCGGGCGACGAACCGCTCGAGGCACACGTCGACGGCGTCACCGGCGACGTGGCGTTCGATCGGCCGGACGCGGACGCGTAGCCGGGGACGGGACACGCGTCGGGGTCGAAGGAGAAGAACAAGAGTTGGGGTACATGTTCGGGACGGGATACTGGGCCGTCGATACCGTATCTCGATCCGAGATGAATCCGTTCTCGAGAGGGGCCGACGCGGACGGCGACGGCTTCGACGACGCGTCCGAGTTCGTTCCCGAGCACCTCCCGGATCCCGGTCCGTTCCTCGCGGGCCACGACGTACTCGTCGAGGAGGATCACGTCGGCTTTCACGAACTGACCGAGGAACTGTTCGAGGAGCGGGGCGTCTACGACGCGACGTTCGGCTACAACCTCGCCCGGCTCAACCTCGATCACCGCCACCCCGAGGCGGGCTACCGCTATGCCGTCGACGCCGACGACCCGTCGGTGCTGCGGGCCGAGTTCTCCCCGACGACGGAGTTCTGTCCGCAGGCCGACGCCCTGACGAAGGGATCGTTCCGGGCCTGGAACGGCCTGTCCGACCGCCACGAGTACGACCTGGTCCGGGTGCGCGTCGATCCGACCCACCACCAGGCCGAGGGGCTCAACGAGGCCCTCGAGCGACTCGAGACCGAGTACCTCGAGACTGGCGAGATCCCCGGAAAGGACCGGTCTGCCGACGGGGACGACGAGAGCGATCGGCGAACGCAGTCGCCGTTCTAGCCGATGGGTGCGCCAGCGGGCACCGCGACGGCGACCGTCACCCGCTGGTCGCGGCTCTTCGTCGCGACCGGCGTCGGCTTCTTCGTCGCCTGGCACCTGGCCGCGCTGGCGGGGTATCCCCGGTCGGCGACCGTCGTGCTCGGCGTCAACGGCTTCGTCCTCCACGTCGTTTTCGGGAAAGCCTACGCCCTGATCCCGTCGTACTTCGCGCGCGAACTCGCCGTCCCGACTGCAGCCGTGCTTCATCTGCCGCTTGCCGCGCTCGGAACGGTCGGGGCGTTTCTCGGGGCCGCCGGCGTCGGACCGGCCGTCCTCGAGGCTGCCGGACTCACTCTCTGGCTCGGCGGCTGTCTCGTCTTCGTCGGCGTGCTCGGCTGGACGATCAGTGATAACCCCACTGGGGACGAAACGGGCACCGGCAGCGCGAACGCTGAGCGACGGCCCATCGACCGAATCGCCAACGCTGCCGTTCCGTTCGTGCTCGCGTACCTGCTCGCGGGTTCGTCGCTCGCGCTCGTCGGTGTACTCGGCCTCGAGGGCGGGTTCCCAGCGTTCGTCCCGGCCGGTCCGGGGGTTACGCACTTGCTCGCGGCGGGAACTGCGGCACTGCTCGTGTTCGCGGTCGGGTTTCGTCTCCTCCCGCGGCTGCTCGTCGTCTCGCCCTCGCGGCCGCTCGTCGTCACGGTGCTTGCGACCGGAGTGATGGGACCGGCACTGCTCGCGGCCGACCTCCACGGCGACTGGCTCTTTCGCGCCGGAGCCACGCTCCAGGCGACCGCGCTCGCCGGCTTCGGGACCGCGTACGGCGACATGTTCCGTCGGAGCGATCGACCCCGAGTGGGGGGTCGGACGGTTCTCGTCGCGGCCGCCTTCGCCGTCCTCGCGGCGTTGCTCGGGCTCTCGTTCGCCCTCGGGCCGGCCCTCGGCTCGGGCGCGGCCGCGTTCGACGCCCACTACCGACTCGCCGTCGGCGGCTTCCTCGGGCTGACTATCGTCGGCGTTACCTACTACTTCTACCCGCCCGGGATCGCCACCTCCCGGTTCGTCGACGATCGGACAGCGGGGGCCGCCGCGGCTGCGCTCGCCGTCGGGCTCGTTCTCGAGGCGTGTGGGTTACTCTTGGGTGCCGGCGGGTCGGGAACGTTGCTGGCACTGGCGGTGCCGCTCGGGCGGACGCTCTCGACGGTCGGGGCGGTCATGTACGCGACCGTCGTCGGGACGGTCTTCCTGGAGCGGGGATTGACATAGCGTCAGGGGCCGGCTTCGGGTTCAGAACCGGACCCGGCCGAACCCTCGGCCCCGATATCGACGTCCGGCCCCGGCTCGCTTTCCTCCCCTGACTCCCCGTCCTCGAGCGTCGTGAACACGCCGACGAGGCCATCGGGACTGTGCCGGCGGATCGTCAGCAGCATGTTCGCGACGAACAGACAGAAGCCGACGGTCGCCACCGCCCCGCCGGCCGTGAGGGCGATTCCGGGCAGGTCCGCCAGCGGAGTCGCGACCATCGCGGCGACGCCGACGAGCGTCAGGGCGAGGTCGGCCCGCTCGAGGCGGTCGTCGTAGAGGTCGTCGATCATCGGAACCTGTTCGAAGCCGAGCCGGTCGCTGTACTCCTCGAGCCAGATGATGAACGGAACGATGTGGTACAGCGAGCCGACGACGACGAACGCGAAGACGCCGAACACGAGCAGGTTCGTCGCGTCGGGGTGGCCGAAGAGGCCGGCGTACCCGAGCGGGTCGGACCACCACGCGGGAAAGGCGACGACGCTCCAGGCGACCAGCGAGGCGACGACCACCCAGTAGCGGTCTGTCATCGGCGAGCGGTCCGCGGTCGACCCGCCAAGGATCCGGGCGACGACGACCGCGACGGCGAGCAGCGCGGCGAGAAGGGCGACCCCGCCGACACGGGCGAGGGGTTCGATGCCGAGCCCGCGCCCGACCGAGAGCGCGACGATCGCTGCCGGAAAGAGCGGCTGTTCGACGGCCAGCAGGCGATCGTCGAGAGCCGTGAGATCGTACTGGGCGAACATCTGGCCGAGCTGTACCAGCGCGCCGATGATCGTCCCGATTACGGCTCCGTACAGCGCGAGCGTCGCGTGGGCGAGCACGACCTCACCCCTGGCGAACGGAACGCCCTCGAGCAGCGGCGTCGTGAAATCGACGGCGAGCAGGAATCCAAGCGGCGCGACCGCGGCGAAGCAGACGAGCGCGACGGCGAAGTGGCGTTCCGTGAACTCGAGCGGTCGGGCGCGGAGGAGCGTGCGACCGACGTTGTAGACGAACAGCCAGATGCCGGCCAGCAGCGCCGCAGCGGCCAGAGGGAGCCAGGCGAGGTCGCCGACGAGCAGGATGGGGACGAACGCGACCAGGCCGACGACGACGAGCCACAGCTGGGTGACGGCGAGCCGCCGCGAGTGGATCGTGACGCCGGACCAGACGGGAACGAACTGTGTCATCGCGCCCATGATCGTCACCCCGACCCAGCCAAGCAGGAGGGCGTGGACGGAGGCGATGTCGGCCAGTCCGGGCAGCGTTTCGACGGTCATCGCGGTGGCGCCGACGATCCCGGCGACGAGGAAGGCGAGCGCGAGGACGAAGTGTCGAAGCGGGATCGCCATCGGCGGCTGCTGGTCGGTCCGTAGTCCGCCGGGTATCCGGTTCATACTCGCCCGTTGGGGGCCGAACGCCGTGCCGTTGTGTCCGAACGTGTTCGGGACGGACGTTTCGCGGCTCGGCGGCGTACGTACTGGCATGTCAGCCGACGCAACGAGCC
This sequence comes from Halobiforma lacisalsi AJ5, assembly GCF_000226975.2. Lineage (NCBI taxonomy): Archaea > Methanobacteriati > Methanobacteriota > Halobacteria > Halobacteriales > Natrialbaceae > Natronobacterium > Natronobacterium lacisalsi. The sequence continues at coordinate 4,009,272 of NZ_CP019285.1, read as the reverse complement.
AGGAGCCGGGATCCGAAAGCGATACAGACCGTTCGACCGAGGCCACGACCACCGTCGAGGTCCGCTGTACCGGCCACGTCCGCGAGGCCGTCGGTACCCACGACCTCGAGTTCGCGTTCGAGGGCGACCGGCTCCGGGACTTCCTCGAGGCCTTCTTCGACGAGTACGACGTCGAAGACATGCTCATCGCCGAAACCGAGGACGAGGCAACCGCCCACGGGTGGGCGGAGCCGCCGGAGGAACTCCCGGGGACGTGGCGAAAGAACCCCGAAGGCGAGCAGACTCGTACCTACGCCCGAGTCTGCATCAACGGCCGGTTCAACGAACACTACGACGGGTTCGAGTCCGAACTCGAGGACGGCGACCGCGTCGCGCTCATCTACCCCTTCATGTTTTGCTGCTAGGGCGAACGCGTTCGTCTCAGCCCTTACCCCGCTCGAGGCCGCAGGTGGCCGCATGAGCGAAGACGTCAGCGGCGCCGAACCAGTGACGCGTCGCGTCCACGAGTGCTCGTGGTCGGCGAACCTCGAGAAGCCCGTCCACGCCGACGACCGAGACCTGGTCGTCGAACAGGCCAAGGACGCGGTCGAGGCGACCGCCGACGGCTACCACGTCAACCTGGTGACCCACGGCGACCACGGCCACCCCGAGTCGTACCTCTGGCCGGAACTCGAGGCGGCGTTCCCGGTGGTCGACGGCGATGTGGACGGCGCCGAGCCCCGAATCCGCCTCGAGTACGTCGACCAGTGTGGCTGCGGTGGCCACGTCACCCGCGTCCACGTGGGGGAGTAACCGGCCGTGTCACCCCTTCAGCCCGCCGACGAACATGTCACCGTCTTCCCGACCCCTGGGAAGGAGAGAGTCCCTTTCCTTTGCGTCCTCGTAACCCTCGAGTAATGCGACCCGGCAATCTCGACACCTCCGACCGACCGTTCGTGCTCATCTGGGAACTCAGCCAGGCCTGTGAACTGGCCTGTGACCACTGCCGGGCCGACGCCCAGTCCCAGCGCCACCCCGACGAACTCACGACCGAGGAGGGCAAGCGGCTGCTCGAGGACGCGGCCGAGTTCGGCGAGGGGCAGTTGGTCGTCCTCTCGGGCGGCGACCCGCTCGTCCGGGACGACGTCGAGGAACTCGTCGCCTACGGCGACGACCTTGGGCTCCGGATGACGATTACCCCAAGCGGGACCCACTCGCTGACCGCCGAGCGCATCGAGGCGCTGGCCGACGCCGGCCTCAGGCGGATGGCGGTCAGCCTCGACGGCGCGACACCCGAGAGCCACGACGATTTTCGCGGCGAGGACGGCAGTTTCGAGGAAACGATCCGGGCGGTCGAACAGGCCCGCGAGGCGGGGCTTCCCGTCCAGGTGAACACGACCGTCTGTCGTCAGACCGTCGGCGACCTCCCCGAAATCCGCGACCTGCTGACGGAGATCGGCGCGGTGCTGTGGAGCGTCTTCTTCCTGGTCCCCGTCGGCCGCGGACGGATCCTCGAGCCGATCGATCCCGACGAGGCCGACGCGGTGATGGCCTGGCTCGACGAGGTCAACCGCGAGGAGCCGTTCGGAATCAAGACGACCGAAGCGCCCCACTACCGCCGCGTGGCGCTCCAGCGGGATCGGGACCGAGGGCGCGATGCGGAGACCGACGGGGAACCCGGCCGCTCGAGCCGCGAGAGCAATGCCGACGACGGCATCCAGCGCCGCACCGGGATCATCGCGGGCGACGGCTTCGCGTTCGTGAGCCACACCGGGGAGGTCTATCCCTCGGGCTTCCTCCCGGAATCGGCCGGCAACGTGCGCGAACGCCCGGTACACGACATTTACCGGAACGCGCCGCTGTTCGAGTCGCTCCGGGACCGCGACCGACTCGAGGGCAAGTGCGGCGCCTGCGAGTTCCGCCACGTCTGCGGCGGGAGCCGCTCCCGTGCGTACGCTCACACCGGGAATCCGCTCGAGAGCGATCCGCTCTGCCCGCACATCCCGGAGGGGTACGACGGACCGCTGCCGTGGGATGACGAAGATGCCGCACCCGACCCCGACGTGACGCCGTCGGTCGGGGACTGATACGGATCCCTGTCCCGATGTACCGACGCAACCGCCGTCCGGATCGCGGTTGCGCCGGAACTGACGGACAGTAAACCGTATGAGCCGTTTCCGCCGACCGTTCGATCTTCTTCTACTCGCTACTCACTACCCACTATTCGGTATTCGGTATTTGCCACTCACCACTCACCAATCACCACTCGCTCGAGCGAACGGCGATTCCTGCTCGAGCTACCGAGAACGTGTGGCTCCGCGGATCGAACGGTCGAAAAAACGCTTCGTAGAGAGGGTCGGCGATCGGGTCGACTGACTGACCGAACGACCACCGCAAGTGGGTGAGACGAGACCCACAACCCGATCACCGGTGACGATGGCTCTGTGAGACCGGTGTCGACCGATTCGGGCCGACGTTTGGTCGGACACTCGCACGCAGGAGCCGGGACTGCTACCGTGTACTGAGACGCTCACTGTTGCCGGTCGTCCACGGGGTCGCGTGGACGGGCTCCGCGTGCATCCGGTCCTTTCGACCGGAACCGTTTCGACGTTCGGGCGAAGACGTTCGGCTCGAGCGGACGGGAGGTGGTAGATACGGATAGCTGCCGTTCCCGGCGACCGGTCGACGGCGTCCGTCGGTCGCGATGCGGCCCGCTGGCCGAACGCCCGAAAACGAGCGAAAAAGCGCCCGTTACTCGAGGACGACCAGCGTATCGCCCATGTCGACGCTCTGGTCCTCTTCGACCGGGATCTCGGTGACGGTGCCGCCCTGGGAGGCGACGATGTCGTTTTCCATCTTCATCGCCTCGAGGACGACCAGCACGTCGCCCGCGGCGACTTCGTCGCCTTCCTCGATCTCGATGTCGAGGATCGTCCCCTGCATTTCGGCGTCGACGGTCTCGCCCTCGCCGGCGAGGTCCGCGCCGCCGCCGCTGCTATCGCCGCCGGCCGGCTGGGGCGGGCTCGTCCCGCTGCCGCCGCTTGTCTCGACCTCTCCGGCTGGGATCGCCGGCGCGCCGTGTTCCTCGAGTTCGACCTCGAAGCGCTTGCCGTTGACCTCGACGGTGAACTCGCGTTCGACGGTGTCCTCGTCGTCGCCGTTCCCGTCGCCGGTGTCGCCGCCCCACTGCTGTTGGGCCTCTTCGATCCGGCTCTGGTCCATCTCCTCGTCGAGGTACTTCGTCGTGTGCGTGCTCGCGACGAACTCCTCGTCGGTGAGCATCAGCCGGTGGAACGGGATGATCGTCGGGATGCCCTCGATGTCGTACTCCCGCAACGCGCGCAGCGAACGCTCGATACACTCGTCGCGGTCCTCGCCCCAGACCACGAGTTTCGCGATCATGGAGTCGTAGTCGGTGACGAGTTCGTCGCCTTGCCGCAAAGCGTCGTCCAGACGGACGCCGATCCCGCCCGGCGGATCGTACGTTTCGAGCGTGCCGCCGGTCGCGGGCGCGAAGTCGTTGGCCGCGTTCTCGGCGTTGATACGGAACTCGATCGCGTGGCCGTCGAACTCGACGTCGTCCTGGTCGAAGTCGATCTCCTCGCCCGCGGCGATCCGGATCTGGCGCTTGACGATGTCGTAGCCCGTGATCTCCTCGGTAACGGTGTGTTCGACCTGGATCCGGGTGTTGACTTCGAGGAAGTAGAAGTTCGCGTCCGGGCCGAGCGGGCCGTCCCGGCCGGGTTCCTCCTCGACGAGGAACTCGACGGTGCCGGCGTTGGTGTAGTCGGCCGCGGCGACGCCACGACGGGCGGCCTCGCCGATCTTCTCGCGGAGTTCGTCCGTCAGCGCCGCGGACGGCCCTTCCTCGATGACCTTCTGGTGGCGGCGCTGGAGCGAGCAGTCACGTTCGCCGAGGTGACGAACGTTCCCGTGTTCGTCCGCGAGGATCTGGACCTCGATGTGACGGGGCTGCTCGAGGTAGCGCTCGAGGTAGACGGAGTCGTTGTCGAAGTACGCCTCGCCCTCGCGTTTGGCGCTCTCGAGTTGGTCCTCGACTTCCTCCTCGGAGCGGACGACCTTCATCCCACGGCCGCCACCGCCGCCTTCGGCCTTGATTGCGATGGGGTAGCCGTGTTCCTCGCCGAAGGCCTTGACCTCCTCGGGGTCGGTCACCGGTTCCGTGGTCCCGGGGACGATCGGCACGTCCGCCTCGGACATGATCGAGCGGGCCTTGGTCTTCTCGCCGAGCGCCTCCATGGCGTCGCTGGAGGGGCCGATCCACGTGATCCCCTCGGCGTCCTCGACCTTGCTCGCGAACTCGGCGTTCTCCGCGAGGAAGCCGTAGCCCGGGTGGATCGCGTCGGCGTCGGCCTTGCGCGCGGCCTCGATGACGGCCTCGTGATCCAGATAGGAGTCGGCCGCTCGAGCGGGGCCGACGTTGTACGCCTCGTCGGCGTAGCGCACGTGGCCGGCGTTCTTGTCGGCGTCGGAATAGATCGCGACGGTTCCGATGTTTAGTTCTTTACACGCGCGCATCACTCGGACGGCGATTTCACCACGGTTTGCCACCAAGACCTTCCTGAACATTCCTGTGAGAACTGTCGTCGGGCCACTACCTTACTTTTTCGCAACCGGTCGGCCGTCGACGTCCGCTCGTGGATCCGACGGCGGTGGTCGATGACGATCACCGCCAGGCCGTCGGGAAACCCGGGACGCCCATCGGTTCGTTGAGGGTTATGGTATGTGTCCAGTTCCCATCCTCGAGTCGGCCGGGGCGACCGAACGCCGGGCCGAAACGGAAAGTATATCCGAGCGACGGATCGATACTCGAGTAAGAAAGACCGACGGTGGTCTTCGCCGCGGTTCGATTCCGCGGGTCGGCGTTGAGGCGGCCACAGCGGCGGGGAACACCCGTACCCATCCCGAACACGGAAGTTAAGCCCGCCTGCGTTCCGGCAAGTACTGGAGTGGGAGACCCTCTGGGAACGCCGGTTCGCCGCCTCGCTATTCATACCGTATTTCAGACGTCGATACGCCATATTGACAGGTTCAAGACCAGTCATCGGGCCGTGTTTAGTTAAGCGTGAAAAGTGAGGTGTGCTGATTGCAGCTGTTTCATTACAGAAATCACACGCCTCAGCGGTAGTAGCGACTGGGTTGATTTGGATTTCACTCTTGCGTAGCACATTGTTGATTTCAGAGCATAGCTCGGATGGCGTGTTTGAGAGCAGTTCTCCCAGGCTTTCTGTATAGTTCTCGCCGTAGCTGAAACGCTCTGAGGTACTGTGTGAGTTTGTCCTTCGAGATCCCTCGATGGGGCGAGAGTCACCGTCGCGTCACCGAGGCGTGGCTCTCGCAAGTATTGACGTGTACCTCGTCGCCAGCGTATTCACCGTCACCGTGGACGACGTATCACGGTCGAATGCGTCGTCCTCTTAGAGCGGTTCGTACGCTCGAATGCCGTCAGTATAGACGAGCAACGACTCCTGCAGGCCGACCGCCAGGAGGAGTCGAATCGTCGATCCGTCGGCGGCTTTCGCTGAGATCAGGTACCGTTTTTCAGTCCCGCGATCAGCGAGAATGAACACGGGTGGCTTGTCACCGCTATACGATCCACATCCGCGTGTGGACAGGCCACGCGAGCGCGACTCTTAGTCGCGCTTGCGGCCTTTCTTCCCGTCTGAGACGTATACTTCGTCGATTTCGACCGGGCCAACAAGATTGAGGGAAGGCGCATCGAGCGCGCTGGCGAAGCGCTCGATGCGCCGATGCATCGTTTTGTGTGTAAACTCGATTTCGCACTGTAGCTGCCGAAGACTCGTGTTAAACCGGAGAAACGCGTAGATAGAGAACAACCACCGATGGAGTGCAACCTTCGAGTGAGCGAAGATCGTGCCAGTCTTGTCGTTGAACGTGCGGTCGCATCCTTACAGAGATGCCGTTGAAACTCCCTGTAGCTGCCGTTCTTGACCGTCCGGTCAGAACGGCAGCGAGGACAGGTAACACCGTCACGCCAGCGAACCTGCTGCAACAGGTCCGCTGCGACCGATTCCGACCCAAAAACATCTAGCGGAATCATGCCTAACGGACACCGCTGACGCGGTTTCCTTGCTCTCTTCGATTCTACAGCGACAGCTAAGCGGCGTCAACAATTCCTACAGAAGAGCGATGCTACAAACTATACACGACCAAGGTGAAAGCCGAAATTGACATCATAAATCGGTAGTGATGGGGCACACCTATCCACAGATCCCAAGGAGACCACTCGCAGACCTGATGATTTCGCGTACCGCTGGTTACGAGTGAACAATCATAAAAAGAATTCAGTCGCGGTACTATTGAACGGAGCGACCGTCTATCCCACTCCTCAGGCTCGGATTTCCATACTCTTGATTTTCGCTTCGAACTCCAGGTCAGTTCTCGACCGGTAAAGAGAGACTTCGACACTCCCGCCGATTGCAGCTCCGATCCGGTATACGTCTCCACTTCTGAAGATTCCCTCTTCACTATCGGTTTGTTCCAGCGTGTTGCTGTGCTCGCCACTCCCCTCTTGAATAACCTCAACGACGTCAAAGGTTGTATCGCTACCGAAGTCGGAGGTGATTGTAGTCCCCTGTGTCAGGTTCTGGAGGAACCAAGCAATCTGAACACCGGCGTGTGTGCTGGTATTATCCATCATGTCCCCTACTGAGACTAGGAAGTTCGCACCGCCGAGCGCGATCGGAATGTATTGCACAGCGTCGGGATCAACCGACGTGGATGAGTCGTCATCAGAGGCGGGCTTTTCAATACCCGCTTGCTCGGACTCTGACGTCGGGATGGACCCTGGAACGTCCAGATCGTACTCTAGTCGAGCGTCTACGAACACGTTGGCCTCGTCAGTCTCCATCTCAAACGGCACTCCCATGACGACCCCAAAGTCTGTCGGTGAGCCAGCCGCCTTTTCCGAACATTCGCCACTAACCACACCGTTGTAGCGCCCCCTCGAAGTGTTTTCAACATCCAGCGTGTCCCAGCGGTCATCTTCGTAGATATCGGCAACTTCGAATGGGTAAGAACTGCGATCAAAAAACGAGACAGTGTCCCCCGATTCGATAGTTATAGGTTCGCCACGAGTTTGCGGATCCTCCGGAAGTTCACCTGTGGCGAATGGTTCGTTGCTTTCAGTTCCAATTTCTTCTTCATCGGGGTTGTCTTCTTCGCGAGCTGCGACAGGCATTGTCAGTGCAGTCCCTGCTAGGGCGATGCCACTTGTCTTCAATACCGAACGGCGGGTTTTGCGATCCATGATCCAGTTGTATGATTAATGTGTTTTGACTATAGATTATCTCACGAATGATTTTTCACGATAGAATGGGTTTCGCCACTGCCTGAAGAACATACCCACTCATCAACCATTTGGTTGGAGAATGATCAGGACTAGAGTTTCGCTACAGCAAAGCCCAAATAGACTGTACCAGGTGAGTATTCACTCAGTACTTCCACTGGTTCCCGCTGGCGTTAGTTTGCAACCTGTCGATGAAGGATCGCGAGGCGACACCCATCGTCGTTCTCAACGCAACTCATCGCGCTCAGTGCCCAGTAGTCGGTGTCCAGTGATTGTACCTTCGAATATCCGAGGTTTATTGACGAAGATCAGTACTTTCAGTCGTTCGAGGTCGTATATCCTCGATCGTGTTGTCTAGAGCAGTAAGAATGTCGCTGTCAGACGGTTCAGACTCCAAGCGATACTGGGCGGTAAGAGCAGCCGCGGGAGTAGGCCAAGTGATCACTAACCGTGAGTCGGGGAGACGTTCCCCAACCATATCCGGGTGCTCAAACGTCTCTTCGTACGCATCAGTTTCAACCCACGATAACCACGTACTCCAGGCTTCCCCGCCCAGTAGCGCGATTACCCGCTTCTGTTTGAGCCACTCGACTGCCTGAGGTGCTGCGATGTCGTGAGTATCTGGTATCACGATGAGGTTAGCGTCCTTCGGCGCGTCTACAATCTGCATCGTATCCGGGATTGAGAGCTCAACGTTTAGATCGATGTAGACTGGATGTTCCTGGAGGTTTTCATACTCTTCACTGCTGAGTTCTGAACATCCGGCTAACGTTCCTGTGAGTGCAGTTCCCAAAGCAGTAAGAACATACCGACGCATCAAACTTTCCGAACTATTACGGGCTTGATTAACAGTCTGAAATCGGGGACAGTCGTTTGTGGGGGGCATAGTCAATCAGTCCTGTCTAAAGGCCTTCTTCACTTCGCTTCTAGTAATTATATAATACATCCATTTTAATAGATATTATGATTTGATGTCTGGTCGGCTGATCGACAGAGACATCTTGAAGATGGTGGAATTATTGGAGTTTTTGCAAGCAGTCAAGGCGAATGTCCTGAGGATTGACCCCGGAATCAAGACCGACCTTAATCACATCTTCTTTCGGGAGATTGATACTGAGCCGATGATGATGATCGGTACTTCCCAACCGGTGTGAGAGCCGGTTCTAAAGCGTTGGTCTCATAAGGAAGATGTCTGGTTGAGTGAATGTGTTCACGATCCCTCAAGCAGACGGTGTTCTTTCGGACTCGGATGTCAAAGATGTAGCGGAGAACGTTATCGGCCAGCTCCCGCTGCCAGGGATCGAGGGTTCGCCCCTCGATCCCGGCGAGATCTGGGCTGTCGTCATTCTTGCAGCCGTCAACCAGACCTCTGTCTGGGAAACGTGCAAAGAGAACGACGACACTCCCTGTGACGATACCGTGATGAACTGGTTACACACGCTCGACCGGGAGTGGCTTGAGTTCGTTGCTAACCTCCTGCTCAGACAGTTAGCGATGACGATCCTCGACCCTGACCGGTCGAGGATCGTCTCCATCGACTTTGTCGATAACCCCTATCACGGGACCTACGCCGACGACGAAGGCGAACTCTGTCGCATGCACGCCAAAGATGGTACAACCACGTGTCACCGCTACTGTACGGCGTATCTCGTTTCGAACGAGAAGCCGGTGACGTTGGCCATGACCTACGTCCGCAGCGACGAATCAGAGGCCGACGCGGTCGAGCGTGTCCTCGACCGCGTCAAGACCTATCCCTTCGAGATAGACCTTCTCCTGGCTGATCGTGGCTTCTACAACGAACGCATTTTGCGCCGATCTCGGGAGATCGCTGCAACCGTTGTTCCCGTCCAAAACAAGGGCGATCGTATGCAAGAGAAGCTAGAGACGCACTGCTCGTACATGACGACCTATCGAATGTACGAGGGCCGCGAGCAGGAACTGGAATTCCCGCTCGCGGTCGCAGTGTCCTATCACGCCGGAGATCGGGGAAAAGCGGCGAGGTCGTTCGAGGCTATGTGGCGTGCGATCTGGCCGATCGCACGCCCAAACAGGTCGTACGACTCTATCGAAAGCGCTCAGCGATCGAGACGAGCTACCGGGTGTTTCGTCAAGCACGACCGATAACGACAACACAGGATCCAGTCATTCGGTTTGCGTTCGTCTTGGTTGGATTCTTGCTGGAGAACCTCTGGCTTGTGCTTCGCTGGGCGGTCGTCGCCCGCCCACGTCGGGGCGGGCGCGACCTTCCAGAGGAGTTTACGTTCAAAACCTTCTCTGACTGGATCAGACATGCGTTAGAGGAGGAGTTAGACCGGAGGTGGCAGCTGGAGATGAATGGGGTAGGCGTCCCAGACGCATACGGAGCGGCCGCGGGCTGGCGTCAGCCCGCGGCCTCGGGCCTTCCTCTCCCGAGCTGCAGCACCCGTCCACTACTGCTTCATTCGGGTAATTCAGCCTGAATTCCTCCTGATGTGAGCTCCGTTTCCTCGTTGGTTCTCTATTCTGCTTTGTTGAATAGCTGCTGAATGATGGTTAGAGCGGTTCACAGAGCTTTTCTATGTTGATGATGGCGAACATGAGGACGATTTCACGGAACTATCGATACCAGCCCAGCGCTCGCACGGCATCGCCGAGCGAGCGCTTCGTCGTCGAGTACGACGTTTCGGCCATCCAGCGCTGAGCGTAGCCTTTTGTCCGGATGAGCGCGTTGTTCCCTGTCGTGAGTGGCCTCGATCCACGCTGTGAGATCAGTGGTTCGACACCGAGGGCGTAGAACTCGTATTTGGTGTGCCAGTTGTGGAAGGCTTTGTCAGCCGCCACGGAAAGCAGGTCGTCCGCGTTTCGGCGGACGACCTGCGGCCCTGTCTTCGTATCATGCTTCCACCGGGCCGAAATATGGACGTCAAGAACTGCAAGAGGCTCTACATCGGTTAATGTGGTCACTTTCAGTGTCTGGACGCTATTCCCGGATCTCTGACGGTAGTACGATGAAGCAGCGCGTCGATCAAAGAACGTACTGTCGAGAGCGACGTGCCCAGACTGCGGGTGTTGCTGTGGTGAAACGCGCAGCAACGCCCGCCACACCCACATTTTCAGCCGATCGAACGACTTGTAGATCGTGCTGTAATCCGGCAGCTCGTCCTGATCGAGGTCAAGTACGTCACGAATCTCAGACATGTACTTCAGCCGGTTCGGCGTTTCACGGTAGCTATGGCCCTCTTCGAGCCGAAAACAGTGCAAAACGACGTGTACCCAGCGGGCGAACCCGCCGCTGGCGGGCTCGCCCGCGTGCTTCCCCAACGCTTGTTTAGCTAGGTCTCGACACTGCTCAACGAAGTCGAGGATGTCGATTTCCATACCAACCTCGATTTCCTCGACTTCACCCTTCTAACCCGTGATATCAGCTGATTAGATCGCTATTTAACAGAGCACTCTATTCTGGTGCTGCTACAGTCGTTCACCAGGAATCAGCATAGCTCACAGATCGACGTTCGGGAAGTACCGAATATCCCAATTCAGAGCGCTACCATCTGGCGTTGAAGCACTGAAGTAGACCCCGTACTCGCCTCCGTGGCCCAGGCCCCACGTTTCCGGGTCCAGTGTCCGTTCGAACCGTGCTGATGTGACACCGCCCCCCACTAAATTACAGGATAATAAACCAGAAAATTCCCCCACAATCGTCGGTTTTCTCCATAGCACCAGAATCAAAAGACAATAAATGGAATAAGAAAGAATTTAATAGTTGTAATAAAAATTTCCGATGGAGATATCAATTAGTATGGAGTCCTCAATCACTACCCGTGAAGAAGTACTCAAGAAACGGAACAACCTCCTAGAAAACTTATTGACTGAACCACAGACGAAAGCACAACTCATTGAAAACACAGGGCGATCTCGTTCTACGATTGACAGAGGGATCAAATCGCTTCAGGAACAAGGGTGTGTCCAGTATAAGAATGGGAGATATCATATCACTCAGACAGGCAAGATTTCCCATAAAGAATACACCCGACATCGTCAAGTTCTACAAGGAATTGAGGAAGCGAATGAGATATTAAAAGAATTACCGTCCCAACCCACGATCTCAACTCAGTTCATTAAAAACATTAATGTGAATGTCGCTGATCCGAAGGCTCCTGGGATAGTACTTAAAGAAAGTTATGGGTTGGTCAGAGAAGCGGATCAATTATTTAGATTAGCACCAGTGATAATGCCAGCATTTTCGAAGAACTTACTTGAGACTGTTAAGAAAAGCGAGACATCCATTGAGGTCGTTATAGAGGCGGATGTGTTAGACACAGTTGAAAAGGAAGACGATTCAGAGGTTTCCACTATTATCGCCCATCCAAACACCACTTTCCACAAGTTTGACGGTGAATTGCCTTTCTCCCTCTGGATCACCAAAGGTGATCAAGACTATGTGGGAATAAATATGTATAATCAAGACGGATTACTAGGTGTTTTGATAAACAAGTCAGAAGAAGCTGTTTCATGGGGGATATCTACCTTTGAAAACTACCGAAAACAGAGTACACACTACGACTAAATCGAACGTTCCGAATATAGTTCCGCAACTTCACACTCTTACGACAAATCGACACCTCAAAATCGTTGGAACGATCCCTCATAACACATGGATAAATGCCGTGTGGTTCATTGATAACTGAGTCAATATTCAATTCTTGACCGATCATGTCATTTTTTACTATCAGTTTTAATACTATCCGCCACATGTTGGGAGACCGAAGGCTCTGGGATCGACTTGCTTTCAGCTATCGAGAATCGAACGTGACACGGGCCGTCACCGGCCAGTCATTACACCGTGATTTTAATACGATCGGTACTGTCGCTGATCGTATCCGAATTCTACCGGTGGTAGCGACGCAACTATTACTGGGTTCGCGAACAGTCGCTCGAGCATCCTGTCTCACTGCCGGAGGTGAGCGCTGATGGAGCTGTTTCCCTCGACGAGTTACCGAAACGATCGGCATGGGCGGCGTATCTGCTTGAGCCAGAGCGGGAGCCGCCAGGCGAACCACGCTCCTACACCGGGACCGATACGTATCGCCGGCTCTACGATGCCCTCATCAAGACGTACCAAGACACCCCACGTCCGACGAGGGAACTCGTCGAAGAGATCCGGGGCTCCCCCGACTCGGAGCGAACAGTGTGCTCGAGGAGCCCCTCCAGGAGCGGTTCGCAGACGACCGGGATCGAGTCTCGGTCGAGCAGTTCGACTTCTTCGGAGACTGGAACTCGCTTCTCGAGGTCGACGACGAGTATATCGTCTTCACGAAAGAGGCGCTCGTGACGCTGCCAGAGACGAGGCCGGTCGTCGATCGACTCGAGCGCTTCGCGAAGGACGGATAGATCACGGCAGGGGTCCACATCGAGCAGGTCGGTCCCCATCCGGAGAACGTCCTCGGTCTCCTTCACCGGCAGTACTCGCAGGAGCGTGGCTACAGCGACGGCCTTCTCGAGCAGCTCCGCGAGTCGTCAGTGCTCGAGATAACCGACATGAGCTACGACGTCCACGGGTCGAACCCGCTACATCCGCTGACGCGGGTCCGATGGACGGTCGCGTAGATCCTGGTATCGCGTCGACGAGTACAACGTGGTCGGATGGACGTACCAAACGGGTACGGACGCATCGACCGGAGCACTCGAATCGTACGTGAACGGGCGCGTTAGAACCGATCCGTCCGGCCGGCCGCCGACCAGGCGTCGGTCGGCGCGTCCCAGGGGACGCGAACGTGGCGCTGTTGCTGTGCGCGGATCCGACCGCCGAAGGCCCAGCGCTTGCCGTCCCACGTCTCCTCCTCGTCGGCCGCGGCTGCGGCAGCCGCGAGCGTTTGATCGTGGAGGTGAGCACCGATCGCCGCCACGATCGCGGCCGTCTCTTCGTCGTTCGCGTCGTCCGGGATGTCGACGTCGACGGTCGCCGGCAACGGCCCCGCGAGGTCGTTCTCGCTTTCGTTCTCGCCCTCGCCCCCGCGGGCCGATTCCCGTTCCGTGTCCGTCGCGTCCGTCCGTTCCTGGGATGCCATTGGGTTACAGCGGGATGTTGCCGTGTTTCTTGTCCGGGTTCGATTCGCGCTTGGTCTCTAACATCTCGAGGTCGTCGATCAGGCGGGGCCGCGTCTCGGTGGGAACGATGACGTCGTCGAGGAAGCCCTTGTCCGTCGCGGTGTAGGGGTTGGCGAACTCCTCGCGGTACTCCTCGATGAGTTCGTCCCGCAGTTCGTCGGGGTTCTCGGCCTCCTGGAGTTCGTCGCGGTAGAGGATGTTGACCGCGCCCTGGGGCCCCATGACGGCGATCTCGGCGGTCGGCCAGGCGTAGTTGACGTCCGCGCCGAGGTTCTTCGAGGCCATGACGCAGTAGGCACCGCCGTAGGCCTTCCGAGTGATGACGGTCAGCAGCGGGACGGTCGCCTCGGAGTAGGCGTACAGCAATTTCGCACCGTGGCGGATGATCCCGCGGTGTTCCTGGTCGGTCCCGGGCATGTAACCGGGGACGTCGACGAAGGTGACGATCGGGATGTTAAAGGAGTCACAGAAGCGGACGAACCGCGAGCCTTTCATCGAGGCGTCGACGGTGAGCGTGCCGGCGTTGACCCGTGGCTGGTTGGCGACGATGCCGACCGACCGACCGTCGAGTCGCCCGAAGCCGACGACGATGTTCTGAGCGAAGTTCTCGGCGACCTCGAAGAACGACCCCTCGTCGACGACCGAGTCGATGACGTCGGTCATGTCGTAGGGCTTCTGCGGGCTCGGCGGGACGATGTCGTTCAGCCGCTCGTCGCGGCGGTCGGGGTCGTCCCACGGATCGACCCGGGGCGGGTCCTCCACGTTGTTCTGCGGGAGATAGGAGAGCAGTCGTTTGATGTCGTCCAGGGCCTGCTCCTCGCTCTCGCAGGCGAACTGGGCGACGCCGGTCTTGTTCGCGTGGGTCATCGCGCCGCCGAGTTCTTCGTGGGTGACCTCCTCGCCGGTGACGGTCTCGGTGACGCCCGGCCCCGTGATGTACATGTGACTCGTGTCCTTCACCATGAAGATGAAGTCGGTGATCGACGGGGAGTAGACGGCCCCGCCGGCACACGGCCCCATGATCGACGAGATCTGGGGGACGACGCCGCTCGCCTCCTGGTTCCGGCGGAAGATCTCGGTGAAGCCGGCGAGGCTCTTGACGCCTTCCTGAATCCGTGCACCTGCGGAGTCGTTGAGACCGACGATGGGAGCGCCGACCTCCATCGCCATGTCCATTACCTTACACACCTTCTCCGCGAACACTTCGCCGAGAGAGCCGCCGAAGACGGTGAAGTCGTGAGCGAAGACGAAGACGGTGCGGCCGTTGACCTCACCGTAGCCCGTGACGACGCCGTCGCCGGGGATCTTCCGCTCCTCCATCCCGAACTGGCTCGTCTGGTGGGTTCGGAGCTGGTCGAACTCCGTGAAGGAGCCCTCGTCGAGGAAGTAGTCGATCCGCTCGCGGGCGGTCATCTTCCCCTTGTCGTGTTGCTTCTGGATGCGCTCTTGCCCACCGCCCTGGCGTGCTTCCTCGCGTAACTCCTCGAGTTCGTCGATGCGGTCTTCCATCGTCACGTTGGAACCACCCCAGTCGGTTTCATACGCCGTTGTGTGACGACCAATATGAAAAGGATTCCGTAATACCATCACGATTAATAACTGTTGCGCTGACAGATGTTACTCGGCTACGAAAAGTTATATATGGGTCTTCTTTTAAACAAGTGATCCATGGCACAACGTGAGACATGGTCCACAAGAACAGGGTTCATCCTCGCTGCCGTCGGCAGCGCAGTGGGATTGGGGAACATCTGGCGCTTCCCGTTCGCCGTCGGTGACGGTGGCGGGGCGGCCTTCCTGATCGTCTATCTCGCCTTCATCGCCCTGATCGGGTTCCCGGCGATCCTGGCCGAGTTCGTCGTCGGTCGGAAAACGGGACGGAACCCGGTCGGGGCGTTGATGGAGTACGGTGGCGAAGCCTGGAAGTACGTCGGTGGGGTCTTCGTCTTCATCGGCATCGTCCTCCTCTCGTACTACAGCGTCATCGCCGGCTGGTTCATCCGATACTTCCTGGCGGGCTTCCGGGGGAGCTACGCCGACCACCTCGCCAGCTACAACGGCGAGGCCATCGAGATGTTCTTCGACATGACGTTCGGCATGAGTTCGGTGGTGCTTCACACCGTGTTCATGGCGGCGACGATCGGCATCGTCGCGCTCGGCATCCGGCAGGGTATCGAGTTGGCGGTCAAGCTCATGGTGCCGGCACTGATCGTGCTGCTGGTCGGGCTCGCCGTCTGGGCGTTCACCCTCGACGGTGCGGGCGCCGGCTACGCGTACTACCTCTCGCCGGACGCAGGGACGATCGCCGAAAACTGGGCGACGCTACTGCCGGCCGCCGCCGGGCAAGCGTTCTTCACGCTGTCGCTGGGGATGGGCGTGATGATTACGTACGCCTCCTACCTCGGCGAAGACCGTAACCTGACCAAAGACGCCGCGACCATCATCGGCTTCGACACCGGGATCGCGTTCCTCGCCGGTCTGGTGGTCTTCCCCGTCTTCTTCTCGGGCGGCATCGAACCCGGCGAAGGCGGTCCGATCACCATCTTCGTCTCGATGACCGAAGCGTTCGCGAACATCCCCGGCGGCCGCGTGCTCGGTCTCGTCTTCTTCGGGACCGTCGTCATCGGCGCGCTCTCGAGCGCCATCTCGCTGCTCGAGGTCGTTACTGCCTACCTGATCGACGAGAAGGGGGTCGAACGCTGGAAAGCCGCGGGCGGCATCGGGCTCCTGATCTACGTGATCGGACTTCCGACCACGTACGACATCATCTTCATCGAACTGTACGACGGCTTCATCGACGCCGTCCTGCTGGTCTTCGGCGCGCTCATGGTGATGATCCTCGTCGGCTGGGTCGCACCGAAGGTCGCAGTCACGGAACTCGAGAAGGGGATCGGCGACCTCAACGGCCTCGCCCAGGCCTGGATCTGGGCGATCCGCGTGCCGATCATCATCGTGCTGGTCATCTCGCTGTACCTCGGCATCGTGGATTACATGGATATCCTCGCGTCGTTCTCCGAATGGATGAACGCGAACCTGTAGTCCGGTAGCTAATCGGTTCGCGGTCGATTTTCGATTTTTTGTGCAGTCGCCGTCGCGAGCGCCCGCTGTCGCGATGACTCGTCGTTTCCGGGGCCGCAACTACTCGAGTCCCCACTCCTCGTCGTCGACGCGTAGCGCCGCCAGTTCGTCCCGATCGCCGAGCAGCCGGAAGGAGAACCCGCCGTCGAGGCGAGTCACCTGCAGGTCGAGCGTCGTGACGTCGGCGGTGACTTCCGTGCTCTCGGCGGGATACTCCTCGCGGGAGTCCGGTTGATCGACGTCGTGCTCGTCGTAGCCGACGTGGGTCGACTCGACGATCAGATCGTCGTCACCGTATACGTCCGCGTCGATCCCGCCGGCCTCGATCTCCCGCACCTCGAGTCGGTACGTTTCCAGAGACACGTGCGAGGGGACACGGGGTGACGGAATGGCGGTTCGGCTTACATGCGCCTGCGGGGCGGCGTCGGCCTGGCGGCTACTCGACGTCGGCTCCGTCTTCGGACTCCACCTCGAGCAACCGCTCGTAGGACTCGGGATCCTCGCCGGGCTCGAGCCGCGTCGCCTCGACGCTGACGACGTCTTTGACCGTTCGCGGGCCGGTCAGGCCGGGCGCGACGAACCGCGAGTCGTAGTCCGCCACCGCTCCGAGCGCGTCGCCGTCCCGACCGAACGCGAGCAGTCCGTCCAGGGCGTCCCCGAGGGCGACGCAGGCCCGGTGGCCGTCCGCCGATTCCACGAGGAGGTGCGTCGTCTCGGCGGGGATCGACGCCGCGGCGGCCGCCTCCGTCTCGAGGACGTCCATGATCGCGACCCCCTGCCAGTGGTCCGTGTAGCGGTCGCCCGTCGAGCAGACGATCTCGATCTCCCGTTCCCGGACGGGGAGGTCCGCGAGCGTTTCGGGAGCCATCGTAGCGGCTTCGTCCCCGAGTATGCGGATCGGCTCCGAGAGCGACGGGCGCAGGTCTGTATCGGGCATCGGTGGTGAAACTAAGCGTTCGTGTGGTCGAGCGGCGGTCGGGCGAGTCTTGGGAACCGAACACCGTAACCGTTCTCCCCGGCTCTCGAGTGCTGGGAACCGGCGGCTCACCGAAAGCACGGCTCTCAAACCGCGTCGTACGGCCCCAGCCGCGTCCCATCGAGCAGGTACGCCTCCCCGTCCGCGAGGCCCGCCGGGAGGAACGGGGAGAGAAACGACTGTTCCGGGAGGTTCACCCACGTCCCACCGACCAGATCGTTGAACGCGGGGAGCACGATCACCTGCGGCGGATCGGCGTCGGCATCGCTCGAGAGCCACGGGGCCGGTTCCCTCTCGCCTTCGCCGTCGTCGTACTTCTCGTGATCGGCGAACGGCGTCGGATCGGCACGCCCGCGCAGCCACGTCCGCTCGACCCGACTCCCGCCGACCTCGTCCTCGAGGCGCACGCAGGGGTGTTCGTGGCCGAGACAGATCGCGTCGACGTCGCTATCCAGGAGCTCCCGGGCGGGCCAGGTGTGGCCGTGACAGACGCCGAGTCCGCCGATCGCGACCCCTTCCCCCGGAACGACGGAGACCGGCGGGAGGTCGTCGGCGGGATCGTCGGGCGGGGAGGGGGATCGACCCTCCTCAGGTCCGTCGTCGACCAGCCACGTCTCGATCGCTCCGTCGTGGTTCCCCTTGACCACCGTCACCTCGAGCGTCGATGGGAGCGACTCGAAAAGCACCTCGAGTTCGCCCCGCTCCGCGCCGCCGGGATCGCCGATCGAGTGCATCAGGTCCCCGAGGACGACGAGTCGGTCCGGATCGGTTCGGGCGATCAGGGCCTGAAGCCGCTCGCGGCGCTCGGCGGCGCGGCTGGGGACGTCGACCCCACGCTCGTACCGGAGGGCGGCCTCGTAGCCGGCGTGGTAGTCGGCGATCAGCAGGAGGCGTTCCCGTCGCGGCTCCGCGGCGTTCCCGTCGCTATCGTCGACAGTGACGGTGGCAGTCGCCGCGGGCTCGCCGGGGACGGGTTCGACGCGAACGCCGGCGTCCGGGTCGCGTCCGGGGGGCTGGGGTCGAGATCGGTCACGGACCATTCGGGTTCGAAACTCGAGCGGTTAGATCGGTTTCAGTGTCTCGTCGTCGGGTTCGTAACACTGGCCGCCCATGAGGGCGTCCTGGATCGCGTCCTCGACGGCGTCCTCGTCGACGCCGACGTCGGCGGCGACGGTGTCGACGAGTTCGTCCCGGTCGGCCCCGTCGCCGTCGTCGAGTTCGCCCATCGTTTCGACGACGTACTCCTCGAGGTCGATCTCGGCGGGATCGATCTCCTCGCTCCCGTCGGCCCCTTCGGCAGCCTCGTCTTCGGCAGCCTCGGATTCGTCGGAGGCGGCGGGTTCCGTTTCCGTCGTGTCCGGGGCTTCCTCGTCGGGCTCGGTCGTGGCCTCCTCGTCGGCGTCGCTTTCGACTTCGTCCTCGTCGGCGTCCCCGTCGGCGTCCTCGTCGGCGTCCTCGTCCTCATCCGCGAGTCCCGAGGTCGGTGCAGCCCCGAGATCGTCGGAGGGGTCGCTTTCGGAAGCCTTGGCCGCTTCGCCCTCGCTCTCGGCTTCGGCGTCCGAGTCCGAGTCGGGCTCCGGCACGTCGATTCCGGCCTCGCCCGGTTCCTCGACTTCGGCGCCCGTCGTGAACTCGGCTCCGAACTCCTCCTCGAGTTGTTCGCGCTCCTCCTCGTCCATCTCGTACATGCCTGCGTCGTCGATGGACGCGGCATCCGCCTCGGGGTCGGCGTCCGCCTCGAGGCTCGAGTCCTCGACCCCGTCGGGTTCCGTGCCGGCGTCTACCGAATCAGTCCCGCTCGCGCTCGCGTCGGCCGTGGCATCGAGTGAGTCGTCGGCAGTCGGTTCGGTCTCGCTCGCGGCGGCGTCGGCGGTATCGGGGGATTCCGCAGCCGTCACGGCGGCTTCGCCCGGCTCGGCGTCCACGGCGGTCGCCTCCGAATCGTTCGACTCCGACGGCGTCGCGGTGCCGGCCGCCGAGGCCGTCGCGACGGACTCGGGTTCGGGCGTCGACTCGGCCACTGCTTCGGCGTCGACGGGCTCGTCAGCATCCGCGCTCGCCTCGACAGCCTCCACCTCGGCAGCCGACTCGAGGTCGCTCGCCTCCAGTCCCGTCAGCTCGGTAAGCGACGCGAGAGTCGCATCCTCGCGGCCCCGATCGTCCGGACTCGCCTCGAGCGGGCCGACCTGGTCTCGGTCGCCCGCGACGACCTCGACGGCCTCGATGGCCCGGTCGCGCAGGGAAGCGAGGTACGACGGCGTGGTGCCGTAGCGGTCGCGTGCCAGCGGGACGCCAGCGGCGACTCCCGGCTCGACGCCGGCCTCGCGGAGCGCCTCCGTCAGGGCGTCGCCGCTCGCATCTACCGCGGAAGCGACCGCGTAGGTACCGATCCGTTCGAGGGTCTGCTCGGCCGCGCTGACGACCCAGCGGTCGCGGGTGTCGGCGTCGACAACTGCGACGCTTTCCGGGCGGATCGAGGTGTAGACCTCGTCGCCGTCGTCTGGTTCGAACGTGCGGGCCTTCCCGGTGACCGCGACGAACGCCGGCGGGTCGATGCTCTCGAGGGCGGCGAGTTCGTCGGGCTGGTACTGGCCGGCATAGACGACGAACGCGCCCGTCGGGTCGACGACGCGGGCCCGGACCATCTCGTCGTTGACGGCCGTGACCTCGGTGAGCGTCCCGACGGCGAACAGGCGGTTGATCCGCGCGCCCGTCGGCGAGACGACGTAGTTGGGCGCGCGCTCCTCGTCGCTCTCGGTGTAGGAGACCGAGGCGTCGTCGTACTCGGCCGCGAAGAGCCGGTAGGCGATCTCGCGGTTCGGGATCTCGACGTCCTCGTCGTTCGCGCTCATGCTTTCACCTCCTCGCTCTCGCCCTCGTCACCGGTATCGATCGACTCGAGGAACTCCCGGGCCCGTCGCTCGGGGTCGTCGTCGCTCTCCGCGAAGGTCTCTGCGTCCAGGTTCGCGCCGTACTCGTCGACCGAGAGGTGGCCGCGGACGCGGTACTCGCGGCCGACGATCCGCTCGCGGATCCGGTCGGCGACGACCTCCTGGTCCATCGCCTCGCGGGCCTGCTCCAGGGCGTCCTCGAGGGTGCCGCCGTAGACGTCCTCGGTGAGTTCGTCGTCGAGGACGGCGGTGAGGGCGCCCGTGCCGTCGTCGACGATCGCCTTCACGCGGAGGTCGTCGATCCCGTCGACGTCGCCGTGGGTGCGACACTGGCCCTTCTGGATGACCCGATAACACTCCGGACACCGCTGGATGAGGCCGGAGCCGTCCCGGACCGCGATGACGTTGCCGACGACCTCGACGTCGTAGATGCCGCCGGTGCGGACGGCCTCGGCAACGTCCATCGTCGTCGTGTCCGCGCCGACGTCGACCTCGCGGCCGAGTTCGGTCACCGTCGAGAACTCCGAGACGTTGACCTCGGGGACGCCACGGAACTCCTGGACGTAGGCGTTCTCGATGCGGACCGCGTTCCCTTCCTCGATCTCGGGTGCCGGCTCCCAGTTCGTGAACGGCAGGCGCCCGCTCTCGTCGCCGAAGACGCCGCTCAGGATCTCCGTCTCCCCGTCGCGACCGTCGATCGTCCGGCGTTCGCACTCGACGACGGCGACCTCGACGTCGACTGCGCGGTCGCCGGTCCGCAGGTCGGCGAGGTCTGCGTCGCCGCCGATCTCGTACGGTACCTCGAGCGATCCGTCCTCGAACGACAGCGAGGTGCTCTCGCCGAGGTTGAGTTCTGGTTCGCCGTCCCACTCGCGGACGGAGGCGTTGCCCGCGGTAATAGTGTCGCCCGGCGAGAGACCGAAGTCCTCCCAGGCGGTGTAGTCGACGACGCCGGTGTCGTCGGCGAGTCGCCCCTCGACGATGACGTGGTCGTCGCCCTGGTAACGGATCGACCGCTTGCCCGCGGTGAGGACCACACCCGTCACCGTGACGCTGCTGTCCTCGGGCGAGATGTCGGCGATGTCTTTCGATTCGGGCGCGCCGCCGCCACCGGAGCCGTCGCCGTACTTCCGCCGGAGGCTCCCTTTGGCCTCGTCGATCGGAACGCTGTACTCCACTAAGTTTTGCAGGTCGGACTTGACCTCCTCTTTGTCGACGCCGAGGTCGGAGGCGAGTTCCTCGGCATGATCTTCGAGTTCCATTCGGTTTCATTTCGTGTGGCGGATTTAAAAGCGTTCCCGGAGCCCGGTGAAAGTGATCGCTACGAGCGGCCTCGAGGCTGCCGTGGAGTCGTTGGCGACGTTCCTGGCTTTAACACCGCTCCGCCCGTAGGTCGGCCATGACCGTTCCCTCGCGCTCGCGGAGCCGCGAGTCCCCGTTTCGCTTCGAGTACGACCCCGCGACCATCGGCCTCGGCCCGGGTTGCGTCGACGACCTCGCGGCCGAACTCGAGCACCTGGGTCGCGAGCGGGCGCTCGTCGTCTGCGGATCGACCGTCGGCTCCACGCCTGCCGTGATCGATCCCGTGACCGCCGGCCTCGGCGATCGGCTGGCCGGCGTCTTCGACGAGACGACCCCGGAGAAACGGCTCGAGACGGCGCTGGACGGCCGGGATCGGCTCGAGGACGCGGACGCCGACGCCCTCGTGAGTCTCGGCGGCGGCAGCAGCCTCGACGTCGCGAAGGCGATCAACGCGCTCGCGGCGAGCGAGCGTACCCGCGAGGAGGCCGCCGCGGAGTTCGCCGAAACGGGAACGCTCGCGGTTCCCGACGATCCGGTTCCGATCGTCGCCGTCCCGACGACCCTCGCCGGGGCCGACCTCTCGCAGGTCGCGGGGCTCGCTGCGTCGCCGGAGTCCGGACTCGTCGACGAGACGGTCGGCGGCGGTCTCTCGGATCCCGAACTGATGCCCGCCGCGGCCTACTACGACCCGGAACTCCTCGCGACGACGCCGGAATCCGTCCTGACGGGCTCGGCGATGAACGGCTTCGACAAGGGGCTCGAGACGATCTACGCCGCGAACGCGACGCCGATCACCGACGCGACGGCCGCCCGCGGCCTCGCCGCTCTCGAGTCGAGCCTGCGCGCGTACGGCCGGGGAGAGCGGGACCTCGAGACGTACGAACGGCTGCTCGAGGGGATCGTCCTCGTCCAGTACGGCATCTCCCGGCCCGGCGAGACCACGCTGTCGATCGTCCACGCGTTCGGCCACGGGCTGACGCGAGGGTACGAGGTACAGCAGGGGGTTGCCCACGCGGTCGTCGTCCCCCACGTCCTCGAGTACCTGTTCGAACGGGACGGCGTCGACGCCCGCGTCGACGTCCTCGCGGACGCGCTCGGGGTCGAGGACGCGGGTCGGACGGGCGACGCCGTCGTCGAGACGGTAACCGAGGTCCGGGACGCGCTCGACCTGCCCTCGCGGCTCCGGGACGTCGACGGCCCGGAACCCGACGCGTTCGAGGGCGTCGCGGAGGCGATCCTCGGCGATGGGTTCATGGCGAACGCGCCGCCGAGCCTGGAGCCGTCGGTCGCGGAGATCGAAGGGGTGCTCGAGGCGGCCTGGTGACGCCGCCGGTTCGCGGCGTCTCCTCGAGCGCGTCGAAGACGATCAGGGCTCCGGTTCGACGATCCCCGTTACGGAACGGCCATCGCTACTGCTCGCTCACGAGAGCGACCGAGCGGCGGAAAACGGCTCAGTCCTCCGCCCAGTAGTACAGGTCCTCTCGAGGCGCGCCACAGTCCGGACACTCCGCTGGGAGTTCGTCTTCGATCCGGCCCAGTTCGCCACACTCCCAGCAGCGCCACATCACGTAGTCCTTCCCGGTGATGTCGCGCGCTTCGCCGAGGGTCTTTTCAGGGGACGCCTCCGGCGCGAGGACGTAGAACCCGTCGTCGTCGACGCCCCTGACGGTCCCGAGTTCGTTGCCGTCCTCGTCGTAGATCGGCTGTCCGACGTCGACGCCCGCGTACAGCCGCTGGTCGTTGCTCACGGTGGACCACCACTGTGGTACTACGACACAAAGCGAGTAAAAGCTAACACGCCGGACCGTCGGGAATCACTCCGCCTCGGCGCGTTCGTCCCCTTCGACGTAGGACGGCCGCTCGGCGTACTCGATCGGATCCCGGACGCCGATCCGCTGGAACGCCTGCAACCGATACGCGCACGCGTCGCAGGTCCCACAGGCCGGTTCGTTCTCGCGGTAACAGCTCCAGGTGTGTTCGTAGGGCACCTCGAGTTCCTCGCCGCGGCGAGCGATGTCGGTCTTCGAGTGCTCGACGAACGGCGCCTCGATCGAGATTTCGGTCTCGGGTTTCGTCCCGACCTCGACCACGTTCTCGAAGGCCTCGAAGAACTCGGGCCGGCAGTCCGGATACCCCGAGAAGTCCTCGCTGTGTGCGCCGATGAAGACCGCGTCGCAGTCGTTGGCCTCCGCGTAGGAGACGGCCATCGCGAGCAGGTTCGCGTTCCGGAAGGGGACGTACGAGGAGGGGATCTCGTCGCTGTCCATGTCCGCGTCCGCGACGTCCATGTCGTCGTCGGTGAGACTCGAGGCCCCGATCGCTGCGAGGTGGCCGGTCTCGATCCGCAGGAAGTCCGCGGCGTCGACCTCGTCGGCCAGTCGGCGGGCACACTCGAGTTCGCGGTCCTCGGTTCGCTGGCCGTAGGAGGTGTGCAGGCCGTAGATCTCGTAGCCCCGGTCGCGAGCCTCGTAGGCGGCGGTGGCGCTGTCCATGCCGCCGGAGAGGAGGACGACGGCACGCTTTTCGTCGGTTCCGTTCGATGCGACTTCGTCGGTCGGGGTAGGTTCGGTGTCGGTCATGGTGATCGTGGCAAGTCGGTTCAGGTCTCCGGCGCGTCGTTCCACAGGTCCACGTGCAGTCGCGGCGTGTACCGGAAGCCGTACTCCATCGCCAGCTCCGCGGTCCGGTTGCGGGTCTCCGCGAGCCGCTCGCGGGTCGCTCCCTCGGGCATCAGGAGGACGTCCTCGTCGCGAACGGGGACGTCGGCGACGCCCCGCAGGTCTTCGAGCAACTCGAGGATCTCCGGCATATCGTCGTCGTCGGTGACGACGAACTTCAGCTGGAAGGGGTACGCCTCGACGAGCGCGGAAAGCGCCTCGAGGTCGATCCGCGCGTTCTCGTGGCGCTTCTCCCATCCGCCCTCGCCCTGAGATTCGCTCGGAATCTCGCCTCTCGGGTCCCGCTCGGGCGTGGGCGTGCTGCTCTCGAGTTTCGGGCTGATCGAGGCGAGGTCGATCGGCGCGTCCCGATGGATCGTCCCGTTGGTCTCGACGGTAGTGTGGTACCCTCGGTCGTCGAGGCGCTCGAGCAGGGCGACGCTCTCCTCGTGGAGCAGGGGTTCGCCCCCGGTGAGTACGACGTGGTCGGCGTCGCGGGCTTCGACCTCGGCGACGATCTCCTCGAGGCTCATCATCGCGTGGGTCGGCTCCCAGGAGGTGTGGTAGGAGTCGCAGAACCAGCACCGGAGGTTACAGCCGCTCGTGCGGACGAACGTCGAGGGGACGCCGGCGAGGGTCCCCTCCCCCTGCAGGGAGGCGAACAGTTCGTTGATCGGGAGTGTGGGGACGTCGCCGTCACGTCCCTCGGTCGCGTCTCCGCGATCGCCCGTCCCCGTCGACTCCGCGTCGACCGAATCCGATACCGGCATCTCAGAACCCGCTCCCCCCGCAGAGTTCGCTCGTCTCGCTCACCCGCACCGCGACGTCCGTGACGGTGTCGGGAAGGGCCGCCTCGAGTTTCTCCTCTAAGAGGGCGCTCATCACCTCGGCCGTCGGCGGATGCTCGAGAACGACGACGCCGTCGCCGTCGCCCGCGGCCTCGAAGGCCTCGACCAGCGGGTCACCGGCCTCGAGCAGGAACACGTGGTCCCACTCCTCGATGACGCCGGTGATCTGGCCCTTGTCGGCGATCCACCCCTCTTCGGTCAGTTCGCCCTCGACGGTGACGGCGATCTCGTAGTTGTGGCCGTGGGGCCGAGAACACTTCCCGTCGTGGTGGAGCAGGCGATGGCCCGTACTGATCCGGATCGGCCGCTCGTGGCCGACCCGGAGGACCCGCCGGCTCCCGACGAGGTCCCCGGCTTCCGTTTCGGACGACTCCTCGCGCTCGAGGCGACCCGCTGTCTCGGTCATACTCGGATATTCTTCCGAGAATACTTAAGGATGATCGAACGAGCCGAGGGGCCGAGACCGACCGGGGGTCCCCTACCCGACACTCGAGGGGTCGAGATCGCCGCGGGAGGAAAACCGGGACTCGAACCGGAAGACGTGCCGCTCTCGAAGTCGGGAACGCGACCTCCCCTCCGTCCACCCCGCCGAAAAGTCGTGACCGGCGATCAGTCGTCGAGTTGATCCTGCAGCCGGTTTTTCGCCTCTGTACGCCGTTTCTTCGAACAGTCGGGGGCGTCGTCCGAGAAGTCGATCTCGATCTCGTCTAACGTCCGCCGGTAGATGTTCGTGCGCCGCCCCTTCTCGGAGAGCCGTCGGCCCTCACATGTCAACAGTCCCGCGTCTACGAGTTCCTCGATCCGCCGATAACAGGTCGCGATCGGGATCTCGACGTCCTCGCTGAGCGCCTGTGCGGACTTCGGCGTCCCCGCCGCACAGAGGATTTCCGCGCTGTACTTGTTTCCGAGGGCGGACAACACCGTGGTCGAGTCCACCTCGTCCGATTCCGTCCGACTACGTGACATCGTCACTCCGTTTCTAGTTATCAAGATTGAATCTTGTGGTTAGTGAACTGTCGCTTCGGTACGATACTGGCGCCGAGTGACATAATCGGGACGAGACGCATTTGGGGGTCCGGCCCGAACGGGTCGGTATGAACGTCGCGGTCGTCACTGTCGGAGACGAACTGCTCGCGGGGCAAACGACGAACACGAACGCCACCTGGCTCTGCGAGCGGTTCGACCGACGCGGGGTCGACGTCGAGCGGGTCACGACGGTTCCGGACCGGGTCACCGATATCGCCCGTGTCGTCAACGAGTACCGTGCCGAGTACGACGCCGTCGTCGTCACCGGCGGCGTCGGCCCGACCCACGACGACGTCACGATGGACGGGGTCGCCGCCGCGCTCGGCCGCCCGCTCGAGGAACACGAAACTGCACTCGCCTGGCTCGAGGAAGAAGGCTACTCCCGGTCGGATCTAACGGCGGGAACGGCCGACCTCCCGGCGGGCGCGCGGGCACTACACAACGAGGTCGGCGTCGCACCGGGGGCAGCCGTCGAGGGTATCTACGTCCTCCCAGGCGTGCCGGCGGAGATGCGGGCGATGTTCGAGTCGATCGAGGAGGAGTTTTCCGGGACGGAAACCTACCGGAAGGACGTCGTCGCCGACGAACCCGAGAGCGCGCTGCTGGACCGGATCGAGTCGCTTCGCGAGCGGTTCGACGTCTCGGTCGGCAGCTATCCCGGAGAGTCGGTCCGCATCGAGATCAAGGGCAACGAGGAGCCGACGGTACGCGAAGCCGCGGACTGGCTGCGCGAACGGGTCGAGACTCCGGAGCCGAATCCGGAGCCCCCGTCGACGACCGACGCGTCGAACTAGCGGTAGAGGTAGACCAGCCAGACGATCGTTACCAGCAATCCGAGGATCAGCGCCCCCCAGCCGACGACGTCCATCGGGAGCACCGGTTCCGACTCCAGCACGGCCTGCGTGAGTTCGTTCATAATCGGCGATCCGTACCCATTCCCCTTAGTTTTTCAGAAAAGCCGCGGTGATGGGGTCGCCGACTCGAGGCTGCCGGGGCGTCGGCGCGGCGAACCCGCACACTCACGTACGGCCGACGGCAACGTAGCGGCATGGAGGCTCTCGGCGTCGTCGTCAACCCGATCGCCGGCATGGGTGGTCGGGTCGGGCTGAAAGGAACCGACGGAAAAGTCGCGGAGGCGCGCCGACGCGGCGCACAGCCGCGCGCTCCGGAACGCGCCCGTGCGGCGTTGCGCTCGCTGCGGAACCGCGACCCCGACACCGCCGTCTACACGGCCGCGGGAGTCATGGGCGAACGCGCCGCTCGAGACGCGGGGTTCGATCCCGTCGTGGTCTACGACCCGGCCGACAGCGACGACCGCACGGAGGCGGATCCCGCGCGGCCGTCCGATCCGGCCGAGGCGGAGACGGCCGCGACCGACACCCGCCGGGCCGTCCGTGCCGTCCTCGAGCACGACGTCGACCTCGTGCTGTTCGTCGGCGGGGACGGAACGGCCGTCGACGTCGCGGAAACCCTCGAGTCCGTCGAGGGCGACGCGGACGACCGGACACCGGTTCTGGGGGTCCCCGCGGGCGTCAAGATCTACTCCTCGGTGTTCGCCGTCACGCCAGAGGACGCCGGTCGGATCGCCGCCGAGTTCGACCGCGTCGCCGATCGCGAGGTCAACGACATCGACGAGGACGCCTACCGCGAGGGTGAGGTCCGCGCGGAACTCCGGGCGATCGTCCCCGTACCCGTCGCGGAGGACGTCCAGTCGAGCAAGCAACTCGCGAGCGGAAGCGTCGACTCGCTCGCCGTGGGGTTCGCCCGCGAGGTCGAACCGGGCCGGACGTACGTCTTCGGCCCCGGCAGTACTGTCGGCGCGATCGAGGAGGAACTGGGACTCGAGCCGTCGCCGCTGGGCGTGGACGTGTGGCGGGCGGGGGACGACGGCGACGGCACCCTCCTCGCCCGCGACGCCGCGGAGGACGAGATCCTCGAAGTCCTCGAGGAGCCGGTGACGATCGTCGTCTCGCCGATCGGGGGCCAGGGGTTCGTTTTCGGTCGCGGGAACCACCAGATCTCGCCGCCGGTGATCCGGCGTGCCGACGAGATCGAGATCGTCGCCTCTGCCGAGAAATTGGACGGGATCGACGCGCTGCACGTCGATACCGACGACGACGACCTCGACGAGGAACTCCGGGGATGGACCCGGGTCCGAACGGGACGATTCACGACTCGACTGGTCAACGTTGCCTGAAAATATAAGGACGGGAAACACACAGCAGCGAGCAGGGCCTGTATAATCACGCGTGGAAATATAAGGGTGGTATAGTCAAGATTAAGGTCGCGCCACGCTATACCCATGCGTATGGAAACGCGGAAAGTGCAGCGACTCGGGCCGTCGACGCTGGCGATGACCCTCCCCGCCGAGTGGGCGAGCGAACACGCCGTCGAAAAGGGCGACGAGGTCTCCCTTCGAACGAGCGGAAAGGGGACCCTGACGGTGATGCCCGAATCGGCGAACTCCGAGGAGACGGAAGCGATCGTCCACGCGGACGACCTCAGCGCCACCGCCGTCGAGCGAGCGATCGTCGCCCAGTACGTCCTCGGCCGCCGGGTCATTCGCGTCGAGCGCGAGGAAGGCGCCCTCGAGTCGGATCACATCAACGCCGTCTACCAGGCCGAAACGCAACTGATGGGGCTCGGGGTCATCGAGGAGACCCCCGAGAGCATCTCGATTCGCTGTTCGGTCGACCCCGAGGACTTCACGCTCCACAACCTGCTCGAGCGCCTCGAGCGAACCGGCCAGACGATGCGCAGCGAGGCGATCAAGGCACTGGCACACGGCAACCCCGACCTCGCCCAACGAGCGCTGAACCGGGAACGACAGGCCAACAAGATCTTCGTGCTCCTGCTGCGGCTGATCTTCACGGCCTACCAGAACCCCAACCTGGCCCGCGCGGTCGGGCTCAACACCGGGTTCCCGCTGATCGGCTACCGCTCGATCGCCAAGAACCTCGAACTGACGGCGGACAACGCCGAGGACATCGCGGACATCGTCATCGAAACCGAGGGCCACTCGCTGGACGTCGATAGTTCCGTGATGCGGGACATCCGCGAACTGAACGACCTCGTCGACGAAATCACCTCGCTGGCGGTCGAAGCGGCGGTCGAACGCGACTACGACAAGTCCAACGAGGTCCGTGAACTGTTCCAGAAGAGCGCCGACCGAGAAAAGGAGATCCTCGCGGACCTGCCGGAGATGTCGAACGAGGAACTGCTGCGCGTGCGGGAAGTGCTAGTTAGCCTCCAGCAGACCGCCGAATACGCGATGCGAAACGCCGAGATCGCGGCCAACCTCGCGCTGAACGAGGAGTCGGTCCACACGACGATCAACTGATTCGGTCGGGCGTCGAATCGACGGACCCCGTCGAGCCGGTGATCGAACGAGTTCGGTTCGAGGGCCGCCCCGCATCGAGTGTTCACGCCGAGCGAAACGAATGCAATTAAGACACCGCGCTCACAACCCCCGAGCATGGCTACGGAAACGGAGTCGACGACGGACAAGGGCGTTGGAATAGCGCTTGCACTCGGCGCGGCCGCGACGCTCGGGGCGCTCGTAATGCTGACGGGCGCGCCGGAACTCGACGCAGCCTGGGGCTTTGCGGCTGCAGTCCTCTTTAGCTCGCTGGCGGTCGTCGGGATCCACCTCTGGGACTGACGAGCGGACGATCGAAACGGTGCTTTTTGCCGACTCGACCGATTCTGGCCGTTAAGAGTTAAGGCCGCCGATCCCCTAGGTCCGGTACGGACGATGACCGACTACTCCGACGAAGAGCAGCGGATCCTCTCGTATCTCCGCGAGAGCGCCGCCCGGGGCGAGCAGTACTTCCGGGCGAAAAACATCGCGGAAGCGATCGGCCTCTCGTCGAAACAGGTTGGCGTACGCCTTCCCCACATCGCGGAGAAATCCGACGAGGTCGACATCGAGAAGTGGGGACGCGCTCGGTCGACGACCTGGAAGGTCACCCTCAGTTGACCGGCGCAGTCGACTCGGTCGGCCCCGGCCCACTCCACGGTCTTTTTACCGGTGAGCAACCGACGTAGTGACATGACTGTACGGGTCGATCGGTCGTTCGAGCTGTCGGCGACCCCCGAGGAAGTCTGGGAGTTCATCGCCGACCCGGAAAACCGCGCTCGAGCGATCAGCGTCGTGCGCGAGTACACCGCCAACGATCCGGAGGGGAGACGGGTCACCTGGCACGTCGAACTCCCGATCCCGCTCGTGCGACGGACGACGGCCGTCGAAACGGAAGACCTCACGCGCCGGCCCCCGGAGTACGTCAAGTTCGTCGGGAAGTCGAAAGTGATGCAGGTCACCGGCGAACACGAGGTCGTTCAGACCGACACCGGCACCCGACTCGAGAACCACTTCGTGGTCGACGGCAAACTCCCCGGCGTCGAGAAGTTCTTCAAGCGGAACCTCGACGAGGAGATCGAGAATCTCCGCCGGGAACTCGAGCGGTATCTGGAGACGATACAATAAGAATACTACGCCTATGCCTATGACGACCGACACCGATCCAGTGACGGACACCGACGCCGACGACAGCACGCTAACCGTCGCTCTTGCCCAGATCCGCGTCGAGTCCGGAGCCCTCGACGGCAACCTGGATCGTGCCCTCGAGGCGATCGAGGAGGCCGCCGCCCGGGGCGCGGATCTTGTTGCGCTCCCCGAACTGTTCAACGTCGGCTACTTCGCGTTCGACCGCTACGAGGAGTTCGCGGAGCCGTTCGCCGGCCATACCTTCACCCAGCTACGGGAGGCGGCCGCGGACCACGGAATCGCCGTCCTCGCGGGGACTATCGTCGAAGACCTCGCGGCGACCGAGACGGTCCCGACGCCAGCCGACGAGGGTCTCGCCAATACCGCAGCGCTGTTCGACGCCGACGGCGACCGGCAACTCGTCTATCGCAAGCACCACCTGTTCGGGTACGAGTCCGCCGAATCGGAGCTGCTGGTCCCCGGCGAACGCATCGAGACGGCCTCGATCGGTGGCGTCGGCATCGGCGTGACGACCTGCTACGACCTGCGGTTCCCGGAACTCTACCGGCGGCTGGTCGACTCGGAGCCGGGCGCCGACCTGCTGCTCGTCCCGAGCGCGTGGCCCTACCCGCGGGTCGAACACTGGGAGACCCTCTCGCGTGCGCGAGCGATCGAGAACCAGTGTTACGTCGCCACGATAAACGGCAGCGGCGAGTTCCCCGACGCCGACGCGACGCTGCTCGGCCGATCGACCGTCCACGACCCGTGGGGCGTCTCGCTGGCCTCGAGCGGCGACGAGCCGGCGCTGGTCACGGCCGAGGTCGATCCCGTCCGGGTCGCCGACGTTCGGGAGGAGTTCCCGGCGCTTCACGACAGGCGGCTGTAGACGTCGGCACTGACGGGTGCGACACGGTGCCGCCGGCTACCGCTACCGCTGACTTTTTGTTCGGCCATGCCCTTGATCGGAGTGCCGGTAGGGACGCTTTTCACGTCGCAACCGGCATTGCGCGTCGCTCCGGCTTCGATCCGATCCGGCCCGGCCCGTCGACGCTCGTTTCCCGGGAACGAGCGTCCTCACCCGTCTCCTCGTTTCGAGGCCGACACCCACCCAATCTCGTCCCGTCCTCAGTTCGTCCGCGTCCCGTCCTCAGTTCGTTGTCGTCCGTTTCGTCGCCGTTCCGAACCGGCGGCTAGCCGGTTCGGCCGGTTCGCCTTCGTACTCCTGTCCCTCGCCTCGAATCGACGGTTCCCGCCCCGTCTAGACCGGAACCGTAGAGCCAGCCCCAGTAGACCTCGAGACAGCAGCTACGGGACGGACTTTTCCCAGTACCGTAAAAATCGCAGAGTCGGAACTCGAGTGCGACCGCCGACGATCAGTCGTCTTTCGTAATGATGTCCGCCGAGAGGCCCTGTGCCATCTCGATCTCCTTCGAGTTGTTCATCGTCCAGGCGGTGCGCTCGGTGACGGCTTCGATCGCCTCGCGGGCGCTCGGGTAGCCGTTGCCGGACTTCTTGACGCCGCCGAACGGCAACTGGACCTCGGCGCCGATACACGGCAGGTTCGCGTACGCCAGTCCGATGTCGGCGTGATCGCGGAAGTAGTTGATCTGTCGGTAGTCCTCGGAAATGACCGCGCCAGCGAGTCCGTAGGGCGTGTCGTTGTGGATTTCGACGGCGTCCTCGATGTCACCCGAGTACTCGAGCAGGGCGACGTGCGGGCCGAAACACTCCTCTTTCAGGCAGCGCAGGTCGGTGTCGTAGTCGATCTCGTAGACGAACGGGCCGACCCAGTGGCCGTCTTCGTGGCCCTCGGGAATCTCGTCCTCGGCGAGTTCGAACCGGTCGACCAGGACGTTCGCCCCCTCCTTCTCGGCGAGTTCGTTGTGCTTGCGGATCTTCTCGACATGGTCGGCCTCGATGGCCGGCCCCATGAACGTGTCCTCCTCGAGGGGGTCGCCGACGGCGATGTCCTCGGCGATGTCGACGAACCGTTCCTTGAACTCGTCGTAGACGTCCTCGTGGACGATCAGGCGCTCGGAGGAGACACAGCGCTGACCGGTGGTCTTGAAGCTCGACATCACGGCGGAGTGGACGGCGATGTCGAGGTCCGCCTCCTCGGTGATGACGATGCCGTTCTTGCCGCCCATCTCGCAGGCCGCGAGCTTGCCGGGTTCGCCGCCGACTTTGCTGGCGATCTCGTGGCCGACCTCCGCGGAGCCGGTAAAGAGGACGGTGTCGACGCGGCCATCGTCGCTGATCGCGGCGCCGGCGTCGCCGAAGCCCTGGACCATGTTGAAGACGCCGTCGGGGATGCCGGCGTCCTCCATCATCTCGGCGATGATCTGGCCACACCACGGCGTCTGCTCGGCGGGCTTCCAGACGACCGTGTTCCCCTCGACCAGCGCGATGGCCATGTGCCAGAACGGGATCGCGACCGGGAAGTTCCAGGGGGTGATACAGCCGACGACGCCGCGAGGTTTGCGGCGCATGTAGGCGTCCTTGCTGCCGACTTCGCTCGGGACGACGTCGCCGTGGGGGTGGCGGGCGTTGCCCGCTGCCCACTCGACCATGTGCCAGGCCTCGGTGACGTCGGCTTTCCCCTCGGAGATCTCCTTGCCACACTCCTTGGAGACGATCTCGCCGAGTTCCTCGTGGCGTTCCCGCAGTTCGTGGTAGATATCCCACAGGTACTCCGCGCGGTCGATGTAGGACAGTTCGCGCCACTCCTCGAAGGCGTCCTCGGCCGCCTCGAGTGCGGCGTCGACGTCGTCTTCGGTGCCGCGGTGGAACTCCGCGAGCGTCTCGCCCGTCGCCGGGCTCTCGCTCTCGAAGGTCTCGGAGCCGCTGCCTTCGGTCCACTCGCCGCCGATGTAATGCTGATGTGTTTGCGTTCCGGCTTGCTGCGACATGGTTCGTCATTACTCCCTGATCTCATGTAAGCCCCACCGATCATGGTCGCCCCGACCGAGTTATTTTCGGACCGACAGAGCGCTAACGCATTGGTCGGGTGGTGGCTTATGGTCTCCGTCTCGAGGAATACGAACGAATGATTCCCCCTATCGCGAGCAAATTCGTCGCGGGTGAGACGTCCGCCGAGGCCATCGAACACGTCCGGGCGCTCAACGAGCGCGACGTCGCCGGCATCCTCAATCTGCTCGGCGAGCACTACGACGACCCCGCCAACGCGGCGGCGGACACCCAGTCCTATCTCGAGTTGATCGACGACATCGGCCGCTCGGACGTCGACGCCTGCGTCTCGGTCAAACCGTCACAGATCGGGCTCGACGTCGGCGCGGACACGTTCGCGGAGAACCTCACCGAGATCGCCGACCGCGGTGCCGAACGGGACGTCTTCGTCTGGGTCGACATGGAGGATCACACGACGACCGACGCCACCCTCGACGCTTACGAGGAGCTCGTCCGCGAGCACGGGGGCGGCATGGGGCTGTGCCTCCAGGCGAACCTCGAGCGGACCCGCGAGGACCTCGAGCGACTGGCCGACGCCCCGGGCAAGGTCCGGATCGTCAAGGGGGCCTACGACGAACCCGCCTCCGTCGCCTACACCGACAAGGACCGGGTCGACGAGAACTACCGGGACCTCATCGAGTACATGTTCGAGTCGTTCGACGACGGGGTCGCGGTCGGCAGTCACGATCCGGAGTTCGTCTCGCTCGCCCGGGAGCTTCACCGGGAACACGGGACGCCCTACGAGATCCAGATGCTGATGGGCGTCCGGACCGACGCCCAGTACGAACTGGCCGCCGACGGCGTCGAGGTCTACCAGTACATCCCCTACGGAAACAAGTGGTTCTCGTACTTCTACCGGAGAGTCCGCGAGCGCAAGGAGAACCTGCTGTTCGCGCTGCGAGCGATCCTGAGCTGAACTGACCGGATGCGGAATCAGGGGTCCAGGAGCTTCGACTCCGCCCGTCGCAAGTGCTCGAGCAGCGTCGACTTCGCGACATCGAGTTCGTCGGCCAGTTCCCGGGTCGTGATCTCGCGAGGCCACTCGTAGTAGCCCGCTTCGCGGGCGTGTTCGAACACCTCGCGCTGGCTCGTCGTCAGCGTGTCCAGCCGTTGCTCGCGGGTCGACCGGTCGGGGGCCTCCGAGGTCGTGATCGACGTGATCGTCACCTCCGCGCCGGACTGTTCGCGCACGTCGTCAAGCGACTCCTCGATCGCGGACCGGTCCCCGGCGAAACAGAGGTTCCACTCCTCGCTCCCGTCTTCGATGTGGACCGGCGCGCTGTGGACGAACCCGTGCTCGAGCAACGTCGGACAGACCATCTCCGTGGGGTCGTACTCGAGGAAGAACTCGCGGACGACGTTACCGGGCGCGTTGCGGGCGCGGCCGAACCGCTCCTGGAGTTCGAACACTTCGCCGGAGTGGTCGGACTCGCGGATCGCGTCCAGGAGCTGCTCGACTTCCGCGGAGGTGTCGCCGAAGGCGGTGAACAGCCCCTTGACGGTGTTTGGGCTCTCGCCCTCCGTGGTCGGCGAGTTGTAGACCGCGTGAGCGAGCACGCCGCCCCCCGTT
The DNA here is from genome assembly GCF_000226975.2 of Halobiforma lacisalsi AJ5. Classification (NCBI taxonomy): domain Archaea; kingdom Methanobacteriati; phylum Methanobacteriota; class Halobacteria; order Halobacteriales; family Natrialbaceae; genus Natronobacterium; species Natronobacterium lacisalsi. The sequence goes on along the minus strand of NZ_CP019285.1, from coordinate 3,974,078 downwards.
CGATCGGTCGCCTCGATCGCCCAGCAGTTCGGGTGCCACAGATCGAGGGTCAACCGAACGCTCGAGAGCTCGCCCTGAAGACTCATGTGTAGCCATGTCTCAACGCCGGGCTTCTATGTTGCGTTTTCGAAGCGGTCGTCCACCGAACGCCGTGCTCGACTGATATTCGTACAGGAAACGGCCGGGGACGTGGCGTCTCACCCACCGACCCGTGGGCGGATCAAACGATCAGGCTCTCGAGGTCCCGTGGGTAGTCGGTCAGCGTCTCGGTTCCGTCCTCGGTCACTACCACGGTATCGGAGTGGCGGAAGCCGCCGACGTCCGGAACGTAGAACCCCGGCTCGACGGTGAACAGTTCGCCCGGTCGGATCTCGCCTTCCTGGTCGACGTCGAGGAACGGCCGCTCGTGGCCTTCCATACCGATGTTGTGGCCGACGTGGTGCTGGGTGTACTCGGCGACCCCCTGCTCTTCGTAGTAGTCGACGACAGCCTCCTCGACGGCGGCGTACTCGACGCCCGGGCCGATCGCATCGATCGCGATCTCCTGGGACTCCGTCATGATCTCGAAGTACTCCCGCTTCTCGTCGGACACCTCGCCGACGAACATCGTCCGCTCGAGTTCGGTCGTGTAGCCGCCGACGGTCGGCTTGACGATGGTGACGATATTGTCACCGCGTTCGATCCGCGTCGTCTGGTCCATGCTGTGGGGTAGTTCAGTCACGTCGCCGGTCGTGAACAGACACTGCATCGGGTTCGCCCACGACCGCATCTCGTAACGGTCCCCGAGCGCGTCGAGCATCGGCTTGACGGCCTCGGCCTCGACCTCCGCACGAACTTCGATCGGCCGTCGGCCCGGCTCGATCCGTTCCTGGAGGAGCCGATGACCGAAGTTGGCCCAGACGCTCGCCTCCCGGATCAGATCGATCTCGGCGTCGCTTTTCGTCTCACGCATCTCCGTAACGTACGCCTCGAGGCCGACCTCCGCGTCCACCAGTTCCGAGAGTGCGGGGCCTGTATAGCCGTTGCGGGCCGGACTCCCATCGGAGTCGACCGCGATCGAGCCGTCCGCCAGCCCGAGTCGCTCGCACATCTCCGCGACCCGTTCCATCGGATCACCCTGTGGGTACTCGAAGTAGGTCGTCACCTCGTCGATCAGGAACTCCCCGCGTTCGGCGTGTTCCCGCTCGAGTCTGGGGACGACCGCCTCGATTCGCTCGTCGGTAATCCCTAGCGCGACCGGCCGTTCGGTCGGGAGGTGGTACATTCCGCTGGCGTAGTGGATGTTCAACGCGCCGAAGAGGACGAGGCCGTCGTAGCCGTCCGCGTCGGCACGCTCGAGCAAGTCTCGTGTTCGCCGTCGGTGTTCGGTCTCCGGGATCGAAAGCTCCGTCATGGATCGACACAAGCGGGCTGCCGATAGTAAAAGGGGACCCGACCACGGCCGGGCACACTACGTGTTTACTACACGTAATGATCGACCGGGAACGATCGGTTGGATGGGTATTTAAGAACGGAGTTTTAGAATCCGGTACCATGGCAGTCGAATCCGACGTGACGTTGCTCTATATCGTCGCCGGGTATCTGGCCGTGATGCTCGGCGTTGGCGTCTGGGCGTACGGGCAGACGAACACCGCCGAGGACTTCATGGTCGCCGGCCGAAGCCTCGGGACGGCGGTCATCGCCGGCACCTTGCTCGCGACGTGGATGGGCTCCGGGACGGTGACCGGCGGCGCGAACTCGGTCGCGTACGACAACGGGCTGATTCCGGCCATCCTGTTCGGCACCGCCGCGCTCATCGGTATCGGCATTCTAAAGGCCCTCGCCCCGCGGATCCGCGGGTTCGACAAGCTGACGATCCCCGAGATGATCGAGGCGGAACTCGGGAAGGAAGGACGGATCATCAGCCTGCTCGTGATCGCCTTCGCCTACGTCGGGATCGTCTCCTACCAGTTCATCGGCCTCGGCTACGTGCTGAACGTCACCACCGGCATCCCGGTCTCACAGGGGACCCTGATCGGGACCGCCGTCATCATCGCACTGGCGGCGATGGGCGGTCTGATGTCCGTCGCCTACACGGACGCGATCAGCGCCTTCCTGATGCTCGTCGGCCTCGTGATCGCGGTTCCGTTCGTCGTCCTCGAGGCCGGCGGCTGGTCCGGGATCACCGCGAGCGTCCCCGAGACTCACCTCGACGTCCTCGGCGACCTCTCCGCCCTCGAGTTCTTCGCTCTCTGGGCCCCGCCGCTGCTGTTGATCCTCGCCGACCAGAACATGTACCAGCGCATCATCGCCGGGGAGACCGACGAAGGGACCGACGCGGGGCTAGTCGCCTGGTTCGTCGGCGTCGTCGCGACGATGACGCTCGTCCCCATCATCGCGTTCGCCTCGCGGGCGATGTTCCCCGACCTCGACCCGGGGATGGCCCTGATTGCGACGACGACGGAACTCCCGACCTGGGTCGGCGGCATCCTGCTCGCCGCCGCCGCGGCCTTCATCATCACCACCGGGAGCTCCTACCTGCTGTCGGCCTGTACGAACCTCTCGCAGGACCTCTACAAGGGCCTCATCAACCCGGACGCCTCCGACCAGCAGGTCTTCTGGCTGACCCGCGCGTTCGTGGTGGTCCTCGGGATCTTCGCGTTCGTCCTCGGGCAGGAGTTCCCGACGATCCTCGAGGTCCAGATGTACTCCTACACGGCCTACGGTGCGGCGATCACGCCCGCCCTGCTCGCGATCTTCCTGATGCGCGAGCGCCTGACCAAACTGGGCGGCCTCACGGGGATGATCGTCGGCGCGTTGCTCGCGATCACGTGGGATACGGTCCTCGCCAGCCCGTACGGGCTGGATGCGGTGATCGTCGCGGCCCCGATCGCCGGACTGCTCATCGTCCTTGTTAGCACCCTTACGGACGGCGAATCGGCCCCGAGGCCGAGTCAGGCTTGAGCGGCCGAGCGGCTGAGCGGTAGCGGCCACCCCCTCAGTAGCCCCCCAGTTCGGCAGCTTTCTCCAGTTCGCTGCGCAGTTGCGTCGAATCGAACTCGTGATCCGGCCGCAGTCGGACGAAATCCAGGAACCGCCGGGCCGCGAGCAGTTCCGACGGCCCGTAGACGCCGGCCGCCGCCTCGACCGCCCGTCGTGCACCGATGCGGGGCTCCAGAACGGCGAGCGCACAGGCGAGGTCGTAGGCCGTTGTCTCCGGAACGCGATCCGCGTGGACGCTCGTGGCGTCGATGAAGTAGAGTTCGCCGTCGGAAATGAGGATGTTCTCCGCGCGCAAGTCGCCGTGGGCGAGGCCGTGGTCGTGTAGCGTCGCGAGCATGTCGAACAGTTCCCCCGCCCGCTCGGCGACGACGTCGTCGGAAACCGTCCCGAACGACTCGAACTCCGGCAAGTACTCCAGAACGAGCACGCCCAGCCCGTTGATCTCGAAGGCCTCGATCGGTTGCGGGGCGTTGATGCCGATCTCGCGCATCCGCTGGGTGGCCTCGTACTCGTGTTCGACCATTTCCCGCGGTGTATCGAACCGATCGAAGAAGCCGCCGGTTCCGGCAGAGACGGCTCCGAAGTTCCGGCCGGTGGTGAGGAGGGCGTGGACGAGCGCGTTCTGCCGGGAGACGATCTTGACGAACCACTCGTCGTCGATAACACAGGGTGTCGACAGCCAGTTGTCGGCCTCGAGGAACTCGACGCGAACTGTCTCGCGGCCGTGTCGGTCCGCCAGCGTGTGGATGACCCGCTCGATGCGGTCCCACTCGACAGTGCCGCGGACGAGCTGGCGGAGATCCATACGGGAAACAGAGGCCCCTGGAGGTTAAATGCGTCTCGAACTATCGACGACGGGAGATATCTCGTGGCGGATACGAGCGCCGTAGCCTCCAGGGCTACCGACCGGCACCGATCCCGACCGCAGGAACGTCAGAACAGTATTATTTTCACCCGTGCAACGATACTGCTGATGTATGGATGCTATCGACGATCTCGGAGACGCGATCGACGTTACGCGGGACCTCCTGTTGCCCGTCCGCGTCGGACTGTGGCTCAAACTCGCGGTCGTCGCGTTCTTCGTCGGCGGAAACACGGGACTCGGTGGCGGTAGCGGCGCGCCGACCGGTGACTTCGAACCGACTGTTCAGGAACCCGGCGTCGACGCTCCCGTCGGAGAACTGCCCGACGACGTGCTTGCGATCGCCGCGATTCTGGTCGTCGCAGCGATCGTCCTGTGGCTGGTGTTTTCCCTGATCAGCGCGATCATGGAGTTCGTCTTCCTCGAGTCGCTGCGCTCCGGAGAGGTCCGGATCCGGCGGTTCGCCGGGGCGAACCTCGGCCGCGGCCTGCGGCTGTTCGGCTTCCGCCTCGTCGCCGGCCTCGTCCTGCTGGTGGTGATCGGCGTGCCGCTGGCATACGTCTTGCTCGGCGCTCCATCCCCCGAGGCGGTGATCGGCGAACTCCTCGGAATCGTCCTCCTCGGGATCGTCCTGGGGCTCGTCTACACCATCGTGATGCGCTTTACCTCCGAGTTCGTCGCGCCGGTGATGTTGCTCGAGGAGCGGGGCGTCCTCTCGGCGTGGAGCCGGTTCTGGGGTGCCCTGACGTCGAACCTCGGCGAGTACGCGGTCTACCTGGTGCTCGTCTGGATTCTCGGGATCGTCGTCAACATCGCCGCGGGCTTTCTGATCCTGTTTGCGGCGATCGTCGTCCTCATCCCGTTCGGGATCGTGGGATTCCTGTTGGTCTCGCTTGGCGACGTCGGCGTGTGGCTCGCGGCACCGGTCGTGGTACTCGCGGTGCTCGCCGTACTGCTGGTCGTCGCGATCGTCCAGATGCCGGTCCGGACGTATTTCCAGTACTATGCGCTGTTGCTGCTCGGCGACACCGATGCGGATCTCGACCTGATCCCGGAACGACGTGCCGCGGCCCGCGAGGGCGAGCGCGGGGGAACCGGCGGGGCCGGAGCCGTCAGTTCCTCGGACTCCGGTCCCGACGATGGCTCGGATCCGGGCACGCCGGACGGTCGCTGGGGTCGCGATTCCCGGGACGAGGGTTCGGTCGAGGAGACGCCGCTCTGGGATCGGGAAGACGGAGACGGTGACGAAAGCGACCGCGATAACGACGATCGCGGCTGGTAGCCGCGCTTCCCCGCCGCGGTAGCGACTCGAGTTTCTTCGTCCGACGCGATTCGACGACCGATTCTCGACGGAAAAATCGCTCGAGGGAACCACTTCGACCTGTGAACACAGCCCACGTCGAATGTTGTCGGTGCGTTTATTTTTCGGCCCGGCAAGTATTGCGTATGGACTTCGAGCTGTCCGACGAGCATCGGATGATCCAGGAGACGGTCCGAGACTTCTGTGAAACCGAAATCGAGCCGATCGCCCAGGAGATCGAGGAAGAACACCGGTTCCCGGAGGAAATCTTCGATCAACTCGCCGACCTGGACATGATGGGCGTCCCCATCTCCGAGGAGTACGGCGGCCTCGGCGGCGACACCCTCATGTACTCGCTGGTCGCCGAGGAGATCGGGCGCGTTTCGGGTTCGGTCGGGCTCTCCTACGTCGCACACATCTCGCTTGCCTCGAAGCCGATCGAACTCTTCGGCACCGAAGAGCAAAAGGAGCGATGGCTCCGGCCGCTGGCCGAGGGCGAACATATGGGCGGCTGGGCGCTGACGGAACCGGGCAGTGGCTCCGACGCCTCCGACATGGATACCACCGCGGAGAAACGGGAGGCAAGCGACTCGGAACCGGAACGGGGCAGCGTAGCCGCGGAGAAAGACGGAGACGAGTGGGTCCTCAACGGCACCAAGCAGTTCATCACGAACGCCAGCGAGGCCGGCTCGGTGCTCGTCAAGGCCGTCACCGACCCCGACGCCGGCTACGGCGGCATCTCGACGTTCATCGTCGACCCACGCGAGGACGACGGCTTCGAGGTGACGACGGTCTGGGACAAGATGGGGCTGAACGCCTCCCCCACCTGTGAAATCCAGCTCGAGAACGTCCGCTTGCCCGAAGACCGCCTCCTGGGGGAGGAAGGCGACGGCTGGGAGCAAACGAAGAAGACACTCGACGGCGGCCGGATCTCGATCGCCGCCCTCTCGACCGGGCTCGCACAGGGCGCGTACGACCACGCGAAGGAGTACAGCCAGGAGCGCGAGCAGTTCGGCCAGCCGATCTCGGAGTTCGACGCCATTCGGGACAAGCTCGTCGACATGCACCGCAAGATCGAGCGTGCCAGACTGCTGACCCACCAGGCAGCCACGACGTACGACCAGGGCGAACCCGTCACGCGGGAGTCGGCGCTGGCGAAACTCGACGCCAGCGAGGCTGCCCGCGAGGTCGCGGAGGACGCGGTCCAGGTACTCGGCGGCTACGGCTACACGACGGACTTCGCGCCCCAGCGGTTCTACCGTGACGCCAAACTCATGGAAATCGGCGAAGGGACGAGCGAGATCCAGCACCTCGTGATCGGGCGGGAACTGGGGCTGTAATCTCGCGATCCTCGAGTCGGCTCCCACTACCACTACCGCCTACGCAACCGTTTCACCCCCATCGACTCCAGGCACTCCCCGTGTTCACACTCGCCGTCGGCACCCTGCTCGTCGCGCTCGGTCTCGCCGGGGTCCGCTACGCGCCGGCGATCGTCGAGACACAGCGCCGACAGGGAATGACTCCGATCGAGGACTCGAGCATCGAAACCAGCGACCGCGTCGCGGTGACGAAGGGGGCTGGCGTCGTAATGGCGGTCGTCGGGTTCGTTCTCGTCGCGTACGGTGCGGGAATCGTGTGAGGCGTTACTACGGACGGGGGAGGGTGAGGCCGATGCCGTCGTCCTCGTCCTCGTCTTCGTCTTCGCTTCCGTCACCGTCTCCGTCACCGTCCTCGGCGTCGCTTCCGTCGTCTTCCGAGCCATCAGTGTCTTCCGTTCCGTCTTCCTCGTCGCCGTCGCTAGTCTCCTCTCGCTCCACCTCGGTCCCGTCGTCGGTTTCGTCATCGGGGTCGATCTCCTCGACGACGTTCTCCGCGAGCATGCGGACGTGCGCTTCCTCTCGAGAGCGGAGTTCCCGGGGATAGACCCCGATCGTTACGATCAGATCGTCGTCGGTCCGGACGGCCTCGGTGATGTGGAGGTCGACCTCGAGGTCGGTGCCCTCGAACTCGGCGTCCGCGGTGAATCGAGAGACAGTCGTCGACTGTCCCAGGACGGACACCGATTCCTCGCTCTCGAACGTGATGTCACTGATGTCGTCGTAGTTGCTCTCGAGCAGCTCGACGAGTTCGGCCGCGGACATCTCCTCGACAGGGTTGAACTGCCGACCCGCCAGGCCGATCTGTGGCGTCGACAGCACGGTGAAGACGGCGGCCCGCTGGTCGACCAGCGGGCCGACTTCGACCGCTTTCTCGAGTTCAGTCAGGTAGTTGCGAACCGTCACCGTCTCCGAGACGGCGTCGGGCCCGACTTCTTCCTCGACGACGAGCGGTTCGACGCCCGTCCGGTCGTATCCAGTCTCCGCGCGGGTGTCGGCCGCGACACCAGCGGGCGACGACGCGTGCTCGTCCATTCCGATCGCCCCGAGACAACCGGAGAGCGCCGCGAGACAGCCGATTCCAGCGCCTGTGATGAGGGTTCGTCGTTGCATCACGGGGGAATCTAATTTCGGTTGCCAAGTGTTTATTCATCTCAGGACGGTCCGGCACGCCGACGGAACGGGCTCGCGGTCCGCCCGCGGATCAGGCGCTCGAGTCCGACGGGTCGGAACGAGCGCCCCTGCGTCGCCGGTGGGCGAGCGTGAGCCGAAGGAGGAGAAGGTACCCGATCCCCGCGAGCGCGACAGCGACGAGCAGGTTGCCGACGATCAGTTGCCGGACGGCCGTGCGGGCTGTCTCGGACGAGATATCACTCGAGAGGAGCGGTACCGTCCCGAGCACGGTCCCCCCGACCTGGTAGCTCGCGACGTAGACGACTGGTTTGACGAACGGGTTGAGGACGGCGACTGACGCGAAGATGGCGGGCTTGCTGATCCACGGCCAGAGGGAGACGAACACGAAGAACAGCCCGACGCCGATCCCGCCGGTCGGCAACGTCGTAACGAAAACGCCGATAGAGAAACTGGCCGCGACCTGACGCGGCGTGTGGTCGGTCCGGAACGCCTGCGTCAGCATCCTGCGTGCCCGATCACGGTAGGTCCCGAGCCGATCCCGTAGCATTCGGACTCTGTCCGTCGGTCCGTAGCGAGCGGCAAAAAGCTACCGAGACCGTGCCACAGGTATCACCCATCCGTCAGGTCGTCGCCTGTCAGGGGAACGAGCCCGCTTCTTCGAACGCGTCCGCAACCCGCTGGATCGCCACCACGTACGCCGCAGTCCGGGGGTTATCGAGGTCGTGGGCCTCGATCGTCTCGACGAGCGAGTCGAAGGCCTCGACGATGTGTTCCTCGAGTTCCGTGTTGACCTTCTCTTCGGACCAGTAGAACCGCTGGCGGTTCTGGACCCACTCGAAGTACGAGACCGTGACGCCGCCCGCGTTCGCCAGGATGTCCGGGACGACGAAGACGTCCTCGTCCTCGAGTACCTGGTCGGCCTCGGGCGTCAGCGGACCGTTCGCGGCCTCGGAGATGACGTCCGCCTCGACCTCGCGGGCGAGGTCGCCGTCGATCGCGTTCTCGAGCGCGGCGGGGATCAGAAGGTCGACGTCTAGCGTAAGCAGGTCCTCGTTGGTGATCTCCTCGTCGCTCCCCGGGAAGCCGACGACGCTGCCGGTCTCGTTTTTGTGCTGTTTCGCCGCGGCCGGGTCGAAGCCGTCAGGGTCGTAGATCCCACCGCTGGAGTCGCTGACGGCGACGACGGTTGCCCCCATCTCGTCGATCAGTTTCGCCGCAATCCAGCCGGCGTTCCCGTACCCCTGGACGGCGACGGTCGCGCCCTCGAGGTCCTTGTCGAGGTAGTCGAAGGCCTCGCGGGCCGCGATCACGGTCGAGCGCCCGGTCGCTTCGACCCGGCCCTCGCTGCCGCCGCTGGCGATGTTCTTGCCCGTGATGACGCCAGGCTCGGTGGTGTTTTCCAGCGTCTCGTAGGTATCCTTGATCCAGTTCATCTCCCGCTGGCCCGTGTTCACGTCGGGCGCGGGGATGTCTCGATCCTCACCGATCAGCGGTCGCAGTTCCGTCGCGAACGCGCGGGTGAGCCGCTCGAGTTCGCTCTCGGAGTACTCGCTCGGGTCGACGACGATACCGCCTTTCCCGCCGCCGTAGGGGATATCGACCACCGCACACTTGTATACCATCCAGCCGGACAGTGCCTTCACTTCGTCGCGGCTGACTGCCGGGTGGTACCGGATACCGCCCTTGTAGGGGCCGCGGTCGCCGTTGAACTGCGAGCGGAAGGCCTTGAACCGCTCGAGGTCTCCGTCGTCGCGCTCGATCGTCAGGTTCGTTTCGAGGACCCGTTCCGGATGTTTGAGCCGTTCGATCACGTCGTCGCCGATCTCGAGGTGGTTCGCAGCCTCGTCGATCTGGGACTGTAACGTCTCGAACGGATTTGCTTGTTCGCTCATTGCCCTCTCTTTCCAAGGTTATCGAAATAAGTATGACGAATGCTGGTTATAGTACATAATATACAATATAAGGTATTTTGATCGATTAATATAGTGAACGGACGGCAGGCGTTCGTGCACGGAGGTGTCTTCTGGATCGGGCAGGACGGGCTACGATACCGCTACCGCCGATCCGCTGCCTCGGCTCGGGCGACGATCCGTTCCGCCTGGGCGATCAACGGCGCGTCGATCATCTCCCCATCGACTTCGAAGACGCCTCGACCCTCCGCATCGGCCTCGCGTTTGGCCTCGAGGACGCGTTCGGCCCACTCGAGGTCGGATTCGTCGGGCGTGAACGCCTCGTTGATCGGGTCGACCTGTGCCGGGTGGATCGCGAGTTTGCCGTCGTAACCGAGCCGAACAGACCGACGAGCGTCCTCCCGGAGTCGTTCTTCGTCCTGAAAGTCGGTGACCAGCGTGTCGATCGCCGTACAGTCGTGGGCAGCGGCTGCGAGGACGACCCGCTGGCGCGCGTAACTCAGTTCCGAGCGATCGTCCGAGACCGTCGCCCCGACGTCCGCCGAGAGGTCCTCCGCGCCGAACGCCACCGCGTCGGTGGCAGGGTGAGCCGCGATTTCCGACGCCGTAAGGACGCCGGCCGCGCTCTCGATCAGCGCGAGAACGGGCAGCGAGACACCGTGGCCCTCGAGGACCGACTCGAGTCGATCGACGTCCTCGGCCGAGTTGGCCTTCGGGAGCATCACACTGTCTATCGTGAGCTCCGTGCCGTCCGCGAACAGAGCCTCGAGGTCGTCCTCGATCACGTCGAGTGTTGCGTTGACCCGGACACAGACCTCGCAGTCGGGGTCGAACTCGGGATCGGCGAGGACGTCGCGGACGGCCTCACGGGCCTCGTCCTTCCGGGCGGGGGCGACGGCGTCCTCGAGGTCGAAGACGATCACGTCGGCTCCCGCGCGGGGAGCCTTCCGGAGCATTTCTGGACGATCACCGGGCGTGAACAGTACGCTTCTGCGGACCATACGTCGTATCGACGGGCCACGAATATAGAAATGGCCGTCAGCGACCGGAACCGGAGTATACGAGACCCGAATGTTCGGCGGACGTTACTCCGTGTAGATGGTAACTCACGGTATCCTCTCGAACGTGGTCTCCTCCGATATCCCCTCACTGGTCCCCCGTGGGGGAAGACGGGACAGGTCCCTCCGATATCCCCTCGAACGTGCCTCGAGATGCAAGGGACGAGATGCCTGGGGTAAGGGACACCCCTCGTTCAGAGTGAAAACCGGATCGGCGAGGGAGGGGGTTCGGCCGACTATTTCGACTGGGTCCGATTCGCCGGAGAGCGCTGGCGACGAACTGGTTTCGTTTTCACTCTGAATAGGGGGTGTGTGGTTTGGACTAGCAAGGAAGGTGGATCACGGCTGCCGTCTCCCACCCTTCGTTCAGAGTGAAAACGCTCTCGAGAGGGGATCGGTCTCTCGAGACGGACTCGATCGGAGACCGGGGAGATTTGAAGAGCTGTTGTGGTTACGTTGGAGTGGATTCCCAATCGACTCTCTCATTCACTATCTAGATCTAGAACTAGCTAGATAAGAATAAGATATTGTTGCTGTATTAGTAAAATATAAGAATTATCTAGAGGCGTCCCGGATGTTGTATGGGGATCGAACCCACACTTACGATCGCTCCCGGACCGCGGAATTCGGTCGAAGAGGAACGGTCTCTCTCGAGATTCTCGAGGAGTGACTCTTCTTCCGGAGTGTTAGAAGATCACGCAGACGGCACGAAGACGGTACCGGGCTGGTGTCGACGGCGCGTGATACTTCGGTAATCGTCTCGTGGGCGGTCCACCGTCGCGTTCGGACCACCGCTTTCGAAACCGCTTTCACTCTGAACGAGGGGTGCGGGGGCCGCGGCTAGTGGAGGAGCAATTCAGTCTGCATTCGGGGGGACGGAACGGATCGGAGGAGGCTCCGAGACGATGCGTGTAAAAACGTCTACCTCGAGGATATCAGTCTGAACTACCTTCCATACTTTTATTAGGTCGCTCTTCGAGCACGGAGATATGGCTGACCAGGCAGGGGACCCGTTGTTCCAATCACACGATCCGATCTTCAATCGGAAGGAACTCCTCCACGTCGGTCACGTCCCCGATGAGGATCGGATCGTCGGTCGGGACGACGAGATCCAGTCCGTCGCCGCGGAGGTCGGGGCCATCACTCGGGGGGATCCGCCGAACAACGTGATGATCTACGGCAAAACGGGAACCGGAAAGAGTCTTATCTCCCGTCACGTCGCGACACGGGCACAGGACGCCGCCCGCAGCAACGACATCGACTGCGGCGTGCTCTACGTCGACTGCTCCGAGGCGAACACGGAAACCCGCGCGACACGGCAGATGGCGCTCAGTCTGAAAGACCAGACCGGCTACGACGACAACATCCCGGTTCGGGGCGTGGGAACGATGGAGTACTACCAGCACATCTGGGACATCCTCGAGGGTTTTTTCGATGCCACCATCGTCATCCTCGACGAGATCGACAAACTCGACAATAGTAACATTCTGATGCAACTCTCCCGGGCCCGCGAGGCACGGAAGACCGACGCCTACATCGGTGTCATCGGCATCAGTAACAAGGTCAAGTACCGGGAGACGCTGGACGAACGCATCGACAGCAGCTTCGGCCATCGCGAACTCTTCTTTCACCCCTACGACGCCTCCCAGCTCCGGGAGATCATGCGAAACCGCGAGGACGCGTTCCAGCCCGGCGTACTGGAAGACGGCACGATCGAACTCTGTGCCGCGCTGGCCGCGAAGAAACACGGCGACGCTCGCAAGGCGATCGAGATCCTGAAGGAGGCCGGCGAACTCGCCCGTCGGACCGGCTCCGAGAACGTCTCGGAGAGCCACATCCAGCAGGCCCAGGAGGTCGCCGAGATCAACCGGATCGAGGAACTCACGAGCGGCGCGACCGTCCACGCGAAACTCGCCCTGTACGCGCTGGCGAGCCGGATCATCACCGGGGATCGGGAGACGTACAAGACTCGCGAGATCTACGAGCGCTACGTCAGCATCTGCGAACTCGTTGCGACGGATCCGATCACCGAGAACGGGCTCTACCGCCAACTCAAGGAACAGGCCTTCCTCGGCGTCATCGAATCCGAAAAGACCGGCGGCGGCCGCTCACAGGGAAGTTACCTCCTCCACAGGCTCGTCACGGATCCCAAACACATCGTGAAAGCCGTTCGACGGGACGCCTCGCTCGAGGAACTTCCGACCTACGATCAACTGGCCGACAGCGCCACCGGTGCGCGCGACCGGGACGTCGACCTCTCCACGTTTTCGTGAGTCTCGAGCGATGGTCCCGACGGGACTGTCCTGACCCCTGAAACCGATTTCACTCTGAACGAGGGGTGTGGGTGTGAGTGTGAGTGTGAGTGTGAGTGTGGATGTGGATGTGGATGTGGATGTGAACCGACCCACGCGTCATGCGGTGAGGACGCGTCTGTCACCGCTCGACGTGCAGATCCGTTCCGAAAAACCGGACAACCGGGATCCGACGACGGCTGATTACGGCCAGAGACCGCGTGACTCGTGGGCCTCTGCGATCCGCGACAGGGCGACGATGTACGTCGCGTCCCGCCAGGTGACGTCGCGGTTCTCGAACTCCTCGCAGACCGCGTTCCAGGCTCGGAGCATCTCCGTCTCGAGTTCCTCGTTGACCCGCTCGAGTCGCCAGGAGCGGCGGTTGATGTCCTGGAGCCACTCGAAGTAGGAGACGGTGACCCCGCCCGCGTTCGCGAGGATATCGGGAATGACCGGAATCTCCCGCTCCTCGAAGATCTGATCGGCCGTCGAGGTGGTCGGCCCGTTCGCGCCCTCGACGATCATGTCGGCGTTGACGTCGCGGGCGTTCTCGCCGGTGAGGACGTTCCCGATCGCGGCGGGGATCAGGATGTCGACGTCAAGCGTGAGCAGTTCCTCGTTCGACAGGCTCTGTGGGGCGTCGTAACCCGAGACCATTCCGGGGGTCTCGTCGTGGTCCTCGACGTCGTTGGTGTCGAGACCGTCGGGATCGTAGATCGCGCCGTCGACGTCGGAAACGGCGACGATCGACGCGCCGAGGTCGTCGAGATAGCGGGCGGCGTTCGCGCCGACGCTACCGAACCCTTGGACGGCGACGGTGGTCTCCTCGGGATCCCAGCCGTAGAACTTCATCGCCTCGCGGGTGATGATGCCGACGCTTCGGCCCGGGGCCTCTTCGCGGCCGTAGGAACCGCCGACGACTGGCGGCTTCCCCGTGACGACGCCGGGCTCGGTTTGACCCTCCTGCATCGAGTAGGCGTCCATGAACCACGCCATCGTCTGGGGGTCGGTACCCATGTCGGGCGCAGGAATGTCCTTCATCGGTCCAATGACCGGACGCAACTCCTCGGCGAACCGGCGGGTGAGCCGTTCTTTCTCCTCGGCGCTCAACTCCTTCGGGTTGACGACGACCCCGCCTTTCGCCCCGCCAAAGGGGAGGTCCATGACGGCACACTTCCAGGTCATCCACATCGAGAGGCCGACGCACTCGTCCTCGGTGACGTCGGGGTGATAGCGGAGGCCGCCCTTGAACGGACCGCGGACGCTGTCGTGGTGGGCTCGATACCCGGTGAACATCTCCGTAGTCCCGTCGTCGCGCTCGACCGGGATCGTCACCCGATAGACGTCCTTCGGGTACCGCAGTCGCTCGACGGTCCCTTCGTCGACGTCGAGGTGGGCGGCGGCCCGTTCGAGTTGACGACGGGCTGTCTCGACGGCGCTTTCCTCCGCGTTCGCCTTCGTTGGTTCGTCAGATCCTGTCATAGTCGGCTTCAGGTCCCTCGGTTCGAAGCGAGCGACGGACGCCCGTCCGGTCCGCTTCGACGCGTCGGGGTTCCCTGTTGCCTGAGTTTTCCGACGGCCGCTCTTAACCCTTGTCAATGCTCTCGGTTTCATGCAATACTTGCAGCTTGCCGGGTTGAGATGCTGACTACGGGATTCGGGAGACTGGGAACGGAACGGAACGGAACGACACGCGGCCCGTCGAACACCACGTTTTTGTAGCGTTTGATCGACCGTGAACGTATATGTCCGGACTCTACTACGAGGAGTTCGAAGTCGGCGAGACGATCGAACACGAGCGGACGCGGACGATCAGCGAGAGCGACAACCAGCGGTTCTGTGATATGACGATGAACCAGCAGCCGCTACATCTGGATGCCGAGTTCGCCGAGGACACCCAGTTCGGCGAGCGACTGGTCAACGGACTCTATACGATGTCGCTGGCGGTCGGCATCTCGATTCCGGAGACGACCGACGGAACGATCGTTGCGAACCTCTCGTACGACAACGTTGAACATCCACACCCCGTTTTCCACGGGGATACGATCCGGGTCCAGTCTACGGTCACGGACAAACGGGAGACCAGCGACGGCGAGCGGGGCGTCGTCACCATGCACGTCGAAGCGTTCAACCAGAACGACGAACTCGTCTGTGAGTTCGACCGGACGGTGTTGTCGCTCAAGCGCTCGCACGCGGAGTCATAGTTACGAAGACAAAACCAACCGACCGACGGTTCGTGAATTCAGGTGGATAATTGGGCGACCATAGCGAACACCCACTTCTTATCGCCCGTATGCGTCACCTACCGATCTCCAGCCGACTATCTCTGGGCCATAACGGAGCCTTTCGAAAAGGTACAGAATAAATCACTGTGAATTTCTCAGCCGTTTGGAAACCCATTTATGAGAGTTCGTTGGACCACGGATAATGACAGTGGAAGACGCGCAAATAGGGGGAGCAGAATCTACGGCCAATTCGCGGGGACGACGCGGGATGTGGGGACAGCGCGAGGAGGACACGCCGGTGTACGCCGTCGTTTCCGCCGTGGCCGACGTAACTGGGGACGATCCCTGTGATCTTCCGCCGCTTGCACGCGTAATCGATCCGGACGCACTAAACGCCCTTTTTTCGTCGGACTCCGCTTCGGACGATACCGTCGTTCGGTTCCAGTACGTCGGGCATACGGTCGTCGTAACGGGGGCGGGTGACGTCGAAATCCTGACGGAAGCCGAGAAAGAGGAGTAACCCCCTTCGCGGACGAGAGTTCTCGAGGAGACTCGATTCGCGTCGTCTCCAGGGAGCGGACCGTTCACACGACGGTCGCGATCAGTGCCAGGTTGAGCATCGTGGCGACGGTCCACGGAAGCGCGAGCCCCGCAGGGACGATCGATCGATACGGCCGCGGAAGCAGCGGCCGACACGCCAACCCGACACCGACGGCGGCAGCCTTTAGCGCGAGCATCCCCCCCAGCCCGTAGCCGTCGATCGCGCTGTTCGCGACGGGATTCGATTCGGTCAGTCCGAGATGGAGGCCGACGAACGTCGTCGCGATGTCGCCGACCAGCGAGAGCGCGACCAGCACCCAGAGTCCGCGCTCGAGTCGGGCCGGCGTCACTGCGATCTCGACGGGCCGCTCGAGGCGCAAACGGGCGTCCGCGCCGTCGGAACTCATAGGCTCCCCGCCGGAATCGAACCGAAACGAGACTGTTGCCATCGGGAGCGTGCGGGAGGACCGCACGCGCCGCTTCCAGCAGACCGGGCATTGTTATGTGAGCCGTATCGACGGCTAATCGGCCGCTACTCGCAGTAACGTCGTCGTACGTCAGTGGATGGCCGTTTCTGGGGACTGGAGGAACAGTCGACGGGAGAAGAACGATCGCTTCGGCCCGTACTCTCGCGGGTGTGTCTCGGGCTCGAGTCGCCGGTCAGAGGATCGTACCGTGTTTTTTGTCCGGGAGCGACTTCTCGACGTCCTCGTAGAAGGCGAACCGGCCAGCCAGTTCCTCGCGGAGCGTGCTGGGCGGAACGATCTCGTCGATGACGACCTCGCTGGCCATCCGGTGGATGTCGATGTCCTCGCGGTACTCCTCGCGGAGTTCCTGTTCCGTGCGCTCGCGTTCCTCGGGGTCGTCGATCTGTGAGAGCTTGCGGGCGTAGACGGCGTTGATCGCCGCCTCGGGGCCCATGATCGCAATCTCGCCGCTCGGCAGGCCGATGACGCTCTCGGGTTCGTAGGCCGGGCCGCCCATCGCGTAGATGCCCGCGCCGTAGGCCTTGCGGACGACGACGGTCTGCTGGGGGACCGTCGCCGACGAGGTGGCGTAGATGAACTTCTTGCCCTGCTCTAAGATACCCTCCTTCTCGACCTGGGAGCCGGCCATGAAGCCGGGGGTGTCACAGAGATAGAGGATCGGGATGTTGAACGCGTCGGACTTCCAGATGAACTCGGCGGCCTTCTCGGCGGCGTCGGGGAAGATCGCTCCGGCGCGGTGGGCGGGCTGGTTGGCGACGATGCCGACGGGTCGGCCGTCGATCCGGGCGTAGGCCGTGATGATCTCCTTGCCGAAGTCGGGCCGGAGTTCGAAGAACGAGCCGTCGTCGATCACCCGATCGATGAGGTCTTTCATGTCGTACCCCTCGTTGGGGTGGTCGGGGACGACGGAGTCGATCCCGGCCGGCGAGCGTGCTGGCGGTCGGGTTTCCGTCTTGGGCGGCTTCTCGTCGGCGTTATCGGGCAGGTACGTGATTAGCTGGGCCACGAGTTCGCGTGCGTGTTCCTCGTCTTTCGCGACGAGATCGGCCGATCCCGACTCTCGCGTGTGTACCTGCGGGCCGCCGAGTTCCTCGAGGTCGATGTCCTCGCCCGTGACCATCTGGACCATCCGCGGGGAAGCGATGGCCATCGCAGAAACGTCCTCGACCATAATCGTGAAGTCGGCGAAGACGGGCGTGTAGGCCGCGCCGGCGATACAGGGGCCGTAGAGCACGCAGATCTGTGGCACCCGACCGGAGAGCATCGAGTGGTTGTAGTAGTACTTCCCGATCCCCTCGCGGTTGGCGAAGAAGCCGGTCTGCTGGTCGATCCGGCCGCCGGAGGAGTCCATCAGGTAGAGCACGGGCTGGCCGGTCTTCAGCGCTCGCTGTTGCATTCGCAGGAACTTCTCGACGCCCTTGGCAGCCATGCTGCCGCGTTTGACCGTGTAGTCGTTGGCCATGAAGTGGACGTCGCGACCCTCGAACTCGGCAGCGCCGGTGATCATCCCGTCCGCGGGCAGGCGGTCGTCGGTGTCCTCGCCGACGCCGCTCTCGTGCCAGTCGTCGAAGGCGGCGAACTTGCCGTCCTCGAAGAGGAACTCGCTGCCCTCGCCGCCGAACCACAGTTCGAGGCGATCCCGGACGAACAGCTTGTCCTCGAGGCCCTCGCGGTACTTCTCGGGGCCACCCTCGAGGATGTCGGCGATCTCCTCGCGCAGTTTCCGTTCGCGCTCGGTCGGCCCGAGGTCGTCGTGGGCCGCGCCGTCGGCGGCCGCCACGGGCGAAGGTGCGCCCCTGCCGGAACCGGCGGCGCTCGCGAGTTCGTGGACGGCTTTCGGCTCCTCGTCGTCGCCGACGTACACTTCGACCGTGTCTCCGACGTGTTCGGCCATCGCGGCCGCGATCGCCGAGGCTTCCTCGTCGGTCGCCCCTGGCGCGATACGGACTTTCATACCCTCCCGTGTGCGGGGACATCTAAAAAATCCAGCGCGATTTTTCTGTGATCGTCCCGCGTCCAGGGACGTTCCCGAACGTACGATGGACTCGAGCGACGGGAGCGGGTGGTTTCACCGGTGATGGGGACCGCGGGACGCGGGACGCAGGACGCGGGACGCAGGACGCGGGACGCAGGACGTGGGACGCGGGACGCGGGACGCAGGTCGTGGGACGCGGAACACTGAGGTTTGTGGCGATCCCGCTGTCAGATCCGTGGCGATCCCGCTGTCGGAACCCTCTCTAACTACCAACCGGAATCGCTTGCCCGCGTCGATCACGAACGAGAGAAATGGAAAAGAACGGTGGCCGTGCCGAACGTGTGCCATCCTCCGAGACGTTCGCCGCGAGGCGAACGCGGAGGCTGCGTCGCGCGTCGGGAGGATCGCGCGATCAGGTGTGTCGTGGTCGGAGTCGTGGTGTGGTCGTCTCCGCGGTCACCAACACGGAGACAGACGGATCTTTCCGGGGGGACAACACCAACGCTTGCGTTCAGTCGTTCAGTCATTAAGTCCGGGTGGCGGTGAGGGAAAAGGGGAGTTGCCCCCGCCAGTCGGGCTACGGCAGATGCAGGCACAATCGCTATTTCGCGGTTGCCCGGTAGTTACGATAGTCATCGGACCGCCCCGTGTACGTGAACATTAGCTTTCCCCGAACGGGGTGCAGCGGTAATCGACACCGGTACCGGCGATATGGTAGGCGAACGTAGCGACCGATCCCGTCAGTCCCTCGAGTCGCCTCGAGAGCGGGCCAACGGGGGGATAGACCGTCGCGCATTCCTCCGGACGGCCGTTAGCGGCGGGTTCGCCCTGGGGGTGGCCCACGTCCTCGGCGCGGACGACTTCCTCGCTGCCGGGGACGGCGAGGTGCGGATCGTCACCGCGCTGGTCCGTACCGATCCCGAGGATCCGTTCTCGATCGAGGAGCGGGTCCGTCACGTCCCGGCCGACTGGCACGCGGCCGTCGAGAAGGCCTTCGAACTCAACGAGTTGCTCGCCCGGGTCGGGTTCACGGGATATCTCGGCAGCGCGGTCGTCCCCGGGGACTACGACAGCGGCACCGCCACGGTCTCGATCGGCGTCTCGAGCGAGGGGGCGACGATTCCGGAGGCGATCCGCGAGTTCGCAGACGACGTTTCGATCAACACGGAGACGATCATCGATGTCGACGACGTGGAGGTCCGCCCGGAGTCGGCCCGGCCGCGCATCCTCGATACCGCGGCGGAGGGCGCACCCGCCGGGGTCGCCTGCGAGACACCCTCGAGTCTGGCGACGCTCGGGCCGGCGCTGCACTACCCGCCGGAGGAGCGCTCGTTCTTCGTGACGGCCGAACACGCCTACGAAGGGATGCCGGAGCCGGTCGGCGAGCCACTATCGCTGCCGATCCGGGGAGCCAAAGGGATCGAACTGGGGAGAGTCGCTCGGGCGCACCCGGTCGCCGACGTGGCTGTCGTCGAGCCGAACGGTCCGGTCGCGCCGGCGAGCTGGATCGACGCGCCCACGCCGGCTCGCGTTCGTGGCCAGCTCACGAAGTACGGGCTCGCCGACCTGCTCGCGCGAGAGGAACGGCTCGAGAAGGTCGGGGCGCTGACCGGCCACACGACCGGCCGGATACAGGGGATCGACGCGGTGACCTGCTTTACGGACGACTTCTGTCGCCGCGGCCAGATCCGCTGGGGCGGCGAGATGGACCTCACGGACGGCGACAGCGGCTCGGTGAGCTACTACGCCGATCCGGAAGGGGACGACGAGGACGTCCTCGTCGCCGGCTTCAACAACGCACGGACCTGGTGGCCGGGACAGAGCTATGTCTGGGGCATCAGCGCGTATCGACTGACCGAGAAACACGGCTATCACTTCTGAGGGAACGGCGATGACAACGGAAGACGAGCGCCGACCGCGACCGGACGACGACCGAACGAGCCGTGGACGGCTCCGGGCCGTTACGAGCGCCGGGCTTCGAGTGCTCGCCGACCTGTTGATCCTTTCGCTGTGGGTGCTTGCGCTTACCCTCGCGTTCCTCGCGTTCGGGTGGCCGCGCTGGGCGTTTTACGGGACGCTCCTGCTCGGCGTCGGCGTCTACGTGTCGATCACGAGCGGCTGGTGGGAATCGGCGGCTGCCGACGGCGGAGCGTAACGAAGCGTAACGGAGCGTTCCCCAATTCCCGAGCCCAAGGACTCAAGGAGCGTACTGATGGCCACGACTCATCGATCGTCCGGGATTCGCGTGTGGGCGCCGATCAGGGCGCGCTCGAGGTCGAAGCCGCTGATCCTGGCCCCTTCGTCGACGATGGTGTCGCGCACGCTCGTCGACTCGAGGTCCGCGTCCGGGAAGATCACCGAGCGTTCGACGTCGGCGTGGACGAGGGTCGCGTCCGCCATCACGTGGACGTCGTCGCCGACAGTGCTCTCCCGAACGGTCGCCGACCCGGCCACCTGTGAGTCTCCGTCGAGGTACCAGGAGACGGCGTCGAGGTAACTCTCCCGGGTGCCGATGTCGAACCACGCGTCGTCGAAGACGTAGGCGTAGGTCGGCTCCCGTTCCCGAAGCCACTGGACGAACCAGCCGGGCTCGTCCGGGTCGTTTCCCGCCTCGAGGTACGGGGAGAACAGCGACAGCGTCTCCCCGGGGAACGCGTAGCAACCGATCGAGACGAGCGTACTCTCCGGTTCGTCCGGTTTCTCCTGGAAGTCGACGACGCGCTCGCCATCCAGATCGACCACGCCGTACGACGTCGCCCGGTCCCGGGAGCCGACGTCGTGGGCGGCGATCACCGGCCCGTCCCGTCGGTCGAAATAGTCGAGGAACTCTTCGAGGGCGAAATCGAAGAGGTTGTCCCCTGCGATCACCAGCAGATCCCCGTCGATCCCTTCGCGATCGATCAACTGCGCGAGCGCGCCGACGACGCCGAGTTTCTCGTCCTCGCGCGTCGTCTCCTCGACGGACAGCCGCGGTTTGTCGTACGGGCCGTCAGCGAGGTGGGCCGCGAAATCGGGGGCGAACCGCTCGTTCGTACTCACGTAGACCTCGTCGATCCGATCGAGACCCTCGAGTTCGGCGTAGATCCGATCGAGGACGGTCGTTTCCCCGAGCGGCAGGAACATCTTGGGGCGGTGCCTCGTGATCAGCCACAGCCGGGTCGCGTACCCGCCGGCGAGGACGACGGCGGTGGTAGTCGTAGTGGCTCCGTTCATGGGAAGAACCGACCGCCGTCGATGTCAGTAAACGACGGTCGTTCCGGCATCGATACTGTCGGTCTCCGCCGCGACGTGCGTCGCGAGTTTGATCATCTGGTTCGAGAAACCGTACTCGTTGTCGTACCAGGCGAGCACTTTCACGGTGTCGTTGGCCGCGACCATCACGGACTCGAGATCGACGTACGAGCCGAACGGCAGGCCGACGATGTCCCGCGAGACGATCTCGTCGTCGGTGTAGCCGAGGACACCGGCCAGCCTGTCGTCGGCCGCCGCTCGGATCGCGTCGAGCACCTCCTCCCGTTCCACGTCCTCCTTGATGTTGACGGTGATGTCGGTGATCGAGCCGTTCGGAACCGGAACGCGCATCGCCATCCCCTCGAGTTTGCCCTCGAAGGCGGGCAGAATCTCGCTGGTCGCGCCCGCGGCGCCGGTCGTCGTGGGGACGATGTTCTCGGCGGCTGCGCGGCCGCGCCGCCGTTTGTCTAGCGGGGCGTCCACGAGTTCTTGACTGCCGGTATAGGCGTGGACGGTCAGCAGGAATCCCGAGACGACCTCGAACTCGTCGTCGAGAACCTGGAGAACCGGCGCGACGGAGTTCGTCGTACAGGAGGCGTTCGAGACGACGTCGGCGCCGTCGTACTGCTCCTGGTTGACCCCGTAGACGAACATCGGGACCTCCTCCTCGCCTTTCGGCGGCGCCGAGATGACGACCTTGTCGGCGCCGGCCTCGAGGTGCTGGGCCGCCTCCTCGCGGGTCCGGAACAACCCGGTCGCCTCGAAGGCGACGTCGACCTCGAGTTCGTCCCACGGGAGTTCCGACGGCTCGCGCTCGGAGAGCAACTGGAACTCCTGGTCGTCCACGAAGAGGGTGTCCCCGCGGCGGGAGACGCCGTCGAGCCGGCCGTGAACCGAATCGTACCGGAGGAGATACTCCATGTCGTCGTCGTCCATCACGTCGTTGATCGCGACGATGTCGACGTCCTCGTGCGTCAGCGACGCACGCAGGAGACACCGTCCAACTCGACCGAAGCCGTTGAGTCCGACTCGAAGCGTTTCGTCGGCTCCCTGACTGCCGCCATTGTGATTCGGCCCCATGGTCGGCAATCCGCTACCGGCGGATAAATTAGTTGCCCCCGAACGTTAGAAATCGGGAGATAAAAGCCTTCTAACTGCTATCTTCTCTCGAGTACCCCAAACTGATACGACCGTCGTCGTCGTCCGGACGAGTACGGACGATGCACGCCCCTTCGCTACCGGACCGATCGCTCGACGCGTACGCCGCCGTGACGGAGCGCGACCGCCTCGAGCGACTCCGTTCGCTCGCCGGGACGCTCTCGGACGCGAGCGTCCTCCACGTCAACTCGACTGCGACCGGCGGCGGGGTGGCGGAACTGCTCCGTTCGATCGTGCCGGTCTGCAACGACCTCGGCATCGACACCGACTGGCTCGTCATGGACGCCGATGACGACTTCTTCGAGGTCACGAAGGCGATCCACAACGGCCTCCAGGGGAGCGCCGAGCCGCTGACGGCGGAGATGGAAGCGATCTACCGGGCGGTGACCGACCGGAACGCGGCCGAGGTCGAAAAGCGGTACGACCTCGTCGTCGCTCACGATCCACAGCCACTCGGCATGCTCGAGAGACTCGCGGAGCGGCTGCCGAACGCGCCGATCGTCTGGCGGTGTCACGTCGATCTCACCGACCCGGTCGACGAGTACCTCGCGTTCGTGTCGGCGTACGCGGACCGGATCGATCACGCCGTTTTCAGCCGTGCCGCGTACGCGGCAATCGACGCCCCGGAGACGAGCGTCGTCTATCCCTCGATCGATCCGGTAACCGAGAAGAACCGGGCGCTCGACGCGGCGGAGCTCGCGACCGAACGGGACCGCCTGGACCCGCTCTCGTTCGACGCGCCGGTCGTGACCCAGGTCTCCCGCTTCGACCCGTGGAAGGATCAGTTCGGCACGCTCGAGGCGTATCGCAGGGCCCGGGAAACCGTCCCAGGACTCCAGCTGGTGCTTGCCGGCGGCATGGCCGGCGACGATCCGGAAGGGCTCGAACTGTACGAGCAGGTCGCCAGCGAGGCGGTCGACGATCCGGACGTCCACGTCCTGACCGATCTCCCGGATACGACGGTGAACGCCCTCCAGCGACTGTCGGACGTCGTCGTCCAGAAATCCTTGCGCGAGGGGTTCGGACTCGTCGTCTCGGAAGCGCTCTGGAAGCGTACTCCGGTCGTCGGATCGACGGTCGGCGGCATCCCGCTACAGGTCGAAGACGGCCGGAACGGCTACCTCGTCGAGCCGGACGACGCTGCCGCCGCCGGCGACCGGATCGTCACGCTGTTCGAGGACGACGAGCGCCGGACCGAATTCGGCGCGAACGCCCGGGAACACGTCCGCGAACGATTCTTACTCCCGCGGCAACTCGAGGATCTCCTCGGGGTTTTCGTCGAGGCGCTGGAACCGGACTCCTGACGGGCACTCTCGGATGACGCCAGGGAACTGCACCCCCACACCATTATCCGCCGCGGCGGTGAAGGGACCCAGGACGCTCCCATGAGCCGGCTCATCGATTCGATACTGATACCGACCGACGGCAGCGACGGGGCACTCGCAGGGGCCACACGCGGGATCGCCCTCGCGTCCCGGACCGAAGCGGACGTTCACGTTCTGTCGGTCGTCGAGTCCCGAACCCCCGCGGTGGACGCCGAGGAGTTCGAGTCCGCGCCGTTTACGGAGGAAGCCGAGGAGGCGGTCGAGGAGATCGCACGGCTCGCCGGGGAGTACGACGAGGACCTCGAGGTCACGACCCGGGTCAGGGAGGGGACGCCGTTCCAGTCGATCAGGGAGTACGCCAACCGGCGCGACATCGACGTCATTGCGATGGGAACGAAAGGCCGAACGGGGCTCGACAGGGTGCTCCTCGGGAGCGTGGCCGAGAACGTCCTCCGAACGGCACGAACGCCGGTCCTCGCCGTCCCGTCGAAGGCCGTCGAACTCGATGCGGTCGACGTCGCGTTCGACCGATTCCTCCTGCCGACGGACGGCAGCGACGGGGCGGCGATCGCGACCGAGTGGGGGATCGCACTCGCGAGTCGCCTCGAGTCGTCCGTGCACACGCTCTATTCGATCGATACGGATTCCTTCGCCGATGTCGAGGAGTTCGACGACCTGCTCGAGGCCCTCGAGGATCGGGGCGAGGAGGCGATCGATGCGGTCCGGGAGTACGGCGAGGACGCCGGCGTGAGTGTCTCGGGAGCGATCGCGAAAGGCTCCCCGGTAGCCGAGATCCCGGGATATGCGACCGAGAACGACGTCGACCTGATCGTCATGGGCACGCACGGCCGGACTGGGATCGGCCAGTGGTTCCTCGGAAGCGTCACCGAAAACGTGGTTCGGCAGGCCGAGGTACCGGTCTTCTGCGTCCCGGTGAGCGCCGACTCGCCGTGACGCCGTCGGCTACCGATCGCTGGCCACGGCGAGTTCCAGAACGAAACTCGAGGACGAGACGATGTCGCCGATGCCGACCGTCCCCGCCGGCTCGTCGACGACGCGATTCGGACAGGCAGCCACCGTCGAAGTCTCGAGGACGCCTTCCTCGGCCGTCTCGCCCAGCTGATCCGCCAGCAGTTCGATCGCTTTCCGTCCCATCTCCGAAGGCTCGTACGCCAGCCCCGTCTCGAGGTCCCCGGGTTCCGAGATGTGCCCCAGCGCCGCCTTCGTCGCGGCGTTGACGGCGGCGAACTCGAGCCCTCGCCGAAGCGCCTCCGGCGAGTGGTACGACTCCATCACGGCGAGGTGATACTCCATCGCGTGCAACTGGAGACAGTCGACGTCGAGGTCCTCGCGTGCCGCCTCGAGCATCCGGTAGTGATCGAGGATCTCCGCCGGTTCGAACGGCGTCGCCTCCGACGGCGGATCCGTCACCACGTCCAGCCCTGCGTCCTCGTGGAGCATCGCCAACTCGTGTGTGTCCGCGCCGACGACGTTCGCCTCCGGCAGGATCAACTCGTACATGCTGTGCCTGAGGTCGTCGTCGTGGGTGACGGCGTACTCGACGTGGACGTCGACGTCGCTCCCCGAGCGGAGTCGGCGGAGGACCTCGCGTGCGTGGCGGTGGGTCTCTTCGTACCCGTCCTCGACGTGGTCGGGCGTGAGGTTGTGATACCCCGCGAGGAGGGCGCCGTCGACGTCCGCGCCGACCTGGCCGATCGCCTCGTCGAGGTCGCCGGCAGTCAGGTCGAACTCCGGCGGCCTCGAGGCGGCGATGAACCGGGTGTCCTCCGTCGCAGTCGCGCCGAAGAACTCGTCTCCCTTCCTGAACTCGAACACCCAGTTGATCTTCGTCCGATCCGTGTCGACGGCCTCGAGCAGGGGGACGTAGCGCACCTGACCGTCTTCGACGGCCGGGTACCGCACCTCATCGGGGTGTTCGAACATCGAGAGTTGGCGCTCGGAGAGCAGGTACGTGTACGTGATCGGCGCGGTGTTCAGAGCGGTAAGCAGGTTGGTCATGATCCCCGCCTGGCCACCCATCTGCTGGCTGTCGGGTTCTAGCTCCGACTCGAGCACGGTCGCGAACTCGTCGGTCATCGCGATCTCGTCCCCCCGGCCGGCAGCCATCGTGTGTGCGATCGCCGCCGCGAGTTCGCGTTTCGACTCGAGGGGGCCCGACGGCAGTTCGGATCCGGGATCCGGGGGTCGCTCGAGGAACGATTCCAGTTCCTCGTCGACCCGAACGATCGCGTCGACGTTGGCGTTGTAGGCGACGAATACCGGGAGGTCCTCGAGTGCGGCGACGTCCGCTTCCAGTCTGGCGTGGGCGTCCTGCATGGCACGGCTCCCTCCCAGACGCAGCGGGATAATCCTGGGGTACCCGCGTCGTTCGTTGCCCCCTGCGAACTCGTTGTCGTCCGCGTACTCCGAGCGACAGACCCATGTCACGGGAGACGTTCGTCCGGTGGCTAGAGGAGTTGAGCGGCGACGATACGGAGGCCGTCGGGGGAGGGCGACCGAAGGCAAATGGAGGGACGACGGTCTCGAGTAATATCGAAAATGGGGTTCAGTCGTCCTCGACTGTTACCCAGAAAGGTGTTCGTCGGCCATGCCGCCGTTCAACGCGGCGCTTTACCCTGTATTGATAGGGCGAATTAGTAAATATCTATCTTAACTACCGACCAAAAATTATTACTTACGAGAATGATTTGATCTCATATGGTGTTCCGGCGTCAGCTACTTGCTTCAGGAGGGTCTTTTATTAGTCTCTCTTTTGCTGGATGTGTTAGTAATTCTGAACCCGAGGGTTCGGATGCAGCGTTCAGTGATGATCCATCTTTTTCTATTCCACCTGAAGAAAATCTGGCTTCGAGACGAAAGATAGACTCAGAGAGCCGTGCAGGTTCAATTCAAGGCTCAGTAGCAGCATACGATAATCTAAAATCTGAAAATATTATAGCTATAGGAAATTACCGTGTTTTGACAAATGGTCAGGAATGGAAGCTCACAAACTTCCGTGAAACACATGACTGGTCCCATTTTGACGAGGAGCTATTTGGGTGGGATTCAAACTTAGTCCCGAGCTCGAGAGAGGATCGCTTGGCTACTGTTAGAAACTCATCTGCATCTTATAAAGCCGAGTGGAACGTTCATTTAACACAAGCCCATACAACTCCGAGGAACTTTCTTTTCCAGTCTATATATCCTGTTGATGATCTAAGTGTGGATGAGCGAATTGCTGAAATTGGAAATACTATAAAATTTTCAGAAACAAATACTTTAGTTAGTGATGAATGCCGCGTAGATATATCTTATTCATTAATATATGGAGACATTGAATAATAGTAAAATTTAGACGTTTAAGCTAATATGGGTAGTATGCCCAGGCTGTTGTTTCTTGAAGTGATTCCGACAGCGTCTTCCACCGAGAAAACGTGACCTCACAGGTTGTACCGCGCCCGCCGCTACTCGAGCGCGTCCTCGAGCCGGTCGATGAACTCGGCGTTGCCGACGTGCAGCGGCACCCTGTCGTGGAGGTCGTCGGGTTCGATCTCGAGTATCGACGTGCTACCGTCGGAGGAGCGACCGCCGGCCGCCTCGATGAGGTACGCGATCGGGTTCCCCTCGAACTGCAGGCGGAGTTTCCCGCGAGGGCTGCCCTCGAGGGCGGGATACGCGAAGATCCCGCCGTAGGTCAGCACCTGGTTGACGTCGCCGATCATCGCCCCACCGTACCGGAGTTTGTGGTCGGGGTTCGACTCGATCTCCCGGACGAACTCCCGGAACTCGTCGTGCCAGTGGGGTACCCGGCCGCCGAAGCCGTAGACGAGCGGATCGTCGGGCAGGGTGACGTCCTCTTCGACGACGGTTCGCTCGCCGCCGGTGAGTTCGTACTTCGTGACCGACCCGTCGCGGGCGTACGCCATCGTCGTGATCGGCCCGTAGAGGATCCAGCCGGACGCGACCAGCGCGGACCCGGGCGCCGGGAGCGGTTCGTCGTAGATGCCGAACACCGTTCCCATCGTGTTGTTCGACTTCAGGTTCGACGAACCGTCGAGCGGATCGACGGCGACGGAGACCCGGTCGTCGCCGCCGTCGATGATCTCGGACCGCTCCTCGCTCGCGTACTGGGCGACGCCGTCGATCGACGTCAGCCGGTCGGCGAGCAGTTCGTCGGCCCAGACGTCGGCCTCGACCTGGGTCTCGCCGCTGGGGTTCTCCGCCCCGGCTTTTCCTCTGCGACCGACCAGTCCCTGCCGGATCTCGGCCGCCGATCGGGCGATCGTGGCGACGACGTTCTCGACGGGATCGAGACCGGGGTCAGGTTCGGGATCGGTAGCGTTCATCCTACTCCGTGGCCTCGAGCGCGGCGTCGGCCGTCTCCTCTTCGAAGATGACCTTCTCGAGGGCGTCGAGGATCCGGGTGGGGTCCTCGCGCTGCCAGACGTTGCGGCCGACGGCGAGTCCCTTCGCGCCGGCGCTGATGGCGGCCTCGACGGTCGAGAGGAACTCGTAATCGGAGGTCTTGGAGCCGCCACTCATCACGACTTTCATGTCGCCCGCGGACTTGCAGGCGTGTTCCATCGCGTCGGGGCTGCCGGGATATTTGACCTTCGCGATGTCGGCGCCCAACTCGAGCCCCAGACGGGTCGCGTAGGAGATGACCTCCGGCTTGGTGTCGTTTTTCAGCCCCTGGCCGCGCGGGTACGACCACATGACGACCGGCAGGTCGTGTTCGCGGGCCGCCTCCTGGACGTCGCGGAACTCCTCGGCCATCTCGACCTCGTGGTTCGAGCCACCGTAGAGGGTGAAGCCGACGGCGTCGGCCCCGATTTCGGCGGCGTAATCGACCGACCAGTTGACGGCCGAGTCGTACTCGCCCATCCAGAGGTTCGAGGTGCCGTTTACCTTCGCCAGCAGGTTGACGTCGTCCCCGTAGCTCGGATAGTACCCCTCGGCGATCCCCTTCTGGACCGCCATCGCGGTGACGGCGTCGTGGGTCGCCGTGTCGAACACCGTCGAGGGGTCCAGTTTTTCGGGAACCTCCTCGAAGTCGGTCGGTCCGTGCTCGAGTCCGTGGTCCATCGCGAGAATCAGTGATTTGCCGTCGCGGACGATCGGGGAGTCGTCGATCGGGAGCATCTGGTAGAGTGTCCGACAGTCCAGTATATATCTCTGGTGGTCCGGATTATCGAAATTACGTACTTCTGTAGTAATAGTGGGCGAAATCGGGGGACGGAACGGCCCCTACCCGCAGTAGGAACGGCGTTCTCGAGGGGCGATTCGAGAAACGGATCCGTTCGCACCGGGTCGGGCGATCAGTCGATCAATTCCCGGGCGTTGTGTCGCCACGCGCGGACGTGCAATACGTCCAGATCGAGCGCGTCCGCCACCTCGCTCGCGTGGACCGTCGCCAACCGCTCCGCGGAGACGATCCCACCCTCGGCCAGCGCGTCGGCGTCGTCCGGACCGACGCCCGTCACCGCCGTCACCGGCGTCGGCTTCGGGTACGGCCGCTCGTCGGGTCGCTCCCGGCCGACGGTGTCGAACTCGGCCTCGTACTCGAAGGACTGCCAGTCCTCGTCGTCGCTGACGGCGATCCACTCCCGTTCGGCCTTGCCGAGGCCGCGAACCTCGCTCGAGCGACGGTCGAGGTCGCCGTCCCCGTCGGCGTCGCTGACGAACGACCACGGCAGGGAGAACCGCCTGCGCAGCGCGTCCGCGACCGACTCCTCGAGGCCGGCCTCCAGCAGCGACCGGTAGGAGTGGTGCTTCTCGCGAACTGCGTCGGGATCGAGGTCGGCCTCCTCGAGGGCGGCCCGCTCGTCGGGCTCGAGTGACGTCCCCTGTGGGTCCGCCTCGGCCCCGCCCTCGGAGCCGACCGATTCGACGACGTATTCCTTGCTCACGCGATCCACCAGTTACCCGTATCTCACACTGTCGAGTCTTGAATTTTATTGTCGGCTGAACTGAATTCCGCGTGGCCTCCGGAGTGGGCGGCCCGACCGGACGTCCCCCCGGTCCGCCTGCTCAGGACCCGGAACCGGCGGCCTCGACCGGCACACTTACGGAACCGTCGGATGAACCACCGCGCATGGTTCGCGATCGGATCGAACGGATCGGCGTCGTCGGTGCAGGGACGATGGGAAGCGGCATCGCCCAGGTCGCGGCGACCCACGGCTACGACGTCGTGATGCGGGACATCGAGCAGGAGTTCGTCGACAACGGCTTCGAGACGATCGAGGACAGCCTCGAGCGGCTGGACTCCCGGGGTGACCTCGAAGAGGATCCCGAGACGATCCGCGGTCGCATCGAGGGAACGACCAACATCGAGACGTTCGACGACCGCGACCTCGTGGTCGAGGCCGCCCTCGAGGATCTCGAGGTCAAACAGGACGTCTTCGCCGACCTCGAGCGGGTCTGTGACGAGGACGTCGTCCTCGCGACGAACACGAGTACGCTCTCGATCACCTCGATCGCTTCCGACCTCGAACACCCCGAGCGCGTGATCGGCCTTCACTTCATGAACCCGGTTCCGATCATGGAGGGTGTCGAGGTCGTCGTCGGGGAGAAGACGACCGACGAGGTCACCGATCTGGCCCACGACCTCGCCGAGGACCTCGGGAAGACGACCTGGGAGTCCGACGACAAGCCCGGGTTCGTTACCAACCGCATTCTCATGCCCTGGATCAACGAGGGCATCCGGGCCTACGACGAGGGCGTCGCCTCGAAGGAGGATATCGACGCGGGGATGGAACTCGGCACGAACGTCCCGATGGGGCCGCTGACGCTGGCCGACCACATCGGTCTCGACGTCTGCCTGCACGCCTCCGAGACGCTCCACGAGGAACTGGGCGACCGGTACAAGCCGGCCTACCTCCTCAAACGGAAGGTCGAGGCGGGGGATCTCGGGAAGAAGACCGGGAAGGGCTTCTACGAGTACGAGTAGTACGAGTCCCGCCGCCGCAGTCCCGCCGCGTCCGCTTCGAGCCACAGCCTCGGGACAGCCAGGACGTGTTGGGATACTTTTATTTTCGCTCGAGCGGACGGTCGAGACGTGTCCCCTCCGCCCTCCCCTCGAGACCGATCGACAGTCAGCGGGTCGTCCCCACCAACGCGGCTCTTCACGGGCCTCGCGGTCGTCCTCGTCGCCGCCCTCGCGGCCGTTACCGTCCTCGCCGTCGCCGGGGTCGGCCCTGTGACGGCCGGCCACCCCCCGCTGTCGGTCTGTGGGGTCTGTGGCTCCGACGGGATCGACGGCGCGACCGGATCCGGGACGCTGGATATCCACCTCGACGAGCGCGGCAACGCCCGCTTTATCGCCCGCGTCCCGGTCGCCGACGACGCCGCAGTGACCTACCGGACCGATCCCGACGCGCTCGAGTCCGCCGTCGAGGCGGCCTGGTACCGCTACGACGTCGCCGCGGACGAGGCGACCGATCTCGAGGCGTCGGTCGAGGACGGACGGGTTCGCGTCGGCTACGACGTCCCAGACGTCGCACAGTCCCGGGTCGGCGACGGCTGGGTGGTCGACTACTTCTACGCCGCCGACACGCAGTATCGCTACGGTTTGCGCGCTGATCGCGTCACGATACACGCACCCGAGGGAATGGTGGTGACGAACGACCCGACGAACGCCGCCGTCGAAGGCCGTTCGGCGACGTGGACGCCCGATTCCGAGGTTACGAAGCGTACCTATCTCACCTACGGACCGACGGGCGTCGACGGAACCGTCGCCTCCTGGGGCTCGGCGGCCGCGGTCTTCGGCCCGGAACTGATCGATCACGGTGTCCGCGCAAGCGTCGCGCCGGTCGCCGTTGTCGGGCTCGCGGTCCTCGCTGCCGGGCGGTTTGGCGGCCGGCACCGGGGAGTGGCCGGCGGCCTCGAGCGGGCCGTGCTCGAGCGCGCCACCGGCGCAGTCGGTCTGGAACCGACGGGACGGACGCTGTTCGCCCTCGTCGTCGTCGCGAGCGGAGTCGTCGCGGTCGGCTGTTGGCTGACCGTCGGTCCCGGGCTCGGCGTCCTGACCGGTACGTTCGGGCTGGCTGTGGGACTGTTCCTTCCGTTCGGGTACGCCCTCGAGCGGGGCGGCGGCCGATGGATCGGATTGCTCGCGACGGCGGCACCGATCGCTGCGACGACGGCGTTTGCGCCCTACTACGTGCTCGGTCTCGGACCGCTCGCGGGGGGCGCCTTTTTCGTTCCCTGGGCCGTCGTCGCCGGCCTCGTCGGCTATCGACTGTCGTTGACCGGTCGCGCCCTCGCGACCGATCTGGTGGGTTGAGATCACACACCGAACGGTTATGATCGTTCAGGATACAGTGGAAATGATGGGATCATCGAACCGGCTGGGATCCAGAGCCGCAGGTCGGCCGATGGTCGTGGCGATCGGTGCGTGGTATCTCCTCCTCGCAGTCGCGACTGCTGTCGTCCCGACGTCCCACGACGCTTCGCTCGTTGCGGTCCTCGTCGTGTTCGCGTTCATCGGCGGCTCCGGGGCCGTTATCTTCGTCGGCGGCTACCGGCTTCCCCGGACGGACATCGATCCGCTGTTCTATCCCGTCATTTCGACCTGGTGTCTCGTCGGTATCGGGGTAATGGTCGCGATCCTCGCGCTGTACCACGCCCAGCCGGATACCGGCCTCTCGGAGCCCGCACGGTCGCTGCCGATACTCACCGGCTTCAGCGCCGTCGCCGGGTTCGGCGTCGGGCTCTACGCCGCCCGGGCAAAGACTCACGCCAGACGCCTCGAGCGACAGAACGAACTGCTCGAGCGGACGCGAGCGCAACTCGAGGAGGCGAAGAGCGGTTAGAGCAGTTCGCGTACGCGGCTTCCCACGACCTGCAGGAGCCGTTGCGGATGGTGACGAGCTACCTGCAGTTGCTCGAGCGGCGGTGCGGCGACGATCTGGACGCGGACGGCGAGGAGTTCCTCGAGTACGCGGTCGACGGCGCCGAGCGGATGCGGGCGATGATCGACGGCCTGCTGGCGTACTCGCGGGTCGAGACCCGCGGGGAGCCGCTCGAGCCGGTCGACCTGAACGCCGTCCTCGAGGACGTTCGGAAGGACCTCGAGCTCAGGATCGAGGAGACGGACACCGATCTCGAGGTCGGCGAGTTACCCCGCGTCGAAGGGGACCCGAGCCAGTTGCGACAGCTGTTCCAGAACCTGCTCTCGAACGCGATCGACTACAGCGGGGACGAGCCGCCCCGGATCGAAGTCGTCGCCGACCGGGACGGCGAGGAGTGGATCGTCTCGGTCAGCGACGAGGGCGTCGGAATCGGCCCCGAAGAACAGGAGCGAATCTTCGAGGTGTTCCAGCGACTGCACAGTCACGAGGAGCATCCGGGAACGGGGATCGGACTGGCGCTGTGCAAGCGGATCGTCGAACGTCACGGCGGCGAGATCCGGGTCGACTCGGAACCGGGAGAAGGGGCGACGTTTTCGGTTGCCCGCGGCGACCACCGAAGTGGCCGCCGGAGCCGGCGAACGCGGCCCGGCGTAGCCGGACTCACGGCCCCTCGAGTTCGATCGATCCGCTGTAGCTGACGAGAGATCAGTGGTGCAGCGGCTTCTCCGCCATCTCCTGACGGAGTTCCTCGAGTCGGGAGCGGGAGATGTCGTCCTCGAACTGCTGGATCAGCGCGTAGACTTCCGCGCGTGGCACCTTCACGTCGCCCTCGCGGACGACGTCTTCCGGCCGTTCGCGGAGTTCCCGCATCGTCCCGACCGCGAGCAGGTACGGGATCGCCCAGGCCGACAGCCGATTGCCGTGTTTCTCCGGGACGACCTCGAGGTAGCGGTGAGCGTCGTCGACGTACGTCTCGGCGCGACTGGTGACCCGTCGGATGACGTTCGTGACGGCGCCGTGGTTCTCCGCGTCGGTGACCGCCTCGGCCGGCACCTCCTCGTCCGCGAGCCACTCGGCGGGAAGGTAGACGTTGTTCTCCTCGTGGTAGTCGTTTTCTACGTCCTTGGCGATGTTGACCAGTTGCAAGAGCAGGGCGAACGAGCGGGCGTTGTCCCGCATCTCTTCGGCTCGCTCTTCGGAGGCGCCGCGAGCGACCAGGCCCGTGATCAGCGTCCCGACCGTACCCGCAGCGTACCAGCAGTACTCCTCGAGTTCCTCGAGCGTCTGCAGGCGGAGTCCGCCCTCGTCGGCGTAGCGATCGGTAAACATCGCCATCCCGTCGACGAGTTCGCGGACCGGATCGCGCATGATCTCCCGGGGCTCCTCGTCCAGGGACTCGAAGGTCCCCAGCACGCGTGGTGTCCGAGCGACGACTTCCCAGTCCTGGTCGCGCTCCTCGGGGGCGGGGAGCCAGGGTTCGACTTTCTCCATGAACGTCGCGACCGTTCGGTCGGTGTCTGTCTCGGGATCGAGCAGCCGATCGTACTCCTGGAGCAACTCGGTCTGGGTCTCCGGCGGGATGTGGCCCGCGTCCTCGATCGTATCTGCGACTCGACATAAGAGGTAGCCGACGCAGATGTGTCTCGCCATCGGCTCCTCGAGCCGATCGATAGTAATCGAGAAGGTCCGCGAAACGCCGTGAACCGCGTCGAAACACCACTCCAGGTCGGCGTGGATTCCGTATTCGGGCTGGCCGGAGGTCATCTACTCGAGACTATTTTGAGCCCTTCCCGGAAAAACGCCGCGGTCCCGGCGGAATACGGTCGCCACGTGCGGGCCTGACCGATCGCCGTTTCCGTCCGTCGTCCTCGTCGGCTCCGGGCGGGCGTTCGACGGTGTTCCCGGCGTGCAAGCGGCCGTTCCGACGATATCGATCGTGTCCACCGGAGTGAACGCGACTCGAGTGTACCAACAATGAAGGGACGACCCCACGATACGTCCCACATGGACTTCGCACTCTCGGCAGAGCAGCGCCAGATCCGGGATATGGTAGCGGAATTCGTCGACGAGGAGGTCGTCCCCGTCGCCGACGAGATCGACCACGAGGACGAGTTCCCCCAGGATCTCGTCGACGAGATGGGCGAACTCGGCCTGATGGGAATGCCCTTCCCGGAGGAGTACGGCGGCGCCGGCCTCGACTACCACTCCTACGCGATCGGCCTCGAAGAAATCTCGCGCGGATCGGGCGGCCTGGGAACGATCGTCGCCGCCCACACCTCGCTCGCGGGCAACATGCTCTACGAGTTCGGCGATGAGTCCCAGAAGGAGGAGTACCTCACGCCGCTGGCCGAGGGCCGCGACGTCGGCGCGTTCGCCCTGTCGGAGGCCGGCGCGGGCAGCGACGTTCCTGCCATGGAAACGACTGCCGAGAAGGACGGCGACGAGTACGTCCTCGAGGGCAGCAAGCTCTGGATCTCGAACGGCTCGGTCGCCGACACGGTCACGGTGTTCGCCAAGACCGACCCCGAAGCCGGGAACAAGGGTATCTCCTCGTTCGTCGTCCGGCCCGAGGAGGACGACGGGTTCATCGTCGAGAACACGGAGGAGAAACTCGGCGACAAGGGGTGTCCGACCGCCGAACTCCGGTTCGACGACCTTCGGATTCCCGAAGACCGCCTGCTGGGCGCCGAAGGTGACGGCTTCGTCCAGGCACTGAAGACCCTGAACGGCGGCCGCATCACCATCGCGGCCCGCGGCGTCGGCATCGCCCGCGCGGCCTTCGAGAACGCCCGCGACTACGCCAACGAGCGCGAGCAGTTCGGCCAGCCGATCGGCGAGTTCCAGTCGATCAAACACAAGCTCGCGGACATGGACACGAAGATCCAGGCCGCGAAGATGTTGATGCACAAGGCCGCGGACAAGAAGATCCGCGGCGAGAACTACATCAAGGACGCCGCTCAGGCGAAACTGTACGCGAGCGAGGTCAGCCGCGAGGTCGCCAACGAGGGCATCCAGATCCACGGCGGCTACGGCTACACGAAGGACTTCCCGGCGGAGCGGTTCTACCGCGACGCCAAACTCAACGAGATCTACGAGGGCACCAGCGAAGTGCTCCGGAACACGATCGGCGACCAGTTGCTCGAGGAGTGATCGTCCCCGCGTTCGGCTCCGTGAGGTCTACGCGGAGCCGAACGGCGTGACGAACCCTCGAGGGGGCGTTGTGTCCCCCGATCGGAATCGCTTTTTCGACCGCAAGCGGCTATTCTGACCCAGCGTCGTCCTCGAGACAGCCCTGTACCCACTCGTAGTGGTCCTCGACGCGTCGCTGCCCGGCGTCGGTCAGCGCGTACGCGTCGTGGATCCCCTCCGTTCGCTCCTCGACGAACCCCGAATCGACCAGCGCGGACAGCGAGCCGTAGAACGACTTCGGATCGATCCGCTCGTCGTAGTGGGCCTCGAGCCGGGACTTGAGTTGCTGTCCGCGCAGTTCGCCGTCCGCGGCGAGCAGGAAACAGACGTCCCGTCGCCGGCCGCTCTGGAGCCACTTCGTCATAGATAGAGGGCCGTCGCGCAACCCGTCGTTCGTTACGGTTTCCGGGCGGTCACTCGAACTCGAGGGCGAATCCGTCCCGCACGGCGGCGACGACCGTCCAGCCGACCCCGCCCAGCGTCGCGCAAGCGAGGACGAGCGGGGCCCGAACCTCGAGGACGGCGCTCCCGTCGCCACGGAGTTCGTGATAGAAGAGGAACCAGCCGTTCGGATCGCCGAAGGCCACGGTGCCGGACCCGAACGCCAGCGAGGCGAAGACGGCGACGATCGTGACGCCGACGATCGCAGCCAGCGTCCCGACCGCGCCCGCGAGACCTCTCGAGAGTACCGCCACACTCACGCGTCGTTTTCCATCCGAACCGGAGTCGGCCGGTGAACCGTAGATCGCGAACCCCTGCTGGTCGGGAGTGGAGTCGTCCTCGAGTCCGAGTTCCGTCACCTGAACGTCCGCGGGATACTGCAACAGCGTCGCGGCCATCCAGAAGTCACCGATCGAGCCGGCGGCGTTGGCCGCGAGCGGGACGAGCAGTACCGGCGAGGGGTAGACGACCATCGCGCCGAGGCCGATCACCGTGATGCCGGCGAAGGGTGCGAGCAGGACGACGAGCATCTCTCTGCGGGTGAACCGGGTGCCTTCGGTCCCGGCGTAGGCGTACGGCAACACGAAGTGGGAGAGCCCGATCCCGAAGGCAGGGCGGCTCCCGCCGTCGGTCCCATACCGGGCCATACAGAGCCCGTGAAGCAGTTCGTGGAGGACGACGACGGGCGCTACCAGCGCGAGCGCGAGCACGAACAGTTCCGGAAAGAGCGGCGAGGGATCGACGACGATCGGCTCGAGCGCCACCCCCCGGACGGCGGCCAGCACGTGGCCGAACGCGTACGCGAACGCGAAGAAGCCGACGACCGCGGTGACGAGCCACTGGACGGCAACCGCGCGCGTGAGACGGAACTCGGCGAGCGGGCGTCGACCGGACGGCTCCGTTCGGCTCACGACAGTCCGTCCCGCGGGCGGGGAAAAATCGGTATCGGTCTTCCTTCCCTCGAGCGCCCAACCCCACCTGTCTCCCCGGAACCGATAGATTCCCGGTCCTCGATTCCCGAGGTGAGCGTATGACGGCAGACGGTTCCCCCGCCGACGATGCGGACGACGCCGACACGGGTGACGACCGAACCGCAGCAAACGACGGCATCGAGGCCACGTATACGGAAACCGACGAGGAGCGTGTTCTCGAGTTTGTGCGTGCCGGGACCGGGACCGGACCCGGAGCCGAGACCGGCGCCACTACGGCAGCCAGCGCAGCCATCGCCCAGAACATCGAGGGCTACGCCATGCTGAAGGTCCGCCCGACAGCCGAGGGCGACGAACTCGAGCGCTACTACGGGTTCGACATGGCGCTCGACCACGCGGCGGAACTGCTCGGGGTCTCGCCGCACGAACTCCCGGTTCCGGATGCGGCCGAAGACATGGGGATGTAGTGGCGGTACTGCCCTAAACGACCTCCAGATAGGGGGAAAAAGCGGGACGCATAAATACGCGGAGTCGAACGGTTCAGACGAGAATAGCCGTGGCAACAGAGTCGTTCCCCCGTCCGATCGGGACTCACCGACGCTTCTCCGCACTGCTCGCAGCGACCGCGCTCGGCGTGTACCTGCTGTTGATCGTCGGTGCGACGACGTCGATCACGAACGCGACCGCGGCGTGTTCGACGTGGCCGACCTGTCACGCGCCGACCGATCCCCTGAGCCAGACGCAACTCGTGATCGCCTGGGGGCACCGCATCGCCGCGTTCCTGGTCGGCGGGCTCGTCGCGGCGTCGGCGTTCGTCGCCGTCCGGGGCGACGCCGCCGTTCGAGTCCGCTCGACGCTGGTGGTTTCGGCCGCCCTCTACGCCGTCCAGGTGGGCGTCGGTGCCGCAACCGCCACGCTCGGTCCCGCCGCCGTCGCTCCCGGACTCCATCTCGGGCTCGGCGTCGTCATTTTCGGCGGCGTCGTCCTCGCGCTCGCCTGGGACCTCGAGCTCGCGACCGGCGAAGAGGACGACGCGATCGATCTCGAGCCCGACGCGGCACCAGCTTCCGCCCCCGCCACCGCCACCGCCCCCGAACCCGTGGAAGCCGAGAAACGGACGCTGCCCTCGGGGGGACTGGCCCGCGCCAGGCTCACCGCGTTCGCCTATTTCAAGATGATGAAACCGCGGCTGATGTGGCTGCTCTGTCTCGTCGCGGCCGCCGGCATGGCCCTGGCCGCGGGGCCGGCGCTCGACGTCTACACCATCGTCGCCACGCTCGGCGGCGGCGTCCTCTCCATCGGCGCCTCCGGAACGTTCAACCACGTCCTCGAGCGCGACGTCGACCGGAAGATGTCCCGGACGTCGGATCGCCCGCTGGCGACTGACCTGATCCCGGTCCGCAACGCGATGGCGTTCGGCGGGCTGCTGACCGTCGCCTCGATCGGCGTCTTTCTGACCATCAACACGCTCGCGGCAGCGCTGGGTCTCGCGGCGATCCTGTTTTACAGCGTCGTCTACACCCTCTTGCTCAAGCCCAACACGGTCCAAAACACCGTGATCGGCGGCCTGGCGGGCGCGCTCCCGGCGCTGATCGGCTGGGCGGCCGTCACCAACGAGATCGGTCTGCCGGGACTGGCGCTTGCCGGCGTCATCTTCCTGTGGACCCCGGCGCACTTCTACAACCTCGCCCTGGCGTACAAGGACGACTACGCCCGCGGCGGGTTCCCGATGATGCCCGTGGTGCGCGGCGAAACCGAAACTCGCAAACACATCGTCTACTACCTCGCTGCGACGCTCGTGGGGACGGTCGCGCTGGCCTGGATCACCGAACTCGGAGCTATCTACGCGGCGACGGTCGCCATCTTCGGCGCCGTGTTTCTCTGGACCGCCGTCGTGCTTCACTTCGAACAGACCGAGTCTGCGGCGTTCCGGTCGTTCCACGCCTCGAACGCCTTCCTCGGCGCAGTGCTGGTCGCCGTCCTCGTCGACGCGCTCGTGCTCTAACCTGTCCGGCGAGTTGAACAAAACTGTTAATCCAGCCCGTTCGAATGCTCAATTATGAGTCGGTACCGCGGTATGGATTACGCTGCGTTGACCAAGACCGGATTCCTGCTCGGTATCGGGCTGCTCACGCTCGGTGCTGGCGGCGAACTGTTCGGCCAGTTCGTTCTCGGGGGAGTACCAGGCTGGGAGGACCGGCTGTTCACCTACGCCGAAGGACTCGGTATCCTCGTCAGTTTCGTCTCGGTCTGGACGTTCGGCGTGTTCCTCCCACTCACGGAATGACCCGCGAGGGACATCGGAAACGACGGCTCGATGAACGCTATCGCAACCCGAATCGAACCGAACTCTCAGTCGCATCCGGTCCGCTAACGTCCTGATTGCCCGGACGCGCTTTCCCTCTCCTCGAGTCTTCCAGGCGTGTCGACACCGATAACCCCGTTCGAACGCTACGGTGGTCCATGCACCGTCGCTCGTTTCTCGCCGCCGCGGGCGTTTCGTCGGTCGCCCTCGCCGGTTGTGCCACGCTGTTCGATGCTTCGATGCCCGCCGCACTCGAGGACGTCGATCCCGACCGTCAGGTGCCGACGCCGACGCTGGGCGACGGCCAGGTGACCGTCGCAGTGTACGAGGACCTCGGCTGCTCGCACTGTCTGGACTTCGAGACTGACGTGTTCCCGATCCTCGAGGACGAGTACGTCGCGACCGACGAGATCGAGTTCCGCCACTACGACTTTCCCGTGATGGCCGCCGACGAGTCGATTGCGATGGCGAACGCCGCGCGGGCGGTGCAGGACGGGACCCGAGGCGACGGGCAGGACGAGGACGAGGACGGCTCCGGGGATCCGAACGGGCTGTTTTTCGACTACAAGCAGGCGGTGATGACCGGCGACGACGAGGACTGGACCGACGACGGGCTGGTGACGCTTGCGGAATCGCTCGAGAGTGATGCTGCCGGTGGTCCCGACTCCGACCCCGACAACGACCCGGACGCAGTCGCCACCGCCCTCGAGAACGAGACCTACTACCCGACGCTCGCCGCGGACTGGGAACGGGGCGACGAACGGGACGTTACCGGAACGCCGACGGTGTTCGTCGACGGCGAGAGCGTCGACCGGGCGACGGATCCCGACGCGGTCGTCGAGACGATCGAGGACGCGCTGTAATTCGAGCAGGCGGTCGGCGCTACTCGGTATCGGCTCGCGCCGCGTCGATGTGCTCGAACTGCTCGTCGGTCAGGTCGATCTCGACCGCGCCGACGTTTTCCTCGAGTTGCTCCGGTGTCCGCGCGCCGACGATCGGGACGCAGGTAAACCGGTCCTGCTCGATGAGCCAGCGCAGCGAGACCTGGGCCGGCGTCGCGCCGACCTCGTCGGCGACGGATTCGACGGCGTCGAGGACGTCCCAGGCGCGTTCGGTGACGTAGTACTCGTCGAACATGTCGTCGAGGCTACCCCGCGAGCCGTCGGGCGCTTCGAATCCAC
The DNA here is from genome assembly GCF_000226975.2 of Halobiforma lacisalsi AJ5. Lineage (NCBI taxonomy): Archaea > Methanobacteriati > Methanobacteriota > Halobacteria > Halobacteriales > Natrialbaceae > Natronobacterium > Natronobacterium lacisalsi. The sequence continues at coordinate 3,933,326 of NZ_CP019285.1, read as the reverse complement.
CCTCGTCGGTTCGCTCGTACTTCCCGGTGAGGAAGCCGCCAGCCAGCGGCGAGTACGGACAGACGGCGACGTCCTGGTCCGCACAGACGTCGAGGTAGTCGCTCACGTCGTCGTACTCGACGGCGTTGACCATCGGCTGGGTGACGTCGAACCGCTCGAGACCCTCGACGTCGCTCGTCCACAGCGCCTTCGTGAGTTTCCAGGCGGCCATCGAACTCGCACCGAGGTAGTGGACCTTCCCCTCGCGGACGAGTTCGGTGAGCACCGAGAGGGTCTCCCTGATCGGCGTGTCGTCGTCCCAGCGGTGGATGTAGTAGAGGTCGAGGTAGTCCGTCCCGAGTCGCTCGAGCGTCCCTTCGACCTGTGCGCGAATGTGCTTGCGGCCGAGTCCGGAGTCGTTCGGCCCGGGTTCGCCCCAGCCGTCGAACGGGAAGTAGACCTTCGAGGCGATCACGAAGTCCTCGCGGTCGTACTCGTCGAGCCACTCGCCGATCCACTCCTCGCTGGTGCCGTCCGGATCGCCGTAGACGTTGGCGGTGTCGATGAAGTTGATGCCGTTCTCCCAGACGGTATCGAGGAGTTCGTGGGCCTCCTCGCGGTCGGTTTCGACGGTGTCGCCGTGTGTCTTCCCGAACCGCCAGGTGCCGAAACAGAGCTTCGAGACGGTCGTCCCGGTGTTACCGAGGGTGGTGTACTCCATGTCGCCGGGTTCGCCCGCGGGACCCAAAACCGATTGGGAAGCGGCCAACGTGTGGGCGACCGGCGGCCCGCTCGTTCGAGCGCCTCGCCTGCGAATGCATCCCCAGCCGTCTTTCCGGCTGGAGGGGTACGGTCCACGATGAACGCGACGAACCCAGCCGTCCGCGAACTCGGCACGGACTCCAGTCCGGACGCGATCGAGTACGAGTACGACGCGGAGACGCCGGCCAGCATCGCCGTCGTCCACGCGATCTGTGCCGTCGCCGACGTCGACCCGCTCGAGGCCCCGACGGCACTCGGCTTCGTCCTCCACGAACACGTCGACCCGGGCGCGATCGACACGCTGCTCGGCGACGGAACTGGCGACGGTAACGTCGTGGTCTCGTTCGATGTGTCGGACGACCAGGGCCAGGTCTACGCGGTCGAAATTTCCGACGACGGCCGGATCGGGGTCCGGGCGCTCGATTCGGCGGGATAACGACCACGTCGCCCGCACACCGCTCGGGCTCACCCCCGCAGCGGATCACTCCACGGTCGGTACCTCGAATGCAAACGAGAGAGCCTCGTCGGTTCGGGCGATCTCGAGGACACGTTCGACGAAGGCAGTCTTCCCCACGGAGTACTCCGTCAGGTCGTCGGTGCCGCCGGCGAGGTCGCGTTTCAGCGCCGCGTACTCCTCGCGAAGGTCGGGACGGGACGCCAGCACGTCCCGTGTGACGACGCTGATCCGCCAGCCGTCGGCCGAGGCAGCGAACACGTGGTCGTTGAACCGCTGGCCGTTCTCCCGCCGGAAGAGCGGGTGCCACTCGTCGCTGTTCTCCATTCTGGTGCCGCCGAGTTCGGTCTCGAGGGTGCGCGACACCGACGCGACCGCGTCGTCGGCGACGACCACGTCCAGGTCCACGATGTCCTTCGCCGGGAGTCCGGGCACGGCCGTCGAGCCGACGTGTTCGACGCGCTCGAGAGCGGACTCGAGGGCCGCGTCGTGCAGCGTCTCGCGAACACGGTCGCGCTCGGCGGCGAAGCGCTCGCGCCAGGCGTCGTGTCCCGACGAAACGAGTTCGATCGGGTCGTCGTTCGGATCGACCATTGTTCGGCGGACTCGCGTCTCCCACTTGAAGCTTCGGCTCCGGTCACCGGAACGACGGCAACACCTCCGCCTCGTAGAACTCGAGCATCCGCTCCTGTTCGGGCCCGATCTGGTGGACGTAGACGTGATCGTAGCCGGCGTCGATCGCCTCCTGGATACTGTCGATGTGGGCCTGGGCGTCCTGCTCCGTCGTCGTCCCCGACTCGGCGACATCCTCGCGCTCGACCATCTCCGCGGCCTGTTCGAAGTGGGCCGGCGTCGGCAGGACCTGGGCGAGTTCTCCCGGCAGCGAGCCGTTGGGCCAGTACTCGTGGACCGTATCGATCGCCTCGTCCTCGCTCTCGGCACAGCAGACGTGCATCTGGGTGAGCATCGGCCCGTCGCCGCCGGCGTCCTCGTATGCGTCGACGACCTCACCCTGCGGGCCGGAACACCAGAGCCCGTCGCCGTGGTCGGCCGCCCACTCGGCGGTCTGAGGGCCGAACGCGCTGGCGACCGTCGTCGGCTGCTCGTCGGGAACCGTGTAGAGACGGGCGTTCTCGACGGTGTAGTGCTCGCCGTGGTGGCTCGTCGTCTCGCCGGTCCACAGTTTCCGCATCACTTCCATCGCCTCCTCGAGCATCTCGAGCCGAACGTCGTGTTCCGGCCAACGCTCGCCCGTGACGTGTTCGTTCAGGTTCTCGCCGGTGCCGACGCCGAACGTGAAGCGGTCGCCGAACATTTCGTCGACCGTCGCGACCGCGTGGGCGACGTTGACCGGGTGGATCCGGATCGTCGGGCAGGTGACGCCGACGCCGACGTCGATCTCGTCCGTCTCGGCCGCGATGCCGCCCAGCGTCGACCAGACGAACGGCGACTCGCCCTGCGCCGACACCCAGGGGTGGAAGTGGTCCGAGATCGAACAGAAGTCGAAGCCGGCGTCTTCGGCACGGGCAGCGTTCGCGACGAGTTCCATCGGGTCGTGCTCCTCGCTTGACAGGGCGTATCCAACGGCGGTCACGGCGGCCGCTACCACGAACGGGTGGATAACGCTCGAGCCTGCGAGTGCGAGCACGGGAGCCCGTCGCCCCAGAGCCCCGGAACCGAACCCCTTACCCGGGACCGGTCGCTACCGAACCTCATGGAAGCCGTAGTCGAAGCGACCGAGCTGCGGAAATCCTACGGCGAGACGACCGCGCTGTCGGGGGCCTCGCTGTCGGTCGACCGCGGTGAAGTCTTCGCACTTATCGGCCCGAACGGGGCCGGCAAGACGACGCTCGTCCGGGCGCTGACCGGGACGACGGAACCCGACGCGGGATCCGCTCGCGTCTTCGGCGAACCGCCGACCGCCGTCGACCGGGACCGGCTCGGCGTACTCCCGCAGGACTTCGCCCCGCCGGACAGGCTCACCGCCCACGAACTGATCGACTACTACGCAGGCCTGTACGACGACGCCAGGGGGCCCGACGAGGTCCTGTCCGACGTCGGGCTCGTCGACGCCGGCGACACGTGGTACGAGAACCTCTCGGGCGGCCAGCAGCGCCGCGTCTGCGTCGGCTCGACGCTGGTCAACGACCCGGACGTGCTCTTTCTGGACGAGCCCACGACCGGGATCGACCCCGCCGGCCGCCGAACCGTCTGGCGGCTGATCGAGGACCTCGCGGCCGGCGGGACGACCGTCGTACTGACCACCCACGACATGGCCGAGGCCGAGCGACTGGCCGATCGGGTCGGCCTGCTCGCCGACGGCTCGCTGATCGCCCAGGGGTCCCCCGACGAGCTCGTCGCCGAGCACGGCGGCGGGAGCCGAGTCCTCGTCGAGACCGACGCCGACCCCGAGGCGTTCGCCGACCTCGAGTATCCGGTCGAGCGGGCGAGTCGCGTCTCCAGCCGTGGTCGCGGGGGCGGAACGCCCGCCGGCGTCGTCGTCCGCGACGTCACGCCCGTCGAGATCGGTACCATCGTCGACTACCTCGAGGATCGCGGCCTCGAGTACACGGGCCTGACCTGGGCCGAACCCGACCTCGAGGACGTCTACCTCGCGCTGGCCGACGAAACCGAGCGGGAACGGACACAACGGGAGCCGATCGATTCGCCGACGGAGACGGACGCGGCGACGCCGGGTGAGACGGCATGAGCCGGTTCGGTCGCGTTCGCTCGGAGGTCGACGCCGGCTGGCGGTCGTTCGTCCGCCGCCGGACCGCGGTCTTCTTCACGTTCTTCTTCCCGGTGATCCTGATCGTCATCTTCGGCGCGCTCGTCCGGACCGACCCCGCAGGCGGCGGGCTGTTCGCCGAGCCGGCAGCCTACTACGTCCCGGGGTACCTGGCCACCGTTGTCCTCTTCACGCCGCTTTCCCGGATGGGCAGCGAGGTCGCCCGCCACCGCGAGGGCAACCGCTTCGAGAAACTCGCGACGACGCCGCTGACCCGAAGCGAGTGGCTTCTGGCCCAGACGGCCGTCAACGCCGTCATCATCGGGCTGGCTGGCCTGCTCATTCTCGGGCTCGTGATCGCGCTGACAGGGGCCGAGATCGTCTTCTCGCCGCTGCTCGTCCCCTACGTCCTCGTCGGCGTGATCGCCTTCTGTGGAATCGGCGCGATGCTCGGCAGCTACACCGGTTCGCGCGACGGTGCCGTCGCGGCCAGCAACACGATCGCGCTCCCCCTGCTTTTCCTCTCGGAGACGTTCATCACGCTCGAGCAACTGCCCGGCTGGTTCGAGCCGCTGGTGAATCTCTCGCCGCTGACGTACTTCGCTCGCGGCGTCCGGGCGGTGGCCTACCCGGCGGCCGAACCGGCGTCGGTCGCCGGAACCGGGATCGACCCCGCGCTGGCGAACCTGGCGATCCTCGCCGTGCTGGCGGTCGTCGCGTTCGCGCTCGGCGCGCGCTCGATCCCGCGGACGGACTGACGGCGCCGATCTATTCGGGATTGCCCATTCGGTCGGAGTAGTCCCAGCCGTAGACGACCGCTGGCTCGATCGCGATCGTCACCTCATCGCGCTCCTCCCGGAGCAGCGTTCGTGCCAGTTGCGAGTCCGTTCCACCCAGGTATTGCTCGAGCAGGTCCCTGAGTACCTCCTTCTCGGGGTCGGGGGCGACGGACGCTGTACCGCGGCCACGGACGCCCCTGTACGGCGGGCGATTCGTCGAGACTTCGAACGCGACCTCGGCCTCGGGATCGGTCGCGGAGCCGTCGTCGCGTTTCAAGTAGTCGACGACGGTCGCGTCCGCCGCGGTGGAACACTCGAGGAGCCAGGGCTCGGACTCCTCGTCGCCATGCAGAAACCGATACCACAGCGACAGCATCCAGAGGTGGCCGGACGGCGTCCGACAGGCGATCCGAACCGGAATATCCCGATCCTCGAGGAAATCGGCCAGTTCCTCACGGGTCAACGCGCCGCGAACGGTCGTGGTCACGGGCGAACCTTGGACGGCCCTCGACATAACGTGTGACCCCGGACCCCGTTCCGCCCCGGTTGCGGCTCTTGGCCCGGTCCCCATTCCAGTTCCAGTTCCAGTTCCAGTTCCAGTTCCAGTTCCAGTTCCAGCCCTGGTCCCGGCCCCGATCCCGGCCAGCCCCGGTTCTGCCGGCTCCCCCACTACAGTCGGTCTTCCCTCGCGTTTTCGATCAGCGACTGCACGTCGATCCGCCGTTTCTCACGGTCCGCCCGGTACGCCGCCTCCGTCAAGGCAGTCACCTGGAGGCCGACGTCGCCGGGGACTTCGGGTTCGGAGTCCCCGGCGATCGTCTCGAGGAAATTCTCTAACTTCGCGCCCGTGAGCGTCGTAAAGTCGGTCGGCGCTTCGATCGTGCTCTCGTAGACCGTCGCGCCGCGTTCCTCGAGCCGGATCCGCTCGCCGTCGAACGTGACCCGGCCGTCGGTCCCCCAGATCGCGTACCCCTCCGACGGCGAGAGGTTGACGCCGTCGCCGCTGACGGTGACGCCCGCGAGTATCGACCGGCCGTCGTCCTGGTTCTCTCCGTCGGCCTCGAGTCGCACCGAGAGCGAACTGTTGACGTCGATCCGGTCGTCTTCGTCCTCGTCGGCGTACTCCATGTGTCCGGCGACGCTCCTCGGCGTCCCGCCCGTGATCCACAGCAAGGCATCGAGCAGGTGTGAACCCGAATCGTACAGCTGTCCGCCCCCCGAAAGGGAGGGATCGACTCGCCAGGTTCCTTCGTGGAGGTCGATCCAGTTCTGCCCCAGGTACGCGTTCGCAGTGTGAACGTCACCGATACGGCCGCTGTCGACCAGCCGTTTGATCTCGGCGAACCCTGGATGGAAGTGGCGCTGGTAGCCGACCTGGATTTCGAGCCCCTCGCGGTCGGCCGTCTCGAGGAGGTCGACCGCGTCCCCGACGTCTGTCACCATCGGTTTCTCGAGGTAGACGTGGGTGCCGGCCTCGAGACAGGTCCGGGCCTGTTCGTAGTGGAGTGTGTGGGGCGTGACGATCACCGCGACGTCGATCTCGTCGCCGTGCGCCTCGAGCAGCGACTCGTGATCGGCGTACGCCGGTGCATCGAACTCCCGTTCGAAGACGTCCCGTGCGTCGGCAGCCACGTCGGCACCGGCGACGAGTTCTACCCCCTCGAGATCGACGAGTACCTCGAGGGCGAGTTGGCCGAGTCCGCCGAGTCCGATCGCCGCAGCGCCGAACTGCATACCCTAACGGCCATGTCCGACCCGAAAAGGGCTTCCCCGTTTTTCGGTTACAGCGACTCTCGCTTCCGGTGGCCGTTCTTTCTTTCCGACCGACGAGAGGCGAGCGCCACCGGAAGCTACTCTCCGCTCGCCGGCGTCCGTATCAGTATGCCTACGTGCCCCGGTTGCAGTCGGCAGTTATCCCACGAGAACTGTATCGAACACTTACGATACTGCAAGTGGGTCTGGAGCGATCGCCCGGAGCAGGAGTCCCGCTGGGGCGAACGCGTCGTTCGGTACGTTCGCGACGGAGAGCGCTAGAACAGCGGGACGATAATCGCCGCGAACTCGTAGTCGTAGACGTGATTGAGCAACACGTAGGTCACGACCCCGAGGACGAGACTCAGGATCCAGGTCGCGGCCGCGATCCGGCCGACTCGAGCGTGTGCCGTCTCGCGCAGTTCCGACGGCGTGTGCGTCAGCCCGAGCAGCAACGCGTAGAGGACGATCGGCACCGCCACGATCGAGAGCACGATGTGGATCGCCAGCATGATCAGATACGCGTAGTAGACCCGTTGCGGGCCGACGAACAGCTTCTCGCCGCCCCCGCCGACCCTGATCAGGTAGACGACCAGGAACAGCAGGATCAGGGAGAACGCGCCGACCATCGCCGCCCGGTGTTTCTCGACGTCGCCCGTACGGATCCAGTACCAGCCGGCGATCAACAGCGCGACCGTGGCCGTGTTGATGACCGCGATCACGTGGGTGAGCAGGTTGATCTGTGCCTGGGTCAGGTCGGGATACAGCGGTACGTCGAGCAGGAACGTCCCGACGACCAGGGCGTACCCGACGATCGTCAACGCCACCGTTGCGCCGATCGGCCGCTCTCGGAGTCGACGTTTCGCGTCCGCAGTTGCCATCGTCGATAGTTAGGAGAGGTCCCGTATCTGTCTTGCCGTTCCGGCCGTCCGGACGGCGTAATCCGCTAGCGAAGGTCGTGTGGTCGACGTGGCGTATGGTGTGGGGTGAGAGGTGTGGGGTGTGGGGCGTTGGGCTGCCGTTACGGTTCGCTCCCCCCGTCCTCGAGCGAGACCGCCCCGCGTTCGTCGACCGTGACCTCGTATCCACAAAATTCGAAAGTGACGGCCCCACCGGGACGGGGTTGCCCGTCGGCGTGACTCGCAAACAGCGAGTCGAGGGCGTCGGGATCGACGACCGCGTGTAACGGTTCGTACTCGGGTGGTCGTAGCTCCTCGGACGAGATCCCTTCCGCGGCCGCGACGGCTTCGACGACCGCCTGACTCGGCTGCTGCCTGACCGTTCCGTCGATACTGTCGCCGCCACCCTTCATGATGTCTCGACCCTTTCGAATCCGGTCGAATAAAGCTGTCCTTGTCGTTCGCCGTTCCGCCGCGTTAGGCTCTGCTTTCCTTCGACATCGAAGGTCGGGGCCGCGACGGAACGGGGTAGACGGGTACGCTCGAGTCGCCCCGGCGTCAGTCGATCCGGATCGCGGGTTTCCCAGGTCTTGCTTTCCCGCCGGCCGCGCCGTCGTCGGCGCGTTGCACCCGCACGTCGGCGTCGAACTCGTCCCGGACGAGCCAGGCCGCCCGCTCGAGCAGCGCGTGCTCGCGGTCGGGGCCGAGAGCGGCCGCCCCGGAGTCGGATCCCGACGAGGACCCGCCTCGAGCGTCCGCCGCGTCGCTTCGCTCGAGGAATCGGGCGATAGCTTCGCGAGTCGGCGTGTCGAGTTCGGGATCGTTCTCGAGGGCGTCGGCGACGCGTTCGACCGCCGACTGCGGGTCATCGCCGGGGCGGTCGCTGTCCGCGTTCGCGTCGCCTTCTCGGAGGAACTCCATCGTCCGGTACTTCCACTCGTCGGCGACGATCAGGTCGATCCGCTCGGGGTCGTCGATCGCGGCGACGTCGACGATGTCCCTGACGTCCTCGAGGGTGGTCTCCACGAGGCGGCGCTCGCGGCGGTAGTCGGGCGCGTGTGCGCTTTCTGTGTCGTCCGCGAACTCGCCGGCGTCCGGCCAGTCGGCCTCGGCCACCAGCCCGTCGCCCCGGAGCTTGTTCCACAGTTCCTCGCCGAGGTGAGGGGCCATCGGGGCGATCAGCGCGGAAAGCGTCAGCAGGCCACGCCGGTTGACCTCCTCGTGGGGAGGACCGAACCCCCGGTAGCGGCGCAACAGCCCCGCGAGTTCCCGAATCTCGGTCGCCGCCCGGTGGAACCGGAACCGCTCGTACTCCTCGGTCGTCGCCGCGATCGTCCGGTCGATCTCCCGGTCGACGTACTCGTCCCGCGGGAGCCGCTCGCTCCGCCCGGACTCGCCCTCGACGAACGCGGTGACCATCCCGTAGAGGGTTTGCTGGAGGTCGTAGGCCCCGCGGACGTCGTTCGCGGTCCACTCGAAGTCCTGTTCGGGGTGGGCCGCCGAGAGGACGAACAGCCGCGTCGTCTCCGCGCCGTACTCCTCGGGAGCGACGGCGTTGCCCTTCGAACTGGACATCTTCTCGCCCTCGTACAGCACCGTCCCCTGACTCTCGAGTTCCCGGAACGGTTCGCGACAGTCCAACAGCCCGATGTCGGTCAGTGCCTTCGCGAAGAACCGGGCGTACAGCAAGTGTAGCGTGGCGTGTTCGTCACCGCCGACGTAGACGTCGACCGGGAGCCACTCCTCGGCCCGATCCGAGTCGAACGGAGCGTCCTCGAGGTCGGGCGAGAGGAATCGCAGGAAGTACCACGAGGAGTCGACGAAGGTGTCCATCGTGTCGGTCTCCCGGCGCGCGGGCCCGCCACACTCCGGACACTCCGTCTCGCGGAAGGAGGCGTGTTCCTCGAGCGGGTTGCCCGTGGTCCGGACGAACTCGGGGAGTTCGACCGGCAGGTCCTCGTCGGGCACGAGGACGGGCCCGCAGTCGTCGCAGTGGACGACCGGGATCGGGGTTCCCCAGTACCGCTGCCGGGAGATCAGCCAGTCCCGCAGCCGGTAGGTGACGTCTTCCTCGAGGGCGTCGTAGTCCTCGAGCAGTCGCTCGCGGGCGGTTTCGGTCCCGATACCGGTGTAGTCGCCGCTCTCAGTCAGGGTACCGTGGCCGGTGTAGGGGGGTTCGCCGTCCGCGTCGTCCGCGTCGTCCGCGTTGCCTCCGTCGCCCCCGTCGTCGGCCGGTTCGATCACCCGCTTGATCGGCAGGTCGTGCTCGCGGGCGAACGCGTAGTCGCGCTCGTTGTGGCCCGGCACGCCCATCACTGCGCCCGTGCCGACGTCCTCGAGGACGTAGCCCGCGACGTAGACGGGCAGGGACTCACCAGTCACGGGATTGATCGCGCTCGCGTCGGTCACGATGCCGGAGTAGCCGACCTCGTCCGGCCCGCGGTCGCGGACCTCGTCGACGTACGCCTGTACGTCCTCGTCCTCCTCCGCGAGGGCTCGCGCCAGGTCGTGACCCGGCGAAACCGCGAGGTAGGTCGCGCCGTGGATCGTCTCGGGCCGGGCGCTGAAGACGTCGACCGCCGTCGTCCCGCCGAGAGCGAGGTCGACCTCGAAGGAGATCCTGGCCCCCTCGCGGCGGCCGATCCAGTTGCGCTGGATCTCCCGGACGCCGTCGGGCCACCCCTCGAGGTCGTCCAGCCCCGCGTCCAGTTCGTCGGCGTAGTCGGTGATGGTGAAGAACCACTGGTCGAGGTCCCGCCGGCCGACGGGCGTCTCGCAGCGCCAGCAGACGCGGTCGCTGGACCCGCCTTCTCCATCGCGTTCGACGACCTGGGCGTCGGCCAGCACCGTCTCGCAGTCCGGACACCAGTCGACCGTCGCGGCGTCGTACTCGACCAGCCCCGCCTCGTGGAAGCGCTTGAACAGCCACTGGTTCCACCGGTAGTACGACGGCTCGCAGGTCGTGATCTCCCGAGACCAGTCGTAGCCGAACCCCAGCGTCTCGAGTTCCTCGCGCATCCGTCGGATGCAGGCCTGCGTCCAGGATTCGGGGTCGCTTGCCCGCTCGTAGGCGGCGTTCTCGGCGGGGAGGCCGAACGCGTCCCACCCCATCGGATGGAGGACGTCGTCGCCGCACATCCGCCGATAGCGAGCGTACGCGTCCGCGATCGCGTAGTTGCGGACGTGGCCCATGTGGAGTGTCCCCGACGTGTAGGGGAACATTCCGAGGACGTAGGTCGGATCCGTCGCGTCGTCCCCGAGTTCGTACACGTCCTCCCGTTCCCAGACGTACTGCCAGAACTCCTGCACCTGCGCGTGATCGTACCCTGTCATTGCGTTCGGTCGTTACTCTCTCTGGGTTGGCGTCTCATATCATTGTTCGGCCCCTTCCCTCTGCCCGGGAGCATTGTTCGGCTCCTTCCCTCTGCCCGGGAGCCCGTCACCGTCGCCGGCGTCGTACCCACTCGAGGGCGGCCGCGCCGCCGGCGACGCTTACGAGGCCAAATCCGGCTGCTGTGCCGGTGAATCCGGGGATCGAGTCGTCCGCGTTCCCCTCCGCCCCGTCGTCTCCGTCGTCAGCGTCCGCCGCCGACTCGTTCCCGTCGTCGTCCCTGTCGACGCCATCGAGGTCGAACGCGTCGGGATCGGTCAGCGATGGCGGGTCCGCCTGCTCGCCGGTTTCGATCGGGAACGTATAGAGCGCGCCCTCGGTCGGCGCGTTGGGGATCGCCTGCGTGCTGCTCGCGACGAAGGTCTCGCCGGGCTCGAGGACGCGTGCGGTCCAGAACCCGGCGACGTGGGGATCGCGCCACGCGGCGAGGCGCTCGGGGTCGTCGGGGTCGCTGACGTCGTGGATCGTCACGCCGCCGCGGTACCAGGCCGCGTAGAGCCGGTCGTTCCGGAGTTCGAAGTTGTGAGCGGTCGTCCACAGGCCGGCGTCGTAGCTCTCGTCGGCCGCCGCGAGGGGCTCGATCGACCCCCGGCTGACGGGATCTTCGGAGTTAGAGACGTCGTAGAGGTCGATCCCGCCCGGCCCGTCGGGCTCCTCGCCGCCGGTCGCCCAGGCTTCCCGGCCGACGGCGAGCAGGTCGCCCGTCTCGTCGACCGTCGCGTAGTGGTCGTTGCCCGGCAGGCCGTGACGGATCTCGAGGTCGTTCTCGACGCTGCGCTGGGACTGGAGGTCCGTCTCGGAGACGTGCGAGATATACTCGGGCTCGGCGGGGTCGGACACGTCAAGCAGGTAGGTGCCCGGGTTCCAGTGGGCGAGATACGCGACGTCGTCGTGGACGGAGACGTCGTGCAGGTAGCGGGCGATCCAGTCGACGTCGGCCCAGCCGGGTTCGTGCTCGAGCAGCGACCAGCGGCCGATCCGTTCGACGCCGTCGGCGACGTCGTAGACGACCACCACGTTGTCCGAGGGATCGTTCCCGACGACGTAGAGGACGTCGTCCTCGAGGGAGCAGTTGTGGATGTGGAAGCCGGTCTCGTAGGGCTCGGCGACGAGTTCGGGGGCGGCGGGATCGGAGACATCGTAGCAACAGAATCCCTCGAATAGCCGGCCCGAGGTGCGGTTCGCCGGGCCGGGGACTACCAGCCGGTCGCCGTCGACCGCGACGTCGAGGATCTCGAGGAACGGATCGCCGTCGACCTCGATATCGTCCTCGAGAAAGAGCAGTTCGGGCTCGGCCGGCTCGCTGACGTCGACCGTCGCGAAGCCGGTCGTGGTCGCCAGGTAGGCGACGTCGTCGTCGCCGACGACCGCCTCGGCGGCCCCCTCGATCTCGAGGCGGCCGAGGGGTTCGTATCCGGATTCGTCCTGACCCGATCCAACTCGCGGGGACGAGCCTGCCGTTGCTCGCGCGGATCGCGTGCCGACTACGGGGAGAGAGAGGGTGGAGGCGACGGCGGCACCGCTCCGCCGGAGGACCGTTCGCCGTTGCATACCAACCACCACGGAGGGGATGGCAAAATACCATCGGGTCGATCCGTGCCGCCGTCTTCCGGCAGGATCGGAGGCGTCGTCAATCCGCGAGCCGTTTCCGGTCGCCCGTCCCCTCGGTCATCGCGCTGGCCAGCGCCCCCTCGAGGACGACGTCGTCCCCGTGGTCGGTCACGCGAATCTCGGGGACGTTGGTCATCACCATCTCGGAGACGCGCTCGCGGATGCGGTCGACGACGAGTTCCTCGTTGTGCAACGCGACCGCGCCGCCGAACGAGACCAGAAGGGGCGCGAACGAGTGGACCACGTTGGTGACGCCGATCGCGTTCCAGTGGGCAAGTTGGTCGATCGCGTAGTCGGCTAGGTCGTCCTCGCCGGCCAACTCGAAGACGTCTTTCGCGGTGAAGTCGGGGTCCTCGAGCGGGAGGTCGGTGTCGATCGTGGGGTCGTCCTCGGCCAGCAACCGCACGAAGTCCGGAATGCCGTTGCCCGAGCAGTACGCCTCCCAGTGGCCGTCGCGCCCGCAGCCACAGGTCAGCCGACCGCGCGGGTCGACGATGGCGTGGCCGACCTCGCCCGCGTTACCGTCCCAGCCGTCGAGGATTTCGCCGTCACAACAGACGCCTGCGCCGATCCCCGAGGAGATCGTGATGTAGACCATATCGTCGGGGTTGCGATCGGCGTGAAACCGCTCGCCGATGACGCCGGCGGTCGTGTCGTTGTGGAGGTAGACCTCCTCGCTGTCGATCAGTTTCTCGATCGGGCCCGTAAGCGGGATGCGGTCGATCGAGTCCGGCAGGTTGGCGGGGTCGATCACCGCGCCCTCCGCGAGGTCGAACGGACCGATCGAGCCGATCCCAGCGGCAGTGATCGCGTCGGGAGCGATCCCGGCGTCGCCACACGCCTCACGGAGCGTTCGCAGGACGCCCTCAGTCACGTCGATGCCCGTCGGACCGCGTGGCGTGGCGTTACGGCTGATACCGATCGTGGTCCCGTCGCCGTCGGCGACGGCCGCCCGCAGGTTCGTCGCGCCGAGGTCGACGCCGGCGTAGTAGACCATCCTGTCTTAGAAACGACCGTCGGCGTACTTAACTACCCAGATTACGACTCGGTCTCGAGTACTCTTCGAAGCCGCGGGTCGCCGCGTTCACTCCATTACGTCCAGATCCCGGAAGTACGTCACCGGACAGGGGGCCTGGAGGATGATGTCCTGTGAGACCGACCCGAGGACGGCCTTCTCCGCCGGCGAGCGGCGGCGACCGCCGACGACGATCCGGTCGGCGTCGACCGCTCGTGCCATGTCGACGACGGCGTCGCCGATCTCGCCGACGGAGCCGCGGATCTCGTAGTCGACGCCCGCCTCCGCGAACCGGTCCGCGAGGTCGCTTACCGGCGCGCGTTCGGCGGCGACCTCGTCGGGATCGACGTCCTCGAGGCGGGCCTCGAGGCCCAGATCCTCGCGGAACTCCTCGTACTCCTGTGCGGTGAACGCGTGTCCGATCACCACTCGTGCCCCGAGCGGGTCCGCGATCTCAAGGACGGTCTCGGCGAGTCCCTCGGCCCGGACCGTGTCCATCGGCCCGACGGCCAGTAGCACTGTATCGATTGCCATGCTAACATGTTCTCCGACCGCCGGGATAAGTATTCAGTTCGGCGCAGTATTCCGTTTCCGTCGCTCGAGCTCGAGGGTGACCGCGCCCAAGTCCCTCTTTCACCTTGGACAAGAGACTTGGTCCCCGCAGAGAGCATCGACGACATGAACCGTCGATCCATGCTGGCCGGCGCCGCCGTCGCCCTCACGGGCGTCGCGGCCGGCTGCGCCGGGAACGGGGACGTGCCGGCGAACTGCCGGCTGTCCCACGAGGTCGTCGACTCGTCGGACGACTACGGCGACCCCCGCGAGAGCTACGAGTACGGTGAGTTGAGCGACGAGGCCAAACAGGTGGTCGACGCAGCCCTCGAGAACGGCAGCCACTCGACGACGGCCGACGACCTGGGCGGTGAACCGCCGGAGTTTCGCTACTGGGATACGACGACCCTCTACGCGGTGACTCGCGACGGCGAGACGTACTACCTGCTGACGTATTCCGGCGAGGGCTGTGAGAACTGAAAACTGAAAACGCGTGAGTTCCGCGAATCGAACGCTCTCGAGACGGTCCTCCGGCCTCACTCCGACGGTCCAGCAGGCGTTCCGGGCGGCATCAGCGTCGAGATCCGCGCGTTCTCCTTCAGTCGGAGCCCGCCGTCGGCGACCGTAAGCGGGATCAGCGGCAGGTGCGAGACCACCTGCATCGACGGGTGCGAGCCGCCGCGAGCGAGCAGTTCGTTCCGGGGCTGGAGCCACAGCGGCTCCTCCGCGTCGGTGAGGAACTCGTTGTGCTGGACGACGTACTGGCCGCCCTCGAGGTCCCACCACCCGTACTCGTCGTCCGGATCGCGGAGGGTGGTCTCGACCGGTTCGAGGTCGGCGTCCTCGAGTTCGTCGCCGCCGAAGTCGATCCGGCCGGGACCGGCGACGCGGTAGATCGCGCTCGCGGTGAGGTCGATCCCGTGCTCGTGGACCTGTACGGGTTCGTACACCAGGTTGTCGACGGAGTCGACCAGCGGGTGTTCGCGTTCGTGTTCGGCGGACATTCGGTCGAAACTGACGACGCCGAGCGTCAAAAAACGTACCGTCCCCGTCCCCGTCCCCGTCGACGCGACGGCGCGGCGCTGCCGCGAGACGAAACGGTATCCGGGGGGAGCGCGAACCCGGGCGTATGAGCACGGATCGAAACGCGGACGGGATCGATAAACCGGTCGCGGTCGACGCGGAGCGCCTCCGCTCCGACCTCGAGCGAAACGCCGAGTTCGGCGCGATCGACGCCGAGGAGGGGCGGGGCCGGACGGTCCTCACCGGTACGGAGCCGAACCGCCGGGCTCGCGACTACCTCGTCGATCGCCTCGAGGACGCGGGCCTCAGCGTCTCGGTCGACGCCGTGGGGAACGTCGTCGGCACCTGGACGCCCGACTCGGCCGACCCCGACTCGGCGCCGGTCGCGGCCGGGAGCCACCTCGACTCGGTGCCCGAAGGCGGCATCTTCGACGGACCGCTGGGCGTCTACGCCGCGCTCGAGGCGGTCCGCATGCTGCAGGAAAGCGACGTCGAACCCGCGCGGCCGGTCGCGGTCGTTTCGTTCACCGAAGAGGAGGGGACCCGGTTCGCCGGCGGAATGCTCGGCTCGTCGGTCGCGACCGGCCATCGCTCCGTCGAGGACGCGCTCGCGGTGACCGACGACGAGGGGACGACCCTCGAGGACGCGCTCGCGGAGATCGGCTATCGCGGGGAGGGTCGGCTCGAGGCCGACCAGTGGGACGGCTTCCTCGAACTCCACGTCGAACAGGACACCCGACTCGAGGAGCGCGGGATTCCGGTCGGCGTCGTCTCGACGATCACGGGCATCGTCCACGCGACTGCGCGGTTCGTCGGGGAAGCCGACCACGCGGGGACGACGGCGATGGCCGACCGGACGGATGCGCTGGCGGCGGCAAGCGAGTTCGTCCTGGACATAGAGCGGGCGGGACGGGAGTTCGCGATGGACGGCAGGGACGGCGAGACCGAAACCGGAACCGCCGTCGCCACCGTCGGCAAGAGCCACGTCACGCCGAACGCGACCAACGTCGTTCCCGGCGCGGTCGAACTGGGCGTCGATCTCCGGGACGTCGAGGCCGCGACGATGGACCGGCTCCTCGAGCGCGCCCGCCGCTGTCTCGCCCGCCTCGAGGCCGACCGCGGCGTCGAGACCGACCTCGAGGTCGAACTCGAGGTGGAGCCGGCCCCGATGAGCGAGCGGTGTCGGGAGGCGGTAGCGGCGGGTGCCGACGCCGCGGGCGTCGACTCGCTCTCGATGCACTCCGGCGCGGCCCACGACGCGATGTACGTCTCGCGGGTCACCGACGCCGGGATGCTCTTCGCGCCGTCCGAAGACGGGCTCTCGCACACACCCCGGGAATGGACCGATTGGGCGGACTGTGCGACCGCGGCGCGCGTGCTGGGCGAGGCGATCGCGCGTCTCGCCGGGGAGTAGGCTCGATTCGTCCCCGAACTTGATGTGCCCGGCCGCGTACCGTCGGACATGGTCGACGTACTTGCCGACGAAATCAAGGCGTTCGTCCGGGCGGTCGGTCCGGAGCCGGACGAGACGCTCGTCGAGATGGACGAGTTCGCCGAGCGCGAGGGGTTTCCCCACGTCGGGCCCGAGGTCGGGGCCGTCCTCCGGTTGCTCGCCCGGCTGACCGACGCCGAGCGGATCTTCGAGTTCGGCTCTGGCTACGGCTACTCGGCCTACTGGCTCGCCGAGGCCCTCCCCGACGACGGCGAGATCGTTCTGACCGAAGTCGACGAGGACGAACTCGAGCTGGCCCGCGAGTACATGGCCGCGGGCGGTTACGACGATCTCGCCCGGTACGAACTCGGGGACGCCCTCGAGACGATCGAGGCCTACGACGGCCCGTTCGACGCCGTGCTGATCGACCACCAGAAGGGCCGGTACGTGGACGCTTTCGAGGCCGTCCGCTCGAAGGTCCCACAGGGGGGCGTCGTCGTCGCGGACAACGCCGTGACTGCCGGGATCATCGAGTTCGACAAACTGCGAGAAATCGTCGAGGAGGACGCCGATCCCGACGCGCTCGAGGCCAACGAACACACCAGGGGGATCGCCGACTACCTGGCGCGGGTGCGGGAAGATCCGGAGTTCGAGACCGTTCTCCTGCCGCTGGGCGAGGGAATCGCGGTCAGCTACCGCGTCGCGTAGTGCCGGTCTCGCCCTCGAGAACCTGCTCTTCGGCGTCGACCTGCGTTCCGGCCGAGGAACCGTATTCCTGGGCGGCGAGGAAGGCGGTCGAACCGCAAGCCGTCAGGAAGGTCCCCCACGTGATCGCGGTCAGCGAGAGGACGAGCGTCCCGGTCGGCCCGGGGACGGCTGCGCCGACCGTCTCGAGACCGACGGCGTGGAGGCCGGCGACACCGAGGAACCCGACCCAGAGGGCGACCGACAGCTGGGCGAGAGTTCGGCGCGAGACGGCCTTCGCGTACAGCGCGAGCAGGTAGACGCCGCCCACCGCCAGCGCCGTCGCTCCGAGCGTCGGAACGATCGCGTCGGTGCTGGCGGTCGCGCCGCCCGCGACGACGAAGGAGGCGAACGATGCGGCGATCGAGAGCCGACCCGTCTCCGAGTCCGAGCCCGAACTGGTGGTGGCGTGGATCACGTCGTGCACCGCCTTGCCGGCAGGTGTAGGCGATCGGATATATAGTTGTTGGTCGGCGGGGTCAGACCTCGTCGGCCGCCGGGAGCGTCACGTAGAACGTCGTTCCCTCGCCGGGTTCCGACTCGACGGCGATCTCGCCGCCGTGGCGCTCGACGATCCGCTTGCACAGCGCCAGCCCGATCCCCGTGCCGGAGCCCCGCCCGGTACCCTCGAGCCGCTGAAATACCTCGAAGATCCGCTCCTGGTCCGCTGGGTCGATCCCCACTCCCTCGTCGCTGACGGCGACGGTCCAGGTCCCCTCGCCGGGGTTTTCCTCCGCGGTGACCTCGATCCGCGGCGGTTCGTCACCGCTGTACTCGACGGCGTTTGACAACAGGTTCTGGAACACCTGCCGGAGTTGATCCGCGTCGCCTCGAACTCGCGGGAGCGAATCGACCTCGACGTCCGCGTCCGCCTCGGCGAGTTGCACCGTCAGATCGTCCCGCACGTCCTCGAGAACGGCGTTCAGGTCGACCTGCTCGAGCGGGTCTCCCCTGGTTTCGACCCGGGAGTACTCCAGCAGGCCGTCGATCATCGCCTTCATCCGCTCGGCGCCGTCGACCGCGTACGCGAGGAACTCCTCGCCGTCCTCGTCGAGGGCGTCGCCGTACCGACGCTCGAGCAACTGCAGGTAGCTCGTCCCCATCCGCAACGGCTCCTGCAGGTCGTGGGAAGCCGCGTACGCGAACTGCTCCAACCGCTCGTTCGACTCTTCGAGCTTGCGCTGGTACTCGTTGCGTTCGGTGACGTCCCGGGCAACGATCATGCCCGCGTCGACCTCCTCGCCGATCCGGACCGGGAGCGTCCGGGCGGACAGCTCCCGGCCGCGGTAGTCGACCTCGAAGGTGCGTTCCTCCCCCTCGAGGGCGGCTCGGAAGTGGGGTTCGATCTCCTCGACGAGTTCCTCGGAATACCGCTCGGGGACGGTCTGTCCGATCACCGTCTCCGGGTCGGTGCCGACTTCCTCGAGCAACCCGCCGCCGGCGGCCGTATACTCGAGGTTCTCGTCGTAGAGCGCGACGATACCGTCCGGGAAGTTCTGCACGAGGGTCCGGTACCGCTGCTCGCTGGCCTCGAGTTGCCGCTCGCGTTCCTTGCGCTCGGTGATATCGCGGACGACGCCGATCCGCTCGCGCTCGCCGTCGATCCGGCGCAGGCTCGTGACCGTCGCTTCGACCGGGACGGAGTCGCCGGACGCGCTCTCGATTTCGGTCTCGATCGTCGACGCGTCGTCGTCGGCCGCGACTTCCCGGGCGTACTCCATGACCGATTCGTTGGCGACCAGGGAGGCGTGCGCGCCGAGCAGCCCCTCGCGGCCGTAGCCGGTGATCTCCGTATAGGCCTCGTTGACGGTCGTGAACCGTTCGTCGCCGCCGAGTACGTAGATGCCGTCTTCGACGGTTTCGACGATCGTCTCGTATCGTCTGAGTTCCCGTTCCCGCTCCTTGCGCTCGGTGACGTTCCGGAAGTACACCGAGAGCCCGGTCTCGGAGGGGTAGACGTTGAACTCGAGCCACGAGTCGAGCGCGTCGACGTACCGCTCGAAGCTGACCGGCCGCTGGGTCCGCATGGCATCGCGGAACCGACGCCGGACGGGATCCGTCTTCCCGGGGTACAGCTCCCACAGGGTCTCGCCGAGGAGGCCGTCCGGTTGCCCGGAGCGGCCGAGAATCTCGGCCGCCCGCTCGTTGGCGTGGGTGAACCGCCAGTCGCTGTCGACGGCGACGAACGCGTCCGAGACGCGGCCCAGGATCTCGCTCAGTTGCGTCTCGAGTTCGCTCTTGCGGCGCTCGAGCCGGCGCTCACGTTGCTTGCGCTCGGTGACGTCCTCCGCGGCGATGACGACGCGTTCGACGGCGCCGTCGGGGTCGGTGACAGGTGCCGCGTTGACGGAGAACCACCGCTGGCGTCCCGTCTCGTCCACGAGGACGAGTTCCTGATCGACGACCGGTTCGCCGGACCGTCTGGCACGGGCCGACGGCGCGTCCACCGCTTCGAGGGGACCGCCCTCGGCGTCGTAAACCTCCCGGTCCCCGGTCACGATCTCTTCGAAGCTCGTTCCCGCCGGCAAGCCGAGCGATTCCGTCGCGTAGCGGTTCGCGAGGACCGTCTCGCCGTCGGCGTCCTCGACGGCGATCCCGACCGGCGCCGTTCGCAGGAGTTCCTCGGTCTGGGCCTGCTCGCGTTGCAGCCGACGTTCGTGTCCGAGTCGATCGAAGATCACCTCGAGGCTCGAGGCGACGATCTTCGAAAGCGAGACCTCCTCGTCGCCGAACGCGTCGGCACGCTCGGAGCCGACGATGAGCACCCCGTGGTTGCCGATCGGGAGGACGATCTCGCTGCGGA
Source organism: Halobiforma lacisalsi AJ5 (assembly GCF_000226975.2). Lineage (NCBI taxonomy): Archaea > Methanobacteriati > Methanobacteriota > Halobacteria > Halobacteriales > Natrialbaceae > Natronobacterium > Natronobacterium lacisalsi. The sequence continues at coordinate 3,913,402 of NZ_CP019285.1, read as the reverse complement.
TCGGCGTCTCGGGGTTGAAGACGTTCGGGGCAGCCCGGACGTCCTCGTAAAGCTCGAGGTCGCCGGTCTCGAAGACCCGCCAGGCGATCCCATCGCCCGCGTCGAACGCGGGCAGGTCGTCGAACAGGTCCTCGGCCCGGTCGGACTTGGCGGTCGGTCGAAGCGTCTCGCCCTCCTCGTCGTAGCGGTAGACGCCGTTGATCTCGAGGCCGAGGACGTCCTGCAGGCTCCGACACGCCCGTTCGGCGACCTCGTCCCAGGTGTCACACTCGAGCCAGTCGCGGACGGCTTCGTTCAGCCGCCGCAACTGCAACGCACGCTGGCGCTGGTCGGTCACGTCGTAGTAGAGCTCCACCCGGCCACCCTCGTAGGGGCCACTCTCGATGGGTTTGCTTCGGTGCTCGAGCCAGCGCACCCCGTCGTCGCTCCCGTCGGTCACCCGGCACTCGAAGCGTTCGACGCTGCTGTTGTCGTCGTACGTCGCGAGAACGGTGTCGACGAACTCGTCGGCGTCCTCGTCGGCGATGCGTTCTCGGATCTGGCCCTCGATGAGGTCCCGTTTGCTCCGCCCGACGACGTCGCCCCGCTCGATGCCGAAGTACCGCTCCGTCGCCTCGTTGAGCCAGGCGACGTCGAAATCGGAGTCGAGAACGAACGCGCCGACGTTCGCCGTCTCGAGGGCCTCCATGATCGGATCGATCGCCGCGGATGCCGTCGGCCCGGCCTCGGCGTCGTCGTCTCGGACCATCGGCCGGACGATGCCGAACCCGCGGCTCTCGTCGGTCTCGTCGGCGCCGCCGTCCGATCGCGGTTCTCGGCCGTCGTTCAGCCGGAGGGTACACGGGATCGGGTCGTCGCGACGAGTCCGAATCGTGATCTCGAGTTCTGTTATGCCGTCCTCGCCGTCGTCGTCGCCGTCGCCGTCCGCGTCTCCCTCTTTTTCCGCCAGTGCCGCCTCGAGAAGCTCGCGGTCTGAGTCCGCCGCCAGGTCGGCGACGGAATTGCCCAGCAATCGGTCGCGGCATCCGTTTCGCTTCGCCTGCTCGGTCGCTTCGGGACCGAGTCCGACCAACTCGGCGAGACTGTCGTCGATCGCGACGATGCGACCGTCGCCGTCGAACTGGAAGACGCCGCCGTCGACGGTCTCGACGAGGGTCCGGAACTGCCGGCGGGACGGGGGTTCCCCGCCGACGACCGGGACCCGTCGCTCGCTCGAGTCACCACGATCGCTCATTGCCGGTTCCAAGATGCTTGGCCGGATAAGTTCACCGCTCGTTGCGGGAGAAAATCCCGCTTGCCGTCGTCGGCTCTCCTCTCGTCGCGTGGCGACGCTCGCGGATACCTATACGGTTTCCTGTAAGTCATTTCCGGCGCAACCGCCGCCCGGGTCGCAGTTGCGCCGATAAATCGTTCCAGTAATCCGTATTACGGGGACTGCGAGACTGGCGGCAACTGGACGTGGTCGAACCAGAACCGCTCGATCAACTCCGCGACTCCCACGTACCCGTCGAGATCCGTCGGCTTCGTGAGATACGCGTTCGCCGACGCCTCGTAACAGCGGCGGACGTCGTCCGCGTCGTCCGAGCCGGTGAGCATGATCACGGGGAGACACCGGAGCTGTGGATCCGCTCTGATTGCCTCGAGCAGTTCGCAGCCGTCCTTTCCCGGCAGCTGTAGATCCACGAGCGCGAGATCGGGGAGCGCATTCGGGTCGGCGTTTCCGGCCCGTTTCAGGTAGTGTAGCGCCTCGTAGCCGTCGTCGGCGACCCGGAGACGAGTGTCCCCCGCCGTCGCTGCGAACGCCTCCTCCACGAGGGTCGCGTCGCCCGGATCGTCTTCGACCAGGAGGACGTCGCACTGAGTATCCGCGGACATTCAGTGACTCGAGCGATACGTGCGGCAACGATCGATGGCCTCGATGACGTCGATGACCTCGATACCGCGGTCGTCCGGTATGGACCCTGCGACGCGGTCGGCCGTTGTCGGCCGGCGGCAGGTCTCCCCGCGGTAGCGACTCGATCCCATTCCGTCGCGGGAACCTGCGGAGACTGCGGCCGGGCTTTTCCCCATCGGTCTACCGGTGCTCCCGTCGCCGTACTGCATGCGTCGTCCCATCGATACGTTTCACCATCTGTATGCGTAATAAATAACTTTTACACCAAATATACATGGTATACTGCATCCTATTAGGATATATTGAGTAAATCTGCAGGCAAATACGTTGAAGATATCCGCAACGTCTTCTGTGGAACGAAGGTCGATCGAAAGGCGTCGATCACTCGTCCGCCACGTCGATCCCGAAGTGGTCGAACGGTTGCACGCGCTCGTTTTTGACGAACCACTCGTCCGCGATCTCACAGCCCAGGTCCTCGAGGTCGCTGGCGATGCCGGTTACGCCGTCGCTGTCCTCCGCGACGGCCTCGACGGCCAGGTTCTCCCGACCCGAGAGAACTTCGACGACCCGAACGACCCCGTCGATGTCGAACGCCTCGTCCGCGAACGTCCGGCGCTCCGAGATCGGGACGGTACAGACGAAAATAACGCGCAACTGGTAGCCCGCCCGTTCGTAGTCGATCTGTGGGTGATATCCCTCGATCACGCCGTGTTCCTCCAGGCGCTCGATCCGGTTCCGGACCGTGTTCGGTGCCACCCCGACCTCCTCGGCGATCGTCGCCGGGGAGTTGTCGCGGGCGTCCTCCTGGAGCAAGTGGAGGATCCCGCGATCCACGTCGTCGAGTTCGAAGGAACTCATCAGGCGGCCCTTTCGGACCCAATTCAAAAGAGGTTCGGTTGTCCCGCATCCGGCGAAACGGCCGCCGGCCCGCGACCCTCCCGTCCGTCCCGGTCACGAACCATCCCTTGGCCGCGGTTCGACGTGGGAATCCGGCAGCAACCCCTCGAGCGGTCGTTCGTCGAGCCACTCGAGTAACGCGACGAGCTGGTCGGTCGCGGCCTCGAACAACTCCGCGCCGACCTCGGGAGTCGCGTCGGTCTGGTCACCGAAGACGCCGTTCGGGCTGTTCTCGACGGCGTCGTAGAACGTCGTCGCGCCGTGGACGCGCTCGGCGTCGTAGTCGAACGTCGCCCCGCCATCGCGGGCGTCCTCGAGGCGGTCCTTCCGGACCAGTTCCTCGGCGATGTGCATGATCATCGCGGTTTCCTTGGGGCCGCCGTGGGGACCGGGAGTCTCGAAGACCTCTTCGATCAGGTCGGGGATCGACTCGTCCCACATCCACTCGATGGCGTAGGCGGTCCCGTCCTCGTGGAGCCGGCGGCCGACCTCCCGGAGGTGGGAAACGTTGCCGCCGTGGGCGTTGACGTAGACGATCCGGTCGATCCCGTGGTACGTGAGGTTCCGCGAGAAGCTCTCGACGAAGTCCCGGAAGACCGGCGGCTCGACCCACATCGTCCCGTGGAACTGCCGGTGGTGGGAGCTCACCCCGATCGGGAGCGGCGGCGTACAGAGGAATCCCGTCCGATCGACCGCCTCCCGCGCGAGTGCCTCGGCGATCAGGTAGTCGGTTCCCTCCGGGAGATGGGGGCCGTGCTGTTCGGTCGACCCCAGCGGCACGACGGCCAGCGACTCCTCGTCGACACGCTCCGCGAGTTCGGGCCAGGTTCGGTGCGGCAGGTACATACCCTCACCTCCCGGCGAAGCCACAAAACGTTGTGCGACGGGGCGTTCGCTCGAGGCCCGCAGCCGTCGTCCGCTCCCTCCTGTGATAGTAAACCTTAATAGTTGACTGCCGTCGAGTTATTATATGGCAGTCGTAAGCGTCTCGATGCCGGACGAACTCCTCGAACGGCTGGACCAGTTCGCCGAAGAACACGGCTACACCGGCCGCAGCGAAGTCGTCCGGGAGGCCTCCCGGAACCTGCTCGGCGAGTTCGAGGACACCCGACTCGAGGACCGCGAACTCATGGGGATCGTCACCGTCCTGTTCGACTACGAGACCACGAGCGTCGAGGAGCGGATGATGCACCTGCGACACGAACACGAGGACCTCGTGGCCTCGAACTTCCACAGCCACGTCGGCGACCACTACTGTATGGAACTGTTCGTGCTGGAGGGCGAACTCGAGGATATCTCGACGTTCGTCGGGAAGATCCGGGCGACCCAGGACGCGCTGACGGTCGACTATTCCGTGATCCCGGTCGACGACTTCGATCCGATCGCACAGGATCACTGAGACGGATCGTTGTAGCGGTTTACCGGTGATCGCTCCGACGGGACGACGATTACCGGTACCGAACTACAACAGACCGTCCGATCCGTTCGGTCGGCTCCGACCGCAACACTGACGCCGACACCGACACCGACACCGACAATACGTGCCGCTGTGCGCGCAATTTTACCGTCCTCCCCTCGAAGCGGACGACATGAGCTACCGGAAGGTCAACTACGAGGACGTCGACCAGGTCTCGAGCGCGATGCACTTCCTGTCGGACCCGCTCGAGACCGAACAGGTGGGGGTCACCGTCGCTCGCTGTGACCCGGGCTGGAACAGCAAACCCCACGACCACACGGACAACGACCACGAGGAGGTGTACGTACTCATCGAGGGCGAGGCGACGGTCGTCGTCGACGACGAACCGGTCGAGATGGAGACCGGTGACGCCCTCTGGATCCCACCGGAGTCGACGCGCCAGATCCGCAACGGGGACGCCGAGAGCGCGTTCGTGCTCGTAAGCGCGCCGAGCATCGGGGACGACGAGGGTGGCGACGACGAGTGGCTGCTCTCCGGGTTCGCCGGCTGAGACGGACCGATCGAACTGACGCGGTGACCCAGCGGACGGAGGCTAAGCCGGGACGTCCCGAGCCCGCAGGCGTGCAAGACGGCGGGACCGTTTAGTGACTCGCCGTCATCTACCCGGCCGGGTGAGTACCGATCTACTCGAAACACCACGCCGTCGTCTCCCTGGTCGTGTCTCTGGCGGTCGTAGCCGTTCTGCCCCCGGTTTCGCCCTTCGGATACGCCGTCCCAGCCGCGGCGCTCGTCGCCTACGGCACCGCGATCGGCGTCCTGATCGACCTCGACCACTTCCTCATTGCCCGTCTCAAGACGGGTGGCTGGGACGCCGTGCGGTTCTGTCTGTCCAATCCCGCCGCGGCGGTCGCGGACCAGAGTCGCATCTTCGACCGTGGCGACGTCGGCGTGCTCTCGCGGCTCCTGAGTCACCTCGTCCTGATCGGGTTGCTGGTCGCGTTGCTCGCACTTGCGAGCGTCCCGCTCGCCGTGCTGACCGCCGCCGTCCTGTACGTCCACCTGCTCACCGACGTCGCCTGGGACGCCAGCCGGCTGGATCGGCAGATCGAGGCCTCCGCCGACGATGAGGAACTGGTGCAGGCGCTGCGGTGACGGCGGTCGCTCGCCCGAACCCGCGAGCCGCGGCCCCTGATCCCATCCAATGGAGGCCGCGGCTATATTCCGCCGGCCGTGGTCGAGGGCGTATGGAACCGCTCGACGACAGCATCGTCCCGGAGCACGCCCGCGAGATCAAGGCGGAAGCCGCGGAGTTCGCCCGCGAACACATCGAACCGAACGCCCAGGAGTACTTCCAGTCCGGCGAGTACCCCCACGAAATCCTCGAGGCCGGGCAGGAGGCCGGCCTCGTCGCCCAGGACATCCCCGAGGAGTGGGGGGGCCGCGGGCTCGATCTCCCGCAGTTGCTCGCAGTCACCGAGGAGTTCTACCGGGCCGACGCGGGGATCGCGCTCACCCTCCAGCTGGCGAGTTTCGGCTGCGAGATTACCTACGAGTACGGCTCCGACGAGCAGTGCGAGGAGTACATCCGACCGGTCGCGGAGGGCGACCAGCTCTCCGGGCTGGCCGTTTCGGAACCCGAGACGGGCAGCGACCTCGCGGGGATGGAAACGACGGCCGAGAAGGACGGCGACGAGTGGGTCATCGACGGCGAGAAGTACTGGATCGGCAACGGCGTCGAGGCCGACTGGATCACCCTCTACGCGAAGACCGGCGACGAGGACAATCGGTACGGGAACCACTCGATGTTCATCGTCCCGACCGACGCCGACGGCTACGACGCCGAACACATCCCCGAGAAGATGGCCATGCGCGCCTCCAAGCAGGCTCACATCGAGTTCGACGGCTGCCGGATCCCCGAGGAGAACCTGATCGGCACCGAGGGCGCGGGCTTCTGGATGCTCGCGGAGTTCTTCAACCACGGCCGGGTGATCGTCGCCGGCCACGGTCTCGGGATCGCGGCCGCCGCCCTCGAGGAGGCCTGGGCGTTCACCCACGACCGCGAGGAGTTCGGCCGGACGATCAGCGAGTTCCAGTCGGTCCAGCACGGACTGGCGGACATGCTCCTCGAGTTCGAGAGCGCGCGGGCGCTGACCTGGCGAGCCTGCGAGAAGGTTCAGAGCGGCGAGAACGCCGGCTACTGGGCCGCGATGGCGAAGACGAAGGCGACCGAGACGGCCGTCGACGTCACCGAGCAGGGAATGCAGTTCCACGGTGGCCGGTCGATCCTGGACGAGCGTCGGATCGCCCGGGCGTATCGGGACGCCCGGATCCCCGTCATCTACGAGGGGGCAAACGAGATCCAGCGGAACCTGATCTACGGGCAGGCCCCCTAGCCCTGGCGGTCCGACCCGACGCCCGCGCCCGTTCCTGGCCGAAAGAACGATCCGTGTCGAGAGAAAGGCTACGGGCAGATGCGATCCGTCCGCGACCACACGGACGATAGTGATTCGGCCGACACTGAGGCGGCCGCGACGCGGCCTCGTGTCCTCTGTGTCAGTAGCGACCGCTCCACGCGGGCCGCCGTCGCTCTCGCGCTGACGGACGATCCGGTGGACGTGACCGTCGCGGAGTCCGCCCGGAAAGCCGCCGCGAGACTCGAGCGCGACTCCATCGACGGGATCGTCCTCGACGCGCGGACGCTGGCCGGCACGACGAAGGGGAACACAGATTCCCGCGGCGGAGACCGTGCCGTGGCCGACGCGTCGCTGCTCGAGGCCCTCGAGTCCGAGGCCCGAGAAGCCCCGACGATCGTTCACTGGGGACTCGAGAGCGAGGACGTGTCGGAGCGGGATCCCGCGGTGCCGTCCACCGACGACCTCCGCCGGCTCGAGAGCCGTATCACGGTGTTGACCGAGAGCGATCGACCGTCGACCGACGACGCCGCGACCGTCGCGGCGCACCTCGCGCGGGCGGTGGTGGAACAGGTGTACGACGGCTCCTCCGAGCACGAGGATTCCGACCGCGAAGAGGGGAGCGATACGAGTCCGGACCGACCGAACCCGACGGCCGACCTCGAGTCGATCGTCGCCGCCGTCAGGCGGCGGCTGGTCGACGCTACCTCGCCGCTGTCCGTCGAGGCGAGCCTGCGCGAGGAGTTCACCGACAGCGATCGGTTCGCGTTCGCCTGGGTCGGCGAGTACGACCGGGGCGAAAGCGAGATCGTCCCCTGGATCACCGACTCGTCGGAACTCGAGTGGCCGCTCCAGCGAACGTTCGGAGTCGGCGCCGAGGGAACCGTGCTTCACCGGGCTGTTCGCAGCCACGAACTGCAGGTCGTCGACCTCGAGGACCTCGAGCGCGATCCCGGCGCGGTCCCGTTCGGCGAGCAGGCCGCGGACCGGGGCGTCGAGGCAGTTGCCGCCGCGCCGCTGGTCGCGACCGAGCGGCGTCCGGCGACCGAGGCGATCGGCGACCTGTACGGCGTCTTCGTCGTTTACGCCACCGACGGGCTCACGGACGCGGATCGGGACGCGATCCGGGAGGTCGCTCGCGTCGCCTCCCACGTCCTCGAGACGATCGCCGTTCGCGGACGACTCGATCAGCAGGAACGGGTCCTCGAACGGTACGAACGGCTCGTCGAGACCGCGGGCGACGGCATGTGCGTGCTCGACGAGCAGGGACATTTCATGACCGTCAACGAAGCGCTGACGGAGATGACCGGCTACAGCCGCGAGGGGCTGCTCGGGGAACACGTCTCGATCCTGTTCGGCGGCGACGACGTCGACGCCGGTGAAGCCACGGTACGATCGCTGCTCGCGTCCGACGAGAGCACCGACACCGTCGAACTGACCCTCGAGCGAAAGGACGGCCGGACGATCCCCTGTGAGGGACAGGTCGCGGTCCTCGGCGGCGGGGACGACCTCGAGGGGATCGTCGGCGTGGTCCGGGACATCACCGAGCGAAAGCGAAGCGAGCGCAAACTCCGCGAGCAGAACGAACGCCTCGACGCGTTCGCCCGGGTCGTCAGCCACGACCTCCGGAACCCGCTTAGCGTCTCCCAGGGGTATCTCGACCTCATCGAAGAGACCGGATCGCTCGAGCACGTCGAGCAGATCCGCGACGGTCTCGATCGGATGGAGGGGATCATCGACGACGTCCTCTCGATCGCCCGCGGCGGCGACTGGGCGGCCGAACCCGAACCCGTCACGCTCGAGGACGTCGCCGCGGAGGCGTGGGACCACGTCTCGACGCCGTCGGCGTCGTTCGTCGTCCACGAGTCGTCGGTCCGTCCCGGCGGCGAGACGCCGTTCGAGGCCGACAGGGGGCGGCTCCTGCGGCTGTTCGAGAACCTCTTCCGGAACAGCGTCGAACACGGCGGCAGCGACGTCACCGTCCGTACGGGGCCGCTCGAGGCCGACGGCACCGTCACCGGCTTCTTCGTCGCCGACGATGGCTCCGGCCTGCCGGAGGAACTGCGCGAGCGCGAGAACGTGTTCGATCCCTCCGTATCGTCGTCCTCGGAGGGGCTGGGAATCGGTCTCTGGGTCGTCCGCGAGGTCGCGACCGGCCACGGCTGGGCCGTGACGGCGACCGAGAGCCGATCGGGCGGCGCGCGATTCGAGTTCCGGTTCGAGTTCGCAGCGGACCGAGCGGAGCGGGACTCGAGCTATAGTAACCGTTAGAGCTTTTTACTCGAATAGTGTGGGAGTATGTAGTGGATCATCTCGACGAGATCTCTGTCGAGGAATTACAAGATGCCCTCGACAATGTGGAAGGAAAGAAGCCGACACAACGACTCTTAGCGGCAATAGCGTACAAAAATGGTCTCACGCAGACTGAGCTAGCTGAGTGGTACGACGTTCAGCGACGGACAATCTATAGCTGGCTCAAGCGACTCGACACTGACGAGTCGCTTGAGCATGCTGTTACTGATGCTCATCGATCTGGGAGAAATCGAAAACTCTCAGAAAAAGAGCAACAAGAGTTCGAAGAAACAGTCCACGAATCTCCTGAAGAAGTTGGGTTCGACGCGCCGGCGTGGACGCCGGCGCTCGTCCAGCAGTATCTCGACGAGACGTACGATGTCGAGTACTCAATCCCGAGCTGTCGGCGGTTGCTCAAAGAAGCGGGATTGAGCTATCAAAAACCACGCCGTACAGCCGCCGAATCTGAGGCTGAGGAACAAGAGGCGTTCCGTGAGGAACTCAAAAAAAGCAGCGGGAAATGGACGCCACAGTAGTCTGTATCGACCAAACCAAGAAATCCGTCCAAGTCGAGCCGCGTGCCGCGTGGTTTCCTCGCGGCACGCGACCGTCTGTTGAATTGTCCGGACAACGCGATTGGACGTGTCTCTTAGGCGCGATCACCGAGAACGGTGATCGCTTTTTCTCTCGATTCGAAGAGTATGTAACGGCTGATCACGCAAAACATTTCATTCTCGCGTTATGCAAAGAGTTCGAAGGTGACCTGATCATTGTGTTCGATGGAGCGCCGTATTTCCGGGCGTCGGCCGTCACGGACCTGGCGGCCCGTGACGACCTCGCCTTCGTGACATTGCCGGCGTACTCGCCAGAGCTAAATCCCGTCGAAGAGTGTTGGAGACAACTCCAATCGGCACTCAGCAACCGCTTCTTTGACTCACTCAGTGAGCTCACAACAGCGATTGATACAGCTATTGATCGAATATCTGTGCCAGAGGTGAGCAATTATTTCTAACGCCTACTATAGTGGCGGTCCAAGCCTGAACTGATGGGTCGAATCCGCTCGCGCGGGCCGATTCGACCCATCAGTCGACGGTTGGAACGGTACTCGATCCGCAGAGCAAGGACTGTCGAACGGCGAAAAACGCGTGCGAGCAGGGATGGGTGACGGTGGACGAGGGACGGGACTTCGTCGTCGCTCGACGACGGTCGGCTTCGGTCGGGTGGGCCGGTCAGTTCTCCGACTGCAGGTTCTGGAACGCGCCGACGAACTCGTCGTGGGAGGTCATCTGCGAGACCGCGTCGTCGACGCGGTCCTCGAGTTCGGCGACCCGGTCGCAAAGCTCCTGATACTCCTCGTTCTCCGCGAGTTTGCGGTCGGGTTTTTCGGACTCGAGGAGCGCCTTCTTCGAGACCAGCGCGTAGTACTCCTGGATCTCCGACTCGTAATCGGAGCGATCCGAGACGGTGTCGACCATCTCGAGGAGTTCGTCCTTGGAGACGGGCTTGACGAGGTAGTCGTCGAACCCCATCTCGATGATGTCGAAGTCCGGATCGACCGCCGTTACCATGACGACCCGGGCGTCGTACCCTTTCTCGCGGATCCGCTCGAGGACTTCGTCGCCGGAGAGGCCCGGCATGCGACGGTCCAGAAGGACGACCTCGACGGAGTCGGCCATCTTCTCGAGGGCCTCCTCGCCGTCGTAGGCTGTCTCGACGGACCAGTCGGTCTGGAGCCATGCGGCGAACAGGTCCGCAAGTCGGGTCTCGTCGTCAACGACGAGGACGTCCGGCTCGTCACCCATCGAATCCCCTTCCGTGCTCGTCATCGGTTACGGCCACGCGTCAGTCATGGTCCCTATGGGTCATAAATCTCGCGACCGTACAGGTCGATCAGCCGGATCGTTCAGCACGGTTTTATTATTCTGAATTATCGAACCGCCGCCCGGGAAGGCGACTCGGGCCGTCGTCTCTCGTTCGCTTACTTCCCTTCGAACTCCGGCTCACCGTCGCCCATGAAGGCCGTGATCCCCTCCATCAGGTCGTCGGTCGCCATCAGGTGCCCGAACGCGGAGGCCTCGTACTCGAGGCCGGCGTCGGTGTCGTCGCGGCCGGCGAGGAACGCGCGCTTGGTGTACTTCTGGGCGATCGGCGGCCCGCCCGCCAGGTCGGTCGCCAACTCGAGCGCGCGGTCCGCGAGTTCGTCGTTGGCGACGACCTCGTTGACGAAGCCGTACCCTTCCATCGCCTCGGCCTCGTAGCGCTCGGCGGTGAGGATGATCTCTTTCGCGCGGCCCTCGCCGACGATATGCTTGAGCCGCTGGGTGCCGCCCCAGCCCGGCAGCAGTCCGAGGTCGAGTTCGGGCTGGCCGAACTCGGAGCGTTCGCTGGCGACACGCATGTCCGCACAGGTCGCAAGCTCCATGCCGCCGCCGAGACAGTAGCCGTCGATGCCCGCGACGACGGGCACGTCGGCGGCCTCGAGTTTGCCGAACGTCTCCTGGCCCTTCCGTGAGAGCTCCTGGGCCTCGATCGGGTCGGCACCGCTACCGGCCATGCTCTGGACGTCCGCGCCCGCGGAGAAGGCCTTCTCGCCCTCGCCGGTGAGCAGGATGGCCCGCACCTCGTCGTCGTCCTCGAGGATGTCGATCGCCTCGGAGAGTTCGTCCAGCAACTCGCCGCTGATGGTGTTCATCCGGTGGGGCCGGTCGAGCACGACGTGGCCGACCATGTCGCCGGGGTACTCGAGGCGGATCGTGTCGAAGTCGACGCCCTCCCCTTCGGCGTCGGTCTCGTAGAAGCCGCCCTCCTCGGCCCGCTCCGCGAGGAAATCAGCGGGCGCGTAGCGTTCGTGGCCGGTCTCCTCGTAGGCCTCCTCGAGCGTCTCGAGGAGTTCGTCGAGGCCGTACTCATCGACCTGTTTGACGGGGCCGTCGGGGAAGCCGGCACCCAGCTGGACGGCCTCGTCGATCGCTTCGGGCGGGGCGACGTCGTTGCCGATCAGCTTCGCGACCTCGTTGGCCATCGAGGCCAGCAGCCGCTTCTCGACGAGTTCCGACTGCTCGTCGGTCGGGATGTCGACGCCCTCTCCGTCCTCGTAGTCGTAGAAGCCCTTGCCCGTCTTCTTGCCGAGTTCCTCGTTTTCGACCTTCTCCTCAAGCAGCGGCGCGGGTTCGTAGGCGTCGCCGAGCACCTCGTGCATGTACTCGAGGACGTGGTAGCTGACGTCGTTGCCGACCTGGTCGCCGAGTTCGAAACTCCCCATCGGCAGTCCCATGCCGTACTTCGTGGTCGAGTCGACCTCGGCGATGGTCGCCTGGTCCTCGCTGACGAGCCAGGAGGCCTCGTTCATCAGGGGAACGAGGATGCGGTTGACGATGAAGCCCGGGGAGTCCTTGTGGACGCGGACGGGCGTCTTGCCGAAGTCCTCCGCGAGATCCTCGGTGAGCTCGAGGGTCTCCTCGGCGGTGTCCGCCCCGGAGATGACCTCGACGAGCTGCATCCGGACCGGCGGGTTGAAGAAGTGCATCCCGCAGAACTGCTCGGGACGGTCCGTCACCTCGGCCAGTTCGGTGATCGAGAGGCTCGAGGTGTTCGTCGCGAAGACGGCGTGGTCGGGTGCGTACTCCTCGACCTCGCCGTAGACGTCCTTCTTGATTTCCATCTTCTCCGGGACCGCCTCGATGATGAAGTCGGCGTCGCCGACGGCCTCCTCCATGTCCACGAGCGGCGTCACGCGCTCCAAGGCGGCATCAGCTTCCTCCTCGGAGAGCTGGTCGTTCTCGGCGAGTTTTCCGAGCGACCACTCGATCTGGTCGTAGCCGTTTTCCACGAACTCCTCTTTGATGTCGCGCATGCACACGTCGTAGCCGGCCATCGCGGCGACCTCCGCGATGCCGTGGCCCATGTTTCCTGCGCCGAGAACTGCGATGGTGTTGATATCTTCCAGCTCCATGGGCTAACATGCAATGGGTGGGCGTTTCAACGTTTCCCTATTTCGTAAAGGAAACTACAATTTAGTTTATATCTGGTTACAAAGGTCTTTATCGGTCGGTCGGTAACTATTGTCTATGGAATTCGGTCTCACCGAAGAGCAGCAACAGATCCGCGAGGAAGTCCAGCGGTTCGCCGAGAACGAAATCGTCCCCGTGGCCGGAGAGTACGACGAGGAGGAGAAGTACCCCCACGAGGTCGTCGACAAGGCCGCCGAGATGGGGCTTACCGGCCCGTACATCCCGATGGAGTACGGTGGTGCCGGCTACTCGATCCTCGATACGTCGATCATCACCGAGGAACTGTTCTCGTACGACCCCGGTATCGCACTGTCGATCGTCTCCACCTCGTTCGGCTGTGAGGCGATCATGAACTTCGGCACCGAGGACCAGAAAGAGCGGTACCTCGAGCCCATCGCGAAAGGCGAGAAGATCTCGGGAGCCGCCATCTCCGAACCCGACACCGGCTCGGACGTGTCCTCGGTCTCGACCCGCGCCGAGAAGGACGGCGACGAGTGGGTGATCAACGGCAACAAGATGTGGATCACCAACGGGACGGTCGGCGACTTCTTCGTCGTCCTCTGTGAAACCAACCCCGACGCCGAGGGCCGGTACAACGGCTTCAGCCAGATCGTCGTCGAATCCGACCGCGACGGCTTCTCCGCCGAGAAGATCACCGGTAAACTGGGTATTCGCGCCTCGGACACCGCCGAACTCGTCTTCGACAACGTCCGCGTTCCCGAGGAGAACCTCATCGGCACCCGGGACGCTGCCTTCATGCAGCAGATGCAGTTCTTCGACGAGACCCGGACCGCCGTCGCCGCCCAGGGCGTCGGTATCGCCAAAGGTGCCACGCGTGCAGCCCTCGAGTACGCTCAGGACCGCGAGCAGTTCGGGCAGTCGATCTCGGAGTTCCAGGCCATCCAGCACAAGCTGGCCGAGATGGCGACCGACACCGAGGCCGCCCGCAACCTGACCTACAAGTCCGCCTGGAAGGTCGACCAGGGCGAGGACATCACCAAGCTCGCCTCGATGGCCAAGGAGTACGCCTCCCGCGTCGCCGTCGACGTCGCCGACGAAGCCGTTCAGATCCACGGTGGGGCCGGCTACGTCGACGACTTCCCGGTCGAGCGGTTCTACCGCGACGCCAAGATCACCCAGATCTACGAGGGAACCAGCGAGATTCAGAAGAACGTCATCGCCCGCGAGATGCTCGGCAAAGGCTTCTAACCCCTAGCCGATCCCGTCGGTCCGTCACATCGCGACGAGTTCCGTCCCCTCTTAGACCGCGTCGACGAATACCGGTCCCTCCACCCAGGAACGGTCCCTCTCTACCCCTCCCTCGAGTTCGCCTGGTCGTTCGAGACCGATCCGCAGAACGACACGAACGGCGAGATCAAGGGCCCGATCGCGACGTACGACGGCGCGGCCGTCGTCGGATCGTAGGACGGGCGAATCTACCGCGTCGATCTCGAGGATGGCACCGAGGACTTGGCCTTCGATACGGGACGGTCGGCAATGACCGGTCCAGGAATTGACCCGACGCTCGACGCCGTTTTCGCCGGTAGTCACGACGGAAACACGTACGCCCTGGACGCGGAGACGGGCGAAGAAGCCCCGCGGTTCGAAACCCACTGGCGGATCCCCAACTCCCCGACGATCCGTGCGGACAGGCTGGTCTTCGGTTCGGACGATCGGACGCTATACGCGGTCGAGAAACGAACTGGTGAAGCGGTCCGACACGTCGATTCCGACGGCCAGGTCTCGAGCACGCCCCTGGTCCACGACGGGGCGATCTCCGTCGCCGAACGCGCCCCAGCACCGCCGGATCCCGAGGCCGAGGACCGGGACGGGTCCGAGATCGACACCGACGGTGGCGGCTACAAGTTCGTCGCCGCAGACTACCGCCAGCCGCACTTCACTTGCGTTTCGGGACGACGGACTCGTACTCCACTGTGACAGAAGAGAACGGGAGCGATCGCTCGAGGGCTGACACGATGGTCTCGAGAACCCGACACCGACTCAGTCGCCGCCCGAACTCGGCGCCGCCGGATCAGGATCGGGGTTTGGATCCGGGTCCTGGCCGGTCGTTCCCTCGCTTTCCTCGCTCGAGACGGCATCGAACAGCGGGCTCTGTTCACCGGGGACCAGGGTGTTGAGCACGAGCGCCGACAGCGCGGTCAGGATGACCGGCTCGCCGAAGAACGTTCGAGCCGCGCTCGGCAGGCCCGCGATGGCGTCGGGCGTGGTCGCGATGCCGAGCCCGAGGCCCAGCGAGACGGCCACGATGACCATGTTCCGCCGGTTCAGTTCCGTGTGGAGGACGATCAGCCGGACGCCACTCGCTGCAACCATGCCGACCATCAACAGCACTGCGCCGCCGAAGACCGCGCTCGGGATCGTCGTCACCACGGCACCGACCTTCGGACTCAGGCCGAGCACCGCGAGGATGACCCCACTGATGCCGACGACGTGGCGGCTCATCACGCCGGTGAAGTTGACGATGCCGACGTTCTGGGAGAACGACGTGACCGGGAACGCGGCGAACAGCGAGCCCAGCGAACTCATCAACCCGTCGGTGAACAGCCCGCCGCGGAACTCCCCGTCGGTCGGGTTCCGGCCCTCGGCGGCCGTGATCCCGGACATGTCGCCGACGGTCTCCATCGCGGAGACGAGAAACAGGAAGGCGAAGACGAGGATCGCGATCGGTTCGAACTCGAGGCCGAAGTGGGTCGGCGACGGTACGGCGACCCAGTCGGCCTCCCCGATCGGCGAGAAGTCGACGAGGCCGGCGGCGACCGCGGCGGCGTAGCCGGCCGCGATCGCGACGAGGATGCTCAGCAGCCGTGTGACTCCGCTCGTAAACATGTTGAGCCCGACTGCGATGGCCAGTACGAGCGCCGCGAGTCCGATGTGTTGGACCGCACCGAACTCGCCCGCCTCCTGTGCGGCGGCCCCGCCGGCAGCGTAGTCCATGCCGACCGGGATCAAGTAGAGACCGATGATGACGACGACCAGGCCCGTGACCAGCGGCGGGAAGAACGGCTCGATCCGTTTGAACTGCCAGCCGATGAGACCTTCGACGACGAAGCCGGTGACCAGTATCGCGCCGAAGACGGCGGCCATCCCGAAGTCGGCGCCGATCGTCGTCGCCGCGCCGACGAAGGTGAAACTGGTTCCCATCACGATCGGTAGTTTCGCGCCGACAGGTCCGACGGTGTAGGCCTGGACGATCGTCGCCAGGCCGGAGAACAGCAACACCATCTGGACGATGTAGGCCGTGTCCGCCGCGCCGAGCCCGACGCCGCCGCCGACGATGTAGGCGACCGCGGTCGCGGGCACGATCATCACTGCGACGTGCTGGAGCCCAAGCAGGATCGACTTCGGCCACGGCGGCTGTTCGTCGAGTTCGTACTCGAGTTGAATGCCATCCCCGGGTTCGTTCGCCATCTATGGAAGCCACGTTACGAACGAGGGGGTAAAAAATTTCGTATACGAGCCCAGATATTCGCTTCTTTCGCCCCAATATATACAGATATGTGTATACAAATCGGCGCACCCACTCGCTCGAGTCGAGTCAGGCAGTGCCGTCCGGAAGGGTGTGACCGCCGCGGATACGAGTCCCGCGGCTACCGGTTGAACCGACGGACAACTCGAGAACAGGGGACGACCGTCCCGGTCTGACTCCGTTCAGTGAACCGTCACTTCGCCGTCTTCGACCGTGATGTCGATGAGACTCGTCGCCTCGAACTCCGTCTCGTCGAGCGCGGAGGGGCCGACCTTTCGCATGACGACGACGATGTCCCGGATCTCCGCGCCGATGTCGTCGAGTGCGGTACAGATCGACGCCAGGGTGCCGCCCGTCGAGAGCATGTCGTCGATGATCGCGACGCGGTCGCCGGGTTCGACGTCGTTGATGTACATTTCCGACTCGGAGTAGCCCGTCTCCTGGTGGAGGGAGACCTCGCCCTCGAGGCCGTACTCCCGCTTGCGGATCACGACCAGCGGGATATCCGTCTGCAGGGAGACCGCGGTCGCGAGGTGGATCCCCATCGCCTCGGGCGCGACGATCTTGTCGACATCCAGGTCGGCGGTTCGCATGACCTCGACGACGACCTCGCGCAACAGCGCGGGATCGAGCATCGGAACGCCGTTGCTGATCGGATGTACGAGGTACTCGTAGCCGTCCTTGTCGATGATCGGCGCGTCGTCGAGGGACTCGAGGAGTCGATCCATGGCGTCGGTTGGACCAATCACGGCAAAAACGGTTCGTTCTCGGTTGGGAACCGGTCTCGACTCGAGGAAACCGCCGTCCATCGAACTGTCGGTCGCATCCGGTCGATCGCATTCGAGTGACCGGCCCGGATCCCGTCAGTTCGACGGGATTCCCTCAGCCACTGTGATCCGTGTCGGTATCTCCGTCGTCGGAATCGGTGTCCGAATCGGTGTCGGAGTCGGAGTCGATGTCGGTATCCGAATCAGGATCGGCCCCGTCGCTATCGTCACCGAGGCTTGCGTCAGTACTCACCTCCGGATGCGTCCCGTCACCGACCGGATCGTCGATCGAACGATCGTCCCGCCGCTTTCGTTCCGTGCGACCGCCCAACGGATCAGCAGGCCCCGATTCGACGTCCCTGGAGTCGCGGATCGATGGGCCACCTCGCCCCCTTTTACCGACGTACAGCCCGATGGGCGGCAGGACGTAGCTACCGATCGCGAGCACCGTGAACAACGGGTCGACGAAGATCAACAGCCCGAAGATAGTCAGGGCTGCCATCGTGGCGGTGTGGATCGTTGTCTCCGTATATGCCCGGTAGAAGGTCCAAAAATCCCGGAGACGTGATCCCGCGGCCGCCGTCTGTACCGGAACAGTCATCGATACTTCTACGGTGCCCATCGGGAAGTCATTTGCCGCGTGAGCCCCTTCACCTAGGTAATGAGAGAGTTCGTCTTCGCCCTCGAGTACGAATCGGGCACGAACCCGGTCGCCGACGTGCTCGCGGACCATCCCGAGACGTCGATCCGATCGCTCTCGTGTCACGCCAGCGCCGACAGCCTCTGGCGCGTCGACCACGCCGAGGGGACGGCGGAAGGGCTCGAGGCCCTCGAGCGCGCGTACGGGAACGACGACTACTTCGCCGACTGTCTGGTCAACGACGGCTGCGGAACTAGCTGCGACGTGCAGGAGCTGGACCGCTCGAGCGACGAACTCGTCGTCTACACCTACTGGGAGCGGACCGACGTCTGTACGTCGGTGCCCCACGTCGCCCTCGAGCACCTGGGCGATGGGCTGTTGTTCGAGACCTACCGCGAGGGCCGACGGTATCGCTGGCGGATCGTCCTCGACGACACCGCGCCGGTCCACGAGTTCTTCGACGCGCTGGGCGACGAGGTCGGCGGCTGTACCGGGATCGAGATGCTACGACTGACCGAACTCGATCCCGAGCGGACCCCGCTCGATCCCGACGCGGACCGATCGCTCCCCAACGAACAGCGCGAGGCGCTGCGTGCTGCCGTCGAACACGGCTACTACGAGACGCCACGCCGGATCGACCTCTCGGACCTCGCCGATCGGCTCGGGATTCCGCGATCGACGCTGTCCTACCGGCTTCGCCGGGCGGAAGCCGAACTCGCGACGGCGTTCGCCGCGGCCGACGCCGAGACCGACGACGTGCTCGAAGAAATCACGACTCGACTGTAGCGGCCGTCTCGTCCCGCGCCGACCCCCGAGTTGGCGCACGCCAAATAACCTGTTTATCCGTTCCGTGACTACAACGACGTGATGACCGAGTCGTCTTCCACCTCGACCCCATCCGGTTCCGCGCCCGACTCGAGCGCGACGCGTCGCCTCGAGTTGCGCGTTCCGGAGATGGACTGCCCGTCCTGTGCGGGCAAAGTGACGAACAGCGTCGAGACTCTCCAGGGGATCGACGGGATCGATCCGCGGGTGACCAGCGGCCAGCTAATCGTCGACTACGATCCGACCGTCACCGAGCCCGAGGAAATCCGCGAACGCGTCCGGGCCGCCGGCTACACGATCGAGGACGAGGACGCCGAACTCGCCCTGTCGGTCCCCGAGATGGACTGTCCCTCCTGTGCGGGGAAGGTCGAGAACGCGCTCGAGGACGTCGACGGCGTCGACCGGATCGAGACGCGACCGGCCTCGGGGCGCGTAACCGTGACTGTCGACGAGGGGACCGGGCCGGACGAGATCGTCGAGGCCGTCGAAGGCGCGGGATACGACGCGACCCCGCTGTCGGACGGCACGGATCCGCTCTCGGAGGAACGCGCCGTCTGGCGGAGCCGACGCGCCGTCGGCACCGGGATCGCGGCCGTCCTCGTCGCCGCGGGAATGGCCCTCGAGTTCGTCCTCCCCGGACTCGACCCCGCAGTGGGTACGGTGGCCGGCCGGACGTACGAACTCTCGCACCTGCTTTTCATCCTCGCGGCGGCGGTCGGCGGCGCGCCGATTCTGCGCAACGGCTACTACTCGGCGCGCAACCGGAGCCTCGACATCGACTTCCTGATGAGCGTCGGCATCGTCGCCTCGGTCGCGGCCCACCACCCCTTCGAGGGGGCGATGCTGGCCGTGCTGTTCTCGATCGCCGAGTTGCTCGAGCAGTTCTCGATGGATCGGGCCCGGGACTCGCTGCGGGAACTGATGGACCTCTCGCCCGACGTCGCGACCGTCAAGACCGGGGACGGCGAGGAGACGATCCCGGCGGACGACCTCGCGGTCGGCGACGTGGTCGTCGTTCGCCCCGGCGAGAAGATCCCCGCGGACGGCGTCGTCCGCGAGGGGGAAAGCGCGGTCGACCAGTCGCCGATCACCGGCGAGAGCGTCCCCGAGGACAAGTCCACGGGCGACGAGGTCTACGCCGGGACGATCGCCGAGTCGGGCTACCTCGAGGTCGAGGTCGAACGCGCCGCCGCCGACTCGACGCTTTCGCGGATCGTCCGGATGGTCGAGGACGCCGAGCGCGAGAAGACCGAGCGCGAGCAGTTCGTCGACCGGTTCGCGAGCGTCTACACGCCGATCGTCGTGGTTCTCGCGCTCGCAGTGGCAGCGCTCCCGCCGCTGCTGGTCGGGGCGTCCTGGAACACCTGGTTCCTCCGCGGACTGACGCTGCTCGTCATCGCCTGTCCGTGCGCGTTCGTCATCTCGACGCCGGTCAGCGTCGTCTCGGGTGTCACGAGTGCCGCCCGTAACGGCGTCCTCATCAAAGGCGGCCGTCATCTCGAGGCCGTCGACGAGAGCGACGTTCTCGCGGTGGACAAGACGGGAACGCTGACAGAGGGCGACCTCTCAGTGACCGACGTGATCCCGCTCGAGGGGGCCGACGAGGCGGACGTCCTCCGCCGGGCGAGCGCCGCCGAACGCCGCAGCGAACACCCCATCGCCCAGTCGATCGTCGGCTACGCCGAGGAGCGGGGGATCGATCCCGACGACCCCGACGTCGCCGAGTTCGAGGCCCTGACCGGCAAGGGCGTGCGGGCCGAGATCGACGGCGAAACGCTCTACGTCGGCAAGCCGGACCTGTTCGAGGGGCTCGCCGACCTCGAGCACGTCCACGCGACGACCGACGGCGGTGTCGACCTCGCGTCGGAGGGGTACGACAGCGACTCGCAGTGCGACCGACCGGGCTGTCTCGACGTGCTCACCGACCTCGTCCCCGAACTCGAGTCCGAGGGGAAGACCGTCGTGATCGTCGGCACCGAGGACGGGCCCGTCGGCGTGATCGCGGTCGCGGACCGGGTCCGTCCGGAAGCCGAGTGGGCGGTCTCGCGGCTGCAAGAGCAGGGGGTCCGCGTCGTGATGCTCAC
The DNA here is from genome assembly GCF_000226975.2 of Halobiforma lacisalsi AJ5. Lineage (NCBI taxonomy): Archaea > Methanobacteriati > Methanobacteriota > Halobacteria > Halobacteriales > Natrialbaceae > Natronobacterium > Natronobacterium lacisalsi. Next base: position 3,892,678 of record NZ_CP019285.1, on the reverse strand, counting down.
CGGTGACAACGAGGGGACGGCCCGTGCGATCGCCGAACAGGTGGGGATCGACGAGTACCACGCGGAACTGCTGCCCGACGAGAAACTCGAGTGGATCGACCGGCTGGAAGGCGAGAGCGAGGGCACGGATGCAAACGGGAGTGCGGACGGAGGAGGCGTCGCCATGGTCGGCGACGGCATCAACGACGCGCCCGCGCTGGCGACCGCCTCCGTCGGCATCGCGATGGGTGCCGCGGGAACCGACACCGCGCTCGAGACGGCCGACGTCGCGCTGATGAGCGACGACCTCACCCGCCTGCCGTACCTCTACGAACTCTCCGGGAAGGCAAACGGCGTCATCCGGCAGAACATCTGGGCGAGCCTGGCCGTGAAGGCGGTCCTCGCGGCCGGTGCGCCCTTCGGCATCGTGACGGTGATCCACGCCGTCGTTATCGGAGACATGGGGATGAGCCTCGGCGTGACGAGCAACGCGATGCGACTCGCCGGCGTCGAACCGGAGACGCCGACCGGACTCGAGGACGGCGACGACGCGCGGTAGTCGGTGTCGGGGTCCGCCGCCCGATCACTCCTCTCGATCGTAGGCCGTCTCCCGGTCGGCGTCGAGCACGAACGGGCCCTCCTCCGGCGTCAGTTTCGTCACCGTCGCGGCACGGAGGACGTACGACGTGAGCACCGCGTAGGGTGCGAGCGCGATGGTGTACGCGAAGCTGATGAAGACGGTCAGCGGCGTATACCCGAACAGCGAGACGTCGGGGAAGAGCCCGCTGTCGAGGGCGAGCAGCACGTACGTAATGAAAACGATAATCGGTAGCGAGACCGTCAACAGCGTCGTCGTGAGGTCCGAGAGCTCGAGTTTGTAGTAGAGTGTCTTGAAGTACTCGCGACAGACCATCAGTTTGTGAAGCGTGTCCATGATGTCCTCGATCACCGCTCGTTCCTCGGCGGTGAGTCGGTCGTCGTACTTCGTGAGGATCCGACGCGACTGGTGTAGTTGCCACGAGGAGTCGTAGTTCAGGCCGGTGAGGAGTTCGTCCGTCGAGCCGTTGGGAACCCGGGAGAGGGTGGTCAACACCTCCTCGGTGTTCTTCCGGATGTCGCCCTGGAGACGGTCGACCTCGTGGCGGTACTCCGCGCCGGCGTTTCCGTCGAGTTCCTGCAGTTCGTGGGCGCGCTGTTTGATCGACCGGAGGACGACTGCGGTGAACTTGCCCGGACGTGCCGGACTGACGTCCACGATGCCGTGATCCTCGATCTCGGCCTGGAAGTCGATGGTCGTATCGACCCGTTCGGACTGGTCGCCGAGCGACGTGAGTTCCTGGGAGATGCCGACCGCGGCGATCGAGACGACGATCGAAACGAGCAGGATCGTCCCGCTCAGCAGGGTGTCGAACATCGTCTGGACCATCGTCGTTTCGCTCAACAGCTCCTGGTATTCGATCGGCCAGAGTCCGCCCATGACGAGCAGGAGAACGAACACGGCCGCGAGCAATCCGGTCGCGACCCGCTCGCGGTTGCCGTCGAAGAGGACCCACTCCTTGATCCGGTTCTCGCCCGAGCGATCGATCCGTCGCTCCGACGTGCCGAACTGATTTCGGGCGGAGCGAAGCAGGGATTCGCCGTCGACCATCGGTGGTCGAACAGCCCCGACGTGCAAAAAGCTACTACCGGAACACGACCAGTCCCCGAGACGTTTATCCGCTCAGGGCCCGAGCTACCGCCTCGAGCCCCGGTTTTCCGTCGACCCACCACAGTCCGATACCCGCGACGAGCACGACCGCCTCGAGCCACAGCGTCATGACGGTCACCTCGAGGCCCGGTACCGTCGCGAGCGATTTCGTCCCGCTGTACGGCGGCATCGGCGTGATCGGCCAGAGGAGGAAGCCGAGTTCGTGGACGTCTCCCGCGAGGACGTGCCAGGGGACGTCGGTCCCGACGTGGGAGAGGTATCCGACAGCGAACGCGACCGCGAGGACCTCCCGGTCGCTCGAGCGTGCGTGCAGTCCGAGAGCGACGAGCAGCGGGAGCGCGAACAGCAGCGAGTGGCCGATCGTCCGCCCGACGTCGACGATGCCGACGAGCCAGATCGGCTTGTCCAGGAGGTCCGGAAGGGCAGCGCCGAGGATCGCGGCGATCGCCGCCCCGTCGTGGGGGATAGCGTCGCGTCGTCGGCGCGTGTATAGTGCGTAACAGACGTAGCCGACGGCCAGGTGGACGACCGGTTGCATCCGTCCGGGGCTTCCGTCTCGAGCGGAGTAAGCGTGGGGGGAAGGGAGGGGGTGGCCGCTGCCCTTGATCTGGAAATAGAGCCACTATACGACAAGGATACGGGGGCTACGTCGTTTGGGTCTCTCCCTAAACCCGCTCGGCACTGAGGTTACATCGATGACAGAACCATCCGCTGACGACCGTCGAACTGCCGACGGCGATGCGCGACGACCGGCGGACAGCGGTCGCGACGCCGGGGTTGCGAACCGAATCGAACACGGGGAGGGTCCCTCGTCGGCGGACGGCCTCGAGTACGACGTCGTCTCCGTCCCAGTACTCGTGATCGGGGCGGGCGCGGCCGGTGCCCGGGTCGCCATCGAACTCGCCGAGTCCGGCGTCGAACCGCTGGTGATCGGCAAGCGCGACCACGGCGACGCACACACGACGTGGGCCGCGGGCGGGATCAACGCCGCCCTCGGCTCGCTCGACGACGAGGACGACTGGACGATCCACGCCGCGGACACGCTGAACGAGGGCCACCACCTGAACGACCCCACGGCCGTCGAACTCACGGCCCGCGAGATGCCGGACCGGATCCGCGAACTCGTGGACTGGGGGATGCCATTCGACCGTACCCAGGACGGTGCGATCAACCAGCGGTACTTCGGCGCACAGTCGTACCGCCGCACGTGTTTCGTCGGCGACCGTACCGGCGAAGCCATGCTCGAGGCGCTCATCGATCGGGCGCAGGAACTCGAGGTACCCTACCGCGAGAACGTCATGATCACCCGCTTGCTCTCGGACGGCCAGCGGGTCTCCGGGGCCGTCGGGTTCGACATGGAGTCCGGCCGAGGGCTCGTCTTTCGCTCGAACCACGTCGTCCTCGCCGCGGGCGGGTTCTCCGCGATCTTCGAGCGCCACTCCTCGCGGGATGACGAGAACAACGGCGACGCACAGGCGCTGGCGCTCGAGGCCGGTGCTCGACTGCTCGACCTCGAGTTCGTCCAGTTCCACCCGACGGGCATGGTCGGCGAGCGCTACGGCGAGGAGTGGGACGGCCGCCTCGTCACCGAGGCGGTCCGCGGCGAGGGCGGCCGACTCTACAACACCGAGGGCGAGCGGTTCATGGAACGGTACTCGCCCGATCAGATGGAACTCGACGCCCGCGACGTCGTCGCCCGCGCGATCGCACGCGAACTCGAGGAGGGACGGGGCTCCGAGAACGGCGGCGTCTTCCTCGACATCTCCCACCGCGACGACGACTACGTCCGCGATCGGCTGCCGCGGATGGTCGAGCGGTTCGAGTCCCTGGGTGTCGACATCACCGAGGAACCGATCGAGGTCGCGCCGACAGCCCACTACACGATGGGGGGCGTCGACGTCGACTTCGAGACCGGCGAGACCGGTGTCGAGGGACTCTACGCGGTCGGCGAGACCGTCGCGGGCGTCCACGGCGCGAACCGTCTCGGAGGCAACTCGCTCGCCGAGACCGTCGCGATCGGGAAGCTCGTGGGCGAACACGTCGCGAGCGAGGTGACAGCCGAGGACGAATCACCGACCGTGACCGACGAGACGCGTGCGCTCGCACAACGGGAGTTCGCCAGCCTCGAGACGCTGGCAGCCGCCGACGGCCACGTCGAACCGACCGAACTGCTCGCCGATCTGCGGGCTTTGATGTGGCGTCACGCCGGCATTCTCCGCGACGAGAAGGGACTGCGCGAGGCGCTCGCGAAACTCGAGGCCGTGCGCGAGCGGACGACCGATCTCCGCGTCGAGGGGGGTCCGACGTCGCCGTCCTTCGAGTTCGCCGTCGACCTCTCGTTCAGCCTCATCGTCGCCGAGACGGCCCTTCGTGCTGCCCTCGAGCGGACCGAGTCCCGCGGTGCCCACTACCGGTCCGACTACCCCGAGATGAACGAGGACTGGCGGGTCAACCTCGTCGTCTCGATCGATGGCGGCGAACGCTCGATCGACCGGCGCGGGGTCGGCGAGCCCAGCCCCGCCGTCCGTGAGGCGCTCGAGGAGGGGTACGAACTGGATTACCACCACCTCGAATGACCTCTCGACGACGGGGTGGGTTCGTGGCGTACTCGAGGCGGAACGTGGAACCCGGACCGAGACGCATATGCCGCCGCGGTCCCGTGAACGGACACGACGAATGTTCGAAGAGGCTCACCCCGTTCTTCGCGAGGATCCCGTTATGGCGGATCTCCTCGACCGTCACGACCCGTACGTCGAACCCGACTGGACCGAGTACGAACGGCTCTGTATCTCGATCATCAACCAACAGCTCTCGACGGCAAGTGCCATGGCCGTCCGCGAGCGGGTGTTCGACGTCCTGGACGACGAGATCACGCCCGATCGAGTCCTCGCCGCCGACGACGGGGCGCTGCGTGACGCGGGACTCTCTCGCAGCAAGATCGAGTACATGCGAAACGCCGCCCGCGCGTTCCAGGAGCGGGACTACACGCGGGCCGGACTCGCCGACCACGACAACGACGAGGTGATCGACCGTCTCACCGAAATCAAGGGTGTCGGCGAGTGGACCGCGCGGATGTACCTCCTGTTCGTCCTCGAGCGGCCCGACGTGCTTCCGCTGGGCGATCTCGCGGTTCGGCGGGGCATCGAGCAGTTGTACGCAAACGGGGAGGACCTGACCCGCGGGGAAATGCGCGAGATCGCCGAGGCGTGGCGTCCGTATCGCAGCGTCGCGACGCGATACATCTGGGCGGAGTACGAGTCCGACTCGTGACCGCGGCGTTCGGCCGCTAGGCGAAAGCCGACTCCGAGGGAGTAACCCGCTCTACACGGAGTCGGCCGGTGGTTTCACGACCGAACGGCTTCCCCGGATACGCCCATCTCGGCACGCGGGAAAGCCAGAATGATGAGCGCCAAACAGTCGGATAAGGATGGGGCTTGCACACGCAGCTATCGATCGGTAATACGCGGACAATAGTCGTCAAAAGTCGCTTATTCCGCGTTCGACGATCCCTTTCTCCACTCACGAGACCGACCGTCGACCTCGACCCGAGGTCTCGGGTCCCGCCAGCGGAGAACCGCCAGGACGTCCGCCGGGACCGCAACCGGGTACCCGTCACCCACACCTCGAGAGCCCGAAATTTCCTCGCGCAACTCCCGTTTCCGAAATTACGTATTTGCTGTCTGGCGACTCGAGTCGATCACGAAAACGCCGCGTTTCGCTGAGTCGAGAGAGTCGATGCGAGCCTCTCATACCGTTATCTCGGCTTTTTTCGGAATTAACCCGCGAAACGGTCGCGTTGAGGTCCGAAACGGACTGTCTGCTTTATGCACGCTATCGGCCAATTCCCCTTGCCCTCAGGGGCATGAGAGATATGAGCGAGGAAGATCAGTTCGACAGTGGAGATTCGCGTCGTTCGTTTATGAAAAAGGGAACACTTGCGGCGACCGCGCTCGCGGTCGGTGCCGGTACCACCGCGAGTACGGCGGCTGCACAGCAAGACGATGACGGCGAAGTCGTCCTCACTGGCAGTGACTACTACCCGGACGTCGACGCCGACGTCCTCGCCGAACTCGAGACGGGGACGCGAGATACGATCCTCGAGAACTTCGAGGGAACGTTCGACCCCGTCGACGACTGGGACCTGTACATCGTCCAGTTCGACATCGGTTCGGGGACCGTGCTGGGTCACCTCTTCGTCGACGAGGACGAAGCCGACGTCAGCGAAGGGGACACGGTGACGCTCTCTGGCGACGCCTCCTTCCGTGACGCAGAGGCGAACCTGCTCGAGGTCAGTACCGGAGGAGGGGGCGCTAGCGACGACGAGGATGAGGACGAAGACGAAGAAGAGGACGAAGACATGGGATCCGACGATACTGAAGACAACGGCGTAGGCGACGACACTGAAGACGACGACATGGGCGACGACGAAAGCGACGGAGCGTAGCGGCACGCTCCCCGCAGCAATTGACTTTTACCGGCTCTCTGCGGATAAAATCGCTCGTTTTCCGCGGAAACAGTCCTTTCGTTCGACGGGACGGTGGTCGCTCGATCAGTTGCTTTCGACGCGGCCGCTTTCGGCGGTCTTTCAGCCATCCGATCGGCCGTTTCCATAACTGCTCGAGACGAACAGCGCACGGACAGGTGTCGACGACGGTCGGCCGGTTCCCCGTTCGGCGTCTCGTAGCCTCGCGGTCCCGACGCCGGGCGTGTAGCGTAACTAGTTCCGGTATTACCAGCCGAAACAGTCGCATGGCCGACGAAACGGACGAGTCGCTTTATACGTGCCATCGGCCAACTTCGCTTGCCCCCAGGGGCATGAGAGACATGAGCGAGGAAGATCAGTTCGACAGTGGCGATTCGCGTCGTTCGTTTATGAAAAAAGGGACACTGGCGGCGACCGCGCTCGCGGTCGGTGCCGGGGCCAGCACGAGCACGGCGGCCGCCCAGGAAGACGACGGTGACGGCGACGGGGAGGTCGTCATCACCGGGAGGGACTACTACCCGGACGTCGACGCCGACGTTCTCGCCGAGTTGCAGACCTCCAATCGGGATAGCGTTCTGGAGAACTTCGAGGAAGCGTTCGATCCCGTCGACGACTGGGACGTCTACATCGTCCAGTTCGACATCGGCGCGGGGACCGTGCTGGGGCATCTCATCGTCGACGAAGACGAGGCCGAGGTCAGCGAAGGGGATACGGTGACGCTGGCCAGCGACGCCTCCTTCCGCGACGCAGAGGCGAACCTGCTCGAGGTCGACGTCAGCCTTGGGGGAGGAGAGACCGAAGACGAGGAGGAACCGGCCGAAGAGGAGGAACAGGCTGAAGAGGAGGAACAGGCTGAAGAGGAGGAACCGGCCGAAGAGGAGGAACCGGCCGAAGAGGAGGAACAGGCTGAGGAAGAACCACCCGAAGAAGAGCAGCCCGAAGAAGAGGAGGAAGAAGACGACGACGACGGCATATTCGGATAGTCCGTTCTTTCCTCTTCCGCCGAAGTTCATCCATCGTCTCGCGTGCGTCTGTGAGGAGTACGGCATCAGTCTCGAAGTCGAGTCAGAAGCGTGGACGAGTCATAGGTGTCCCGAATGTGGCGACCATGAAGAGACAGTTCGCCACGGAGATACACTGACGTGTCCGTGTGGATTCGAGGGTCACGCCGACCTCACAGCCTCAGAGACGTTCCTTCGAGAACACAGCGATACAGAAGTCAGGCCGATGGCACGGCCCGTGCGATTCGAGTGGGACGACCACGAATGGTCGGGGAAACCACACCCTCACGAAAGTCCCAAAGAAGTGCGCACAAACCCGCAAGTTGCCTCCGTGGAATCGGCATAGCCCGAACCCCAACGGAGGAATCCTCGCGCTTCAGCGCGGGGAGGATGTCAATCGAGGTCGAAGCGGTCGGCCTGCATCACGTGGCTCCACGCGTCGACGAAGTCCTCGACGAACTGTGCTTCGCCGTCTTCGGCCGCGTAGGCTTCCGCGATGGCGCGGAGCCGGGCGTGCGAACCGAAGATCAGATCCACGCGGCTGCCTCGCCACTCGACCTCGCCGGTCTCGCGGTCGACCAGTTCGTAGACTTCCTCGCCCTCCGAGACCTGTTCCCACTCGTAGTCCAAGTCGAGGACGGTCTCGAAGAAGTCGTTGGTGAGCGTCTCGGGCTCGTCCGTGAAGACACCAAGGTCCGTGTCCTGGTAGGTCGCGCCCAGCGTGCGCAGACCGCCGACCAGCACCGTCATCTCGTCGGCCGTCAGGTCGAGCAGGTCGGCCCTGTTGACTAGGGCCTCCTCGGCCGGGTAGTCGAGTTCGTCCGAGGCGTAGTTACGGAACCCGTCCGCGTCGGGTTTGAGCGCCTCGAACGAGTCGACGTCGGTCTGTTCCTGCGTCGCGTCGGTACGGCCCGGTTCGAACGGTACCTCGACGTCGTAGCCGGCGTCCGCCGCGGCCTGCTCGACGGCCGCGTTGCCGCCCAGGACGATCAGGTCCGCGAGCGAGACGCGCACGTCGTCCGATCGAGAGGCGTTGAACTCCTCCTGGATCTCCTCGTAGGTCGACAGGACCGTCTCGAGTTCGTCGGGTTCGTTGACTTCCCAGCTACGCTGGGGTTCGAGGCGGATGCGGGCACCGTTGGCGCCGCCGCGCTTGTCGCTGTCGCGGTAGGTCGACGCCGCCGCCCAGGCAGTCTTGACCAGCTGGGAGACCGAGAGATCGGACGCGAGGATCTCCTCTTTGAGTTCGGCGACCTCCTCGTCCCCGATCAGGTCGTAGTCGGCGTCGGGGAGCGGGTCCTGCCAGAGCATCTCCTCGTCGGGGACCTCCGGACCGAGGAACCGCTCCGGCGGACCCATGTCACGGTGGGTCAGCTTGTACCAGGCCTTCGCGAAGGCCATTCCGAACTCCATGGGGTTCTCCTGGAAGCGCTCGAGGATCTCCCGGTAGTCGGGGTCGCGCTTCAGGGCGACGTCCGTCGTCAGCATCATGACGTCCTCCCGCTCGGAGGGGTCGTCGACGCCCGGCGCGGCCTCGTCGAGTTCGCCGCTCTTGGTGGTCCACTGCCACGCGCCGCCGGGACCTTTCTCGGGCTCCCACTCGTAGTCGAGCAGGTTGTCGATGTAGCTCGTGTCCCACTGGGTCGGCGTGGTGTTCCACGGCCCCTCTATCCCGCTGGTGATCGTGTCGGGACCCTTGCCCTCGCCGTACTCGTTCTCCCAGCCGAAGCCCTGCTGTTCGATGGGGGCCGCTTCGGGTTCGGGGCCGACGTGTTCGTCGGGGTCGTCGGCACCGTGGACCTTCCCGAAGGTGTGGCCGCCGGCGATGAGCGCGGCCGTCTCCTCGTCGTTCATGGCCATACGGCCGAACGACTCCCGGATCCGCTCGGCGGAGGCCTCCGGGTCAGGTTTGCCGTCCGGGCCCTCCGGGTTCACGTAAATGAGACCCATGACGGTGGCGCCCAGGGGTTCCTCGAGTTCACCCTCGTCGCTGAACCGGTCGGACTCCTCCATCTTGTTCTCGGGGCCCCAGTAGACGGACTTGTCGGGCTTGAACTCGTCCTCGCGTCCGCCCGCGAAGCCGAACGTCTCGAAGCCCATCGACTCGAGGGCGACGTTCCCGGCCAGGATCATCAGGTCGGCCCACGAGAGTTTGCGGCCGTACTTCTGCTTGACGGGCCAGAGCAGGCGTCGGGCCTTGTCGAGGTTCGCGTTGTCGGGCCAGCTGTTGAGCGGGGGAAAGCGCTGTCGACCGCCGTCGGCGCCACCGCGGCCGTCGACGGTGCGGTACGTGCCGGCGCTGTGCCACGCCATCCGGATCATCAGCGGGCCGTAGTGACCGTAGTCCGCCGGCCACCACTCGCGGGACGTCGTCAGGACGTCTTCGATGTCTGCTTTTACTTCCTCGAGGTCGAGTTTTTCGAACTCCTCGGCGTAGTCGAAATCCTCGCCCCGCGGATCGACCTGTTCGGCGTTCTGGTCGAGAATCTCCAGGTCCAACTGGTTCGGCCACCAGTCTTGATCAGAGCCTATCATCATCGGACGATTGGTACTTTCCCCTATTAAGATTGTCTACTCGAGGAAGAAAGTGTTCGTGGATAGTTAAAAAATATTATCGAATTAGGAACGATGGTCGGTACCGGGCTCGCGACGTGTCGCCGGCACGACCCCGATGAGTCGGTCACAGAGCGAGACTTCGGTCGCTCCGATCGGCCAGTCCGCTCGCTCGAACGGTGGCGGCAGGGGTCGGTTCCGGTTCCAGCTTTCGAAGATTCCGGCCACTCAGGCAGTGATACCGGGTTTGCTGTCCGTCGTCCGCAGCGACTTTGACGTCGGTCACGCGCATCCGTTCGATCGCTTCCCGGACGAGCGTTCCCATACTGACGGACGGTCTCGTCGATGGTCAGCGATATCGTATCCATAAATTCGATGCACTGTCCCCGAATACCGATTCCGTTTCTCCTCTTTGGATCTCCGAAAGTTGGAATAAAAGTTTGTATTTGTGAAGGACAGGAAGTCATATCCGGGGTGTTCGTGATCGGTCGGTGACCGCGTCGCTCCTTCTTACTCGACGGAACGATCGATCACCACGTAGTCGCCGACGTCTACCATCCGGCCCGCAGGAACCCGGAGCTGCCCATCCTCCGTCCGAGCGAACCCGTAGCTCCGCTCTGTCGCCGGCGAGACGAGGAGGTGCGCCAGGTGGCCAGTTTCGACGTCCATCGTCACGTTGTGGACCGTCCCGATCTCGGTTCCGTCGGAGCCGAGCACTGGGGTATCGGAGAGCGTCGAAGCGAGGACCGTCGTCATACCTCGACGGTTCGGCAGAAAGGTAAATAAAACAACTGGTCGGGCGGGTCGGCCCCGGACGGTCGCAGTTCCAGTTTTCAGTGATCCGTTACTCCTCCGGCGTATCGTCGTCGCCACCGTCGATGCGCCGACTCACGTCCACCCGGTAGTTCTCGAGGATGTCCCGGCCGAGCAGGACGGGGTAGTCCATGTGGCTCCGGTCCTCGACGCTCGCGGTGACGGTGTGCTGGTTGCCGCCGACGCCGACGACCACGTCGACGACGGGACGGCTCTTCGCTGTCTTGCTGCTCCCGGACCTGATACGGGTGATCGACTTGATCGGTCCCGCACCGATGTCCGCGGCGAGGCCCGTGTCGATGCTCGTCCGGGTGGCCCCCGTGTCCGACTTCGCACGGACCGTCGACGACCCGCTGGTACCCGAGAGGACGACCTCTTCGATGTAGCCGATGACGGCGGGTTCGGTGTCGGTCGACGTCTGCTGCACCGGCTGGGCCGTCGGCCGCGAGTCGTCTAGCACACGCGATAGCTCGTCGACCCGCTCGTCGTCGACGTCGCCGCCCGCCCGTTCGATCGCCAGTTTCGCGATCCGGGGAGCGGGACTGACGCCCGTCGCCTGGTAGAGCCCCTTGAATCCGGCCGTCGGGTTGACCTCGAGGACGAACCACCCCTCGTCGCCCTCGACGAGGTCGACGCCCGCGTAGTCGAGGCCGATCGCGTCGGCCGACCGGACCGCCATCTCCGCGGCCTCGTCGGGCAGGTCTCCGGTCGCGTCCTCGACGGAGCCGCCGAGTGCGACGTTCGTCCGCCAGTCGTTGTCCGGCGCGTACCGGTACATCGCGGCGACGATCTCGCCGTCGACGACGTAGACCCGGAGATCCCGGTGGCGAACGTCCTCGCGGTCGACGAGTTCCTGCAGGAAGGCGTAGCGGTTCCCGACCTGGGCGTTGACCGGCTCGTCCGGCCCGACCTTCCAGGTCCCGCCGCCGTGGGTGCCGATCGCGGTCTTGTAGACCGCCTCCTCGCCGTACCGATCGCGGGCGGCGTTCAGCGTGTCGCTGCTGAGCGCGAGCGTCACGTTCGGCGTGCGAACGTCCTGGCTCGCAAGCGCCGTCGCCGTCGAGAGCTTGTGGATGGCGGTGAGTACCGTCGTCGGCTCGTTGAGCATCGGAACGAGCTGTGCGAAGGTGTTCGCCAGTCCCAGTTCTTCGCAGGGCTGTTCGGTGTTCGACAGCAGCATTCGGTTCGCGATCACGTCGACGTCGGGCTCCAAGACGACGCTTCCGTCGACGATGCTAACCGACGTGTTCTCGGTTCGAAGCCACGCCGTGTCGTGGCCCAGTTCCTCCACCGCGTTGAGGATCGCTTTCGTCTCTTTGCTCGTGTGAAAACTCAGGACGCCGACAGTGACGGGATCGTCGATCATACACACTAGATGCCGACCGCCGGGATAAGTATTGATAGGGAACCGCAAGCGGACGCGCCCGTCCTCGGTCGTCGCCGAAGGCTCCCGGTCGACCCCTCGAGGCCGCCGGTTCAGTGGCTCCCCTCGGACCGGATGACGGCCCGGACTTCGGTAGGATCGAGCAGGCCGCTGGCCACCGCGAGGACGGCCCACGTGGCTGCCCCGAGCGCGATCGCGCCGACCAGCATGGGAAGGTTCGAGACCAGCGGGGTCACGAGCGAGACGGCGATGGCCATCACGAGCGTGATCGCACAGATCGTCCCGATCGATCGTGCCAGCCGCCCGAGCCGGAGCGAAAGCTCCTCGTGGACGATGTAGAGGTTCACCGCGACGTACACCGAGTGGGTCGCGACCGTCGCGAGCGCCGCGCCGACGACCCCGATCGTCGGGATCAACACCAGGTTCAGTCCGAAGTTGGTGACCGCGGTGACTCCCTTCGCGATCGCGCGGGAGCGGGCGCGTCCGAGGTAATCCAGGCTGTCGCTGGTCAGGTTCGTGATCGCCTGGAGGACGACGAACCCCGCGAGGACCTGCAGCACGGGAACGGCCCCCTCGTACTCCGGGAAGACCATGGTCACGAACGGGTCGGCGACCAGCACGAGTCCGGCGGCCGCGGGGATGTAGACCAGCATCGTGTGGGTCAGCGACTCCTCGTAGATCCGGCGGGCCTGCTCGAGCTGGTCGTTCGCTTTCTGTTCGCCGAAGTTCGGCGAGATGGTAAACCCGAGCGACTCCGAGGGTGCGAGCACGAAGTCGACGACCTGTTTCCCGAGCTGGTAGAACCCCACGGCCGCCGAGGGGAGGAAGACCCCGACGAGAACGATGTCGAGGCGCTTGTCGATGACGTTCGCGCTGCGGGTTGCCGTCAGCGGAACGCTGTATTCGGCCAGTCGCCTGGAGAGTCCCTCTTCGTACTCCTCGGCGGGTTCGTAGGTCCGATAGAACTTGAAGTAGAGAACGCCGACCCCGAACGCTCCGGCCATGGCGTAGCCGACGATGTAGCCGAACAAGGCACCGAGCGCGCCAAACCCAAGCAGGACGAAGCCGACGGCGAAGACGAGTCGCGTCGCCCCGCTGACTGCCTGCACCGCGGCGCTGTACCCGAGGCGATTGAACCCCTGGAACGCCATCATCGAGAAGCCGCTAACGGAGTTTGCCACGATGAAGAGGACGCCGGCCGCCAGGAACGGGGCCGCCTCCGGGTCCCCGAGCAGGACCGCGATCCGATCGTGAAAGACCAGCAGCGCGTACGCGACTACCGCGAGGACGATCAGCTGATACGCGACGGCCGACCGTAGCAGGTGTGGGATCTGTCCCTCGTCTTTCTCGCGGTATTCGGAAATGTACCGCGCGGTGGACTTCCCGATGCCGAGATCCGCGAGCAACTGGACGACCATCAGAACCCCGATCGCCCAGTACAACGCCCCGTAGCCGTCGGGCTCGAGGATGCGCGCGAGGACGAACATCAACAGCGCGCTCGAGAGCATGTAGACCGCCCTCGAGACGAGCGTCGCCTTGAACCCGCGAACGATCCGGTTGCGTGTACTCGAACTCATAGAGAAGCGCACGACCGACGCCGCCGCGGTCGTCGTCCTCGAGGACGCCCGATCGGGCAATTGTAATGCGGGGTAAACAACGAGCAAGCCGCCCGCTTGCGGGCGAAACCTGTGCTTATTCGAAGGATACGCTCGTCCTACTCGCGCCGCTGCTTCGCGTCGGACGCGACGGCCTCGAGTTTGACTCCTTCGGGTCCTTCGCAGTAGAGCGCGTAGTAGCCGCCTGCGTAGGGGTGTTGGTCCTCGTAGAGCACCTGCGCGTCCGTCCGGCGACGGATGCCGTCGGTAAGGCGGTCGACCCGCTGTCGGGTATCGGCGTGGAACGCGAGGTGATTCAGGCCGGGCGACCGCCGGTCGAACGGGGGCCTCTCGTCGTCCGCCTCGACGAGCACCACGTACGTCGGGCCGTTCCGCCAGGACCTACCGCCGTCCCAGTCGTCTTTCGGTTCGTACCCGAGTTCGGTGAGCCACCACGCCCAGAAGTCGACCGTCGTCGCGAACTCGGAAGCGTACAGTTCGATATGGTGGAGCCGTCCGAGCCGTCCGGTATCGGCGGTATCGTCCATACGCCGTTCAGTCGTCGAACCGACAAAACAGTGGGCCTCGCCCGACTACAGGTACGAGGCGTCCCACCGAGTCGCCTTCCGCCGATTGCCACAGACGTTGCACTCGATACGCCCCATCGTGTCCATGGCGTTGTCCAGCGAGTCGCAGTTCCCACAGAGCCACGCGTACACCTCCTCCCGATCCGCCGTGCTGTAGGTACTGTAGAACGGGGCTTTGGCACCGCGAGCGGCTTCTCCGTAGCTGACGTAGACGCTTTCGCCGTCGACCTCGAGTTCGTCGACGGCACCCCAGCCCTCGTCCCCGAGGTCGCTCTCGACGTAGACGTTCTCGGTGAACGTCTCGGAGCCGATTTCGACCTCGCGCTGGCCCGCTCGCTCGAAGCCATGGTCCCGGTAGAACTGGTTGCCGCCCTCGTTGTCGGCGAGAACGAACCCGACGACCTGATCCGCCCCCTCCTCGAGCAGCCGTTCGCGGGTCCGGACGAGGAGTCGGACCCCGGTGCCGTCGCCGCGCTGATCGGGGGCGACGTGGAGCCACTGGAGTTGTCCCGTCCCGTATCGCTGTCCGACCAGTTCGCTCTGGGAGAAGCCGACGACCTCGCCGTCGCGTTCGACGACGAGCACGAGCGCGTGGTCGTCCTCGAGGAAGTCCACGAACCCCTCCCCGTACCACTGCTCGATCGCCTCGTCGATCGTTTCCTCGTCGAGGAAGTCCGTATACGTAGAGTTGAGCGACTCCTCGGCGATCGAGCGGACGGCGTCGACGTCCGTGGTAGTTGCTTCACGAATTTCCATGCGGGGGCGTACCACCCCCTCGTATAAAACGTATGGTTACGGGGAGAGATTTTCCACCACCTCGGCCATTCGGTGCCCGTTCATCCAAAAACCGATCGCGACCGTACGGGGACGTAATTCGGAGGGCAAGATTCACGTTTCGTCCCGTCCAGCGGGGGATATGAGCGACGACGTCCCCCGCGACGACCTCGAGCCCCCCGACGGGGTAACAGTCACGCCCCCCGATCTGGACGCCAATGGAGACGATCCCGAACCGTTCACGTACAACGGCGGCCGGGTCGACCCCGGCGAATCGGCCAACATCCGGTACGGTATCAGCGAGACGTACCTGGGCGATCCCGTCCGCATCCCGGTGACGATCGTCAACGGCGAGCAGCCGGGCCCGACGGTCTTCCTGTCGGCCGCGGCCCACGGCGACGAGTTGAACGGCATCGAGGTCGTCCGCGAGGTCGCCCACGACTGGAACCACGCCGACCTCCACGGGACGCTCGTCTGCCTGCCCGTGATGAACGTCCCCGGCTTCCTCGCCCAGGAACGATACCTGCCCATCTACGACCGGGACCTCAACCGGTCGTTCCCCGGCCGGGAGGGATCGACGAGCGCCAGGCGGATGGCCCACCGCATCTTCACGAACTTCATCGAACCCTGCGACCTCGGGCTCGACTTCCACACCTCCACCCGCGGCCGGACGAACATGCTCCACGTCCGGGCGAACATGGACGATCCGACGGTCGCCCGGGTCGCCAACGCCTTCAGTTCCAACGTCATCATCGCCGGTGAGGGGCCGTCGGGGACCCTCCGCCGCGAAGCGACCGACGCGGGCGTGCCAACGATCACGATCGAGATGGGCGAGGCCCACCGCTTCCAGCGGCGCCTCATCGATCGCGCGCTGACCGGCGTCGCGAGCGTACTGGCCGAGTTCGGCTGTCACCGCGACTCGGCCGTTCACTGGCCCGGCTGGCGCACCGTCATCGACGACGACGACGAGAAGACCTGGATCCGCGCCGACGCGGGCGGCATCGTCGACATGAAACGCGGCCGCGGCGAACTCGTTCGGGAGGACGAGGTGATCTGCTCGATCACGAACCCGTTCAAGGAAGAGGACGACATCGAGACCGTCGAAGCGCCGTTTACCGGCCTCATCGTCGGCGTACTCGAGAACCCCGTCGTCTACCCCGGCAACCCGCTGTGTCACCTCGTCGGCCTCTCCCAGGACACCCTGACCGCGCTCGAGCGGGAACGGGGCGAGGGCAGGGCACGGTCCCGGTCGCGACTGCGGGACTGACCGGACAGCGGTCGGTCTTCCCGGCTGAACGGATCCGACGCGTGACATTCCGGTTCGATGTGCGCTCGAGCCGAACGGGTTCGGTTCGCGCTCACGCACACCGCGAGTTTCCAACGAGTGACTCGGTAGTGGCGGTAATTGGAAGCGACAAAAGTAACTTCTATACCCTCACGGTCAAACGGTCCACATGAGCGCATGAGTCAGTCTTACAACCGCGGCCTCATCGAGGATTTCGGCCGCTGGAAAGAGTTCAAGGCCGGGATGTGGGCGTGGATCTTCCACAAGTTCACGGGGTGGATGCTGATCGGTTACCTGTTCACCCACATCGCCGTGCTGAGTACGGCAATCGGCGCAGCGAGCGGTGATCCAGCGATGATTCAGGCGGAGACGGACGTCTACACGACGACGCTGCAGGGGCTCGAGGACCTGTTCATCATCCGCGTCCTCGAGGTCGGGCTGCTCGCCGTCGCCGTCTTCCACATCCTGAATGGGCTCCGACTGCTGATGGTCGACCTCGGCATCGGGCTCGAGGCACAGGACAAGAGCTTCTACGCCTCGCTGATCCTGACGGGGGTCATCACTGTCGCGAGCGTTCCGACGTTCCTCTCGGGGGTGGGCCTCTAATGGCCGAACGCTACAGTTCCTTCGCCCCCGGCGGGACCGCGTGGCTGCTCCAGCGAATCACGGCGGCGTTTCTCGTCGTCGTCCTCGCGTTTCACTTCTTCCAGCTACACTTCGTCAACCACGCTTACGAAGTGACCTTCCTCGGCACGCAGGCGCGGATGCAGAACGTTGGCTACTTCCTGACGATGGTGTTGTTCCTGATTGCCGGGGCGTTCCACGGCGTCAACGGCGTCTACAACGCACTCGTCAACCAGGGTCTCGACGGAACCCCGAAGAAAGTAGTACTCGCAGTCCTTGTTATCGCTGGTGGCGCGCTGATCGTCCAGGGAACCTACGTCGCACTCGCTATGGCCGGGTGGACCTAACATGAGTACACAACAACAAGAACCCGAGACGCAGGAAGCACCGAAAGATCCGGACATGAAAGGGGCCCAGTCGCCCCAAGACCGCCGCCTCGCCGAGAAAGAGTCGGGCGCGATCGACGAGGAGTCCGAGAAACGGGCCGAACTCGAGGGGGAGACGGTCCACATCAAGGTGTTCCGGTACGACCCCGAAGTCGAGGGCAAGCAGGAACCCCGCTTCGACGACTTCCACGTCCCCTTCAAGAAGGGGATGACCGTCCTCGACGCGGTCATGTACGCCCGCGACGAGTACGACTCCTCGCTTACGTTCCGCCACTCCTGTCGACAGGCGGTCTGTGGCTCCGACGCCTTCTTCGTCAACGGCAAACAGCGACTCGGTTGCAAGACCCAGATCTCCGATCTCGAGCAGCCGGTTCGCATCGAACCGCTGCCCCATCAGGAGGTCGTCAAGGACCTGGTCGTCGACATGAGCCACTTCTACGACCAGATGCACGCCGTCGAGCCGTACTTCCAGGACGAAGACACGCCCGACGTCAGCGACCTCGAGGAGCAGCGCCAGAGTCCGGAGAACCGCGAGAAGATCAAGATGTCCTCGCGATGTATCTGGTGTGGCGCCTGTATGTCCTCGTGTAACATCGCGGCCGGCGACAACAAGTACCTCGGCCCGGCGGCGATCAACAAGGCCTACAAGTTCGCGATGGACGACCGCGAGAGCGAGGAGATCAAAGAGCACCGACTCCGCATTCTCGAGCAGGAACACGGCGTCTGGCGGTGCCAGACCCAGTTCTCCTGTACGGAAGTGTGTCCGAAAGACATCCCGCTAACCGAGCACATCCAGGAACTCAAGCGGGAGGCTGTCAAGAAGAACCTCAAATTCTGGTAATATGTACGAACACGACGTCATCGTGGTCGGCGCGGGCGGCGCCGGCCTCCGAGCCGCGATCGCAGCGCACGAAGCGGGAGCCGACACGGCACTCGTCTCGAAACTCCACCCGGTCCGCAGCCACACCGGCGCGGCCGAGGGCGGGATCAACGCCGCACTCCAGGAGGGCGACGACTGGGAACTGCACGCCTACGACACGATGAAGGGGTCGGACTACCTCGGCGACGCCCCGGCAGTCGAGACGCTGGCCCAGGACGCCCCCGAGGAGACGATGCACCTCGAGCACTGGGGGATGCCGTTCTCCCGCGAGGAGGACGGTCGCGTCTCCCAGCGCCCGTTCGGCGGGCTTTCGTACCCCCGCACCACGTACGCCGGTGCCGAAACCGGCCACCACTTGCTGCACACGATGTACGAGCAGGTCGTCAAGCGGGGCATCCAGGTGTACGACGAGTGGTACGTGATGAACCTCGCGACGACGGACGAGCCCGATCCCAACGATCGGGAGTGTCACGGCGTCGTCGCCTACGACGTCCAGTCCGGCAACATCGAGGGCTTCAAAGCCAACCAGGGCGTCGTCCTCGCGACCGGCGGCCCCGGCCAGGCGTTCGACCACACCACGAACGCCGTCTCCTGTACCGGCGACGGCCACGCGATGGCCTACCGTGCGGGCGCCCCGCTCGAGGACATGGAATTCATCCAGTTCCACCCCACGTCGCTGCCGTCGACCGGCGTCCTCATCAGTGAGGGCGTCCGCGGGGAGGGCGGCATCCTCTACAACAGCGAGGGCGAGCGGTTCATGTTCGAGTACGGCTACGCGAACAACTCCGGCGAACTCGCCTCCCGCGACGTCGTCGCCCGCGCCGAACTCACCGAAGTCGACGAGGGGCGGGGCATCGAGGACGAGTACGTCCACCTCGACATGCGCCATCTCGGCGAGGAGCGTATCATGGACCGCCTCGAGAACATTCTGCACCTGGCAGAGGACTTCGAGGGGGTCGATGGGCTCGTCGAGCCGATGCCGGTCAAGCCCGGCCAGCACTACGCGATGGGCGGCATCGAGACCGACGAGAACGGCCAGACCTGTATCAACGGCCTCTACGCGGCCGGCGAGTGTGCCTGCGTCTCCGTCCACGGCGGCAACCGACTCGGCGGCAACGCCCTGCCGGAGCTGATCGTCTTCGGCAAGCGCGCCGGTCGCCACGCCGCCGGCGACGATCTCGGCGAGCCCGAGATCCGGACCGGGTACGGCGACGACGCCGAGGACGAGGACGACACCGAGTTCCCGGTCACGCCCGGCAAGGCCGGCCTCGACGAGGTCGACGAGGCCATCGCGGCGGACGGCGGCGTCGCCGCCGACGCCGAGGGGCTGCTCGAACGCGCCGTCGAGCGCGAGCGGGCCCGTGTCGACCGCCTGCTGGATCGCGACGAGGGCGTCCAGCACGCCGAGATCCGCTCGAAGCTCCAGCAGGCGATGACCGACTACGTCAACGTCTTCCGGACCGAGGACGGCATCAAGAAAGCGCTGAAGATCATCCGCGAGTGTCGCCAGGAGTATCAGAACGTCTACGTCGACGACCCATCGCGGACGTTCAACACCGACCTCCAGCACACGATCGAGACGCGGAACCTGATCGACGTCGCCGAGACGATCGCGCTCGGTGCCCTGGTCCGCAACGAGTTCCGCGGGGCCCACTGGCGCCAGGAGAACCAGATCCGCGACGACGAGAACTGGCTCAAGCACACGATGGTCTCCTGGGACGGCGGCGAGCCGTCCGTCTGGTACCGTCCGGTCATCCTCGAGGGTCAGGACAAGACCTACGAGCCGAAAGAACGCAGCTACTGACTGCGCTGTTTACGGCTCGATACTCGTAGTTCGCGATTCCAACGTCGGAGTCGGCCGATTCCCTGCTCGGTGCTTTGCTTTGCTTTGCTTTCGTCCCTTCTCTTCCCGTTTCGCTCCAACCACGAGACCAGCAGGGCTATCCGTCTCCCCGGAGTAACGTCGCCAAATGAGTATCGCGCGATTCGTCTACGCGAATCTCGTTTTCGTCCCGTTGCTCGTCGCGGCCGCCTACGTATTCTACGAGTCGCTGCCGGTGATCGCGGTCCCGCTCGTAGTCGGATACCTAACCTTCGTGTTCCTCGTCTCGCTGGCGTGGGGGCTATCGAAGCTGTCGATGGCGCTCGAGTCGTAACGGTTCGAAACCGTCTTCTCTGTGTCTCTCGCCCAGTTGTGAACCTCGCCCGACGAATCCATAGAGATAAGAGCCGCGAACGGCTATCGTGGTTCGGTATGTTGCTGTCGGGGACTGTCATTGCCGACGCGGACACCGTGATCGCGGACGGTGCCGTCGTCGTCGAGGACGACCGAATCGTCGCAGTCGGGGACCGCTCGGACTGTATCGAACGCTATCCGGACCACGAACGCCGTTCGTACGACCTGCTCGCTCCGGGAACCGTCGGCGCACACGTTCACTCCGTCCAAAGCCTGGGACGTGGGATCGCCGACGACACCGCCCTGCTCGAGTGGCTGTTCGACTACGTCCTGCCGATGGAGGCCTCGCTGTCGGCCGAGGAGATGCGGACCGCGGCCGAACTGGGCTACCTCGAGATGATCGAGAGCGGGACGACGACCTGCATCGACCACCTCTCGGTGCATCACGCCGAGGAGGCCTTCGAGGCGGCCCGCGATCTGGGGATCCGCGGTCGACTCGGGAAGGTGATGATGGACAAGGAGTCCCCCGACGGACTGCTCGAGGACACCGACGAGGCCCTCGCGGAGAGCGAGCGGCTCATCCAGCGGTACCACGGCGCCGCGGACGGGCGTATCCGCTACGCGCTGACCCCGCGCTTTGCCGTCAGCTGTACCGAGGAGTGTCTCCGGGGATCGCGAGCCCTCGCGGACGAGTACGACGGCGTTCGGATTCACACGCACGCGAGCGAGAATCGGGACGAGGTCGCCACCGTCGAGAAGGAGACCGGTCGGCGGAACGTCCACTGGCTCGACGAGGTCGGACTGACCGGTGAGGACGTCGTCCTCGCCCACTGTGTCTGGACCGACGAGAGCGAACGGGAGGTGCTCGCGGAAACCGGCACCAACGTCACCTACTGCCCGTCCTCGAACATGAAACTGGCGAGCGGCGTCGCGCCGATCCACGACTACCTCGATCGGGGCATCAACGTCGCACTCGGCAACGACGGCCCGCCGTGTAACAACACGCTCGACCCGTTCACTGAGATGCGACAGGCCAGCCTCCTCCAGAAGGTCGAACGGCTCGAGCCCCAGGCGCTGCCCGCGCCGACGGTCTTCGAGATGGCGACGATAAACGGCGCCCGCGCGGCCGGCTTCGACCGGGTCGGCGCGCTCCGCGAGGGGTGGAAAGCCGACATCGTGGGGCTCGAGACCGACCTGACGCGCGCGACCCCGATCCACGACGTCCTCTCGCATCTCGTGTTCGCCGCCCGCGGGGACGACGTTCAGTTCACGATGGTCGACGGCGAGGTCCTGCTGGACGACGGGGAGGTGCTCGTCGCCGACGCCGACGCAATTCTCGATCGCGCCCGCGAATTCGCCGCCGACCTCGAGGTCGCCCCCTAACAGGTCGACGAAAAGTCCTTCGACGATCGACGACCGCCTTACAGTCCGAGCCAGCTCGATACGTTGGCCGTGATCCCCGCCGCGTCGACGAGCTTGTATCCGAGGTAAATCCCGACGATACCCATGAGTCCGGGCAGTTCGGGCGGTGCAGGGATCGGGACATCGAACAACGCGAAGAAGCCGCCCGTTGCTGCGCCCGTAGCAAGACCGAGTAAGATGAGCTCGTAATTCATATCGGTCAACGGGGCGGGACGAACGAAAATCCTCCGAACT
Organism: Halobiforma lacisalsi AJ5; assembly: GCF_000226975.2. Classification (NCBI taxonomy): domain Archaea; kingdom Methanobacteriati; phylum Methanobacteriota; class Halobacteria; order Halobacteriales; family Natrialbaceae; genus Natronobacterium; species Natronobacterium lacisalsi. The sequence goes on along the minus strand of NZ_CP019285.1, from coordinate 3,870,794 downwards.
GGAGTCGCGGCCCGACCCACTTCGGCCTACTTCCGTTCCCCACGCTCGACGACCTCTCGGCCGTCGAGTTTTCGACTATCGTCGACACTGAACTTTATTATTGTCGAAAACAGGACTGTCTCGTATGCAGACGACTGCGACGTCGACACAGGACGTATCGATGCCAGCCGACCTCGAGTCGCCGCGCGCGAAACTCGTCTACCTCTATCTCTCGTCCTACGGACGGTGTCCCGCCGATCGACTCTGTACGGACCTCGACCTCTCGAAGAGTACGGTCCTCTCGATTACGGGGACGCTCCGCAAGCGAGGACACCTCGAACGGACGGACGACGGGTTCGAACTGGCCCGCACGTAACGGCCGGTTTTTCCGGGATCCGCCGCTCGAGCGCGGGACTGTCGACTCCTCGCTCGGCGTTCGATCGGAGAAACGGAACGCTACCGCCGAATCAGAGTTCGATCCGTTCGACCAGTTGCTCCCGGTTCTCGTTGGTGTTGACCGCCACGATCCGGATCTCGTCCTCGAGCCCCGAGTCCCGGAGTTTGGCCTTCAACAGGTTGTCGACCTGGTAGACGCCCGCGGCGTTGGTCATCGCGATCTCGACCATCACAGGCCGGGTGTCGCCCTCGTGGAGCGATACTCGCTTGATCGCCTGGCTCGAGAGCGTGTTGATCCCGCGGCCGCCGTGTTCGTAGGGGATCCGCGACCGACCGCTCTCCATGTCCAGGGCGTCGGCGACGCGGATTACGCCCGCTTCCGTCGTCAGCGGCGTCTCCGCGGTGTGGTGACAGAGGATCGCGTGGAGGATCTCGCCTTTCATCCGGACCGTCTCCGCGACGTCGTAGAACTCGGGGAGGATCCGATCGAGGATGTCCGCGGCCAGCGGGATGGAGTAGTAGACGTGTTCGTCGCGGTGGACGACGTGGCCGACGTCGTGTAGCGTCGCGGCCAGCGCGACGATCACCGACTCGTCTTCCTCCGCGAGTCCCTGCTGGCCGGCGTGGAACTCGACGCCGCCGCCTTTCAGCAGATCGTACAGACACAGCGCGCGGTTGCGAACGATCTCGATGTGTTTCACGCCGTGATCGTTGTACCGCATCCGGTCGACCGCGTTGACGTTCTGGGCCTCGAGATAGGTCTGGATCTCTTCGTCGTTCTCGACGAACTCGAGGACGCGATTCAGTTTTTCGTCGGGGAACTCGTGTTCTGCATTGGGAGAATAGATGCGACGAGAGTCCGCTTCGGTACCAGAGTCGCTCATAGCCAAACGACGGCGGCCGGTTAGAAAAACCCTGTGCCGGCTCCGAAATTTCCGCGTCGACGGGAGGACGGAATCGGGGGATCGCCGGTCGGCTTACGCGGCGTCTTCGGCGGCCGCTTCGACCTCGACGTACTCCGGCTCGACGCCGGGGTCGTCGCTGACCCACGAGTAGGTGATCTCACCGTCGCTGTCGATCACGAAGACCGACCGCTTCGCGACGCCGTGGACGCCCAGGTCGGTGAAGTCCATCTCGACGCCGAACTGGTCGACGACCTCCCTGTTGAGGTCGCTGATCAGCCCGAACTCGAGGTCGTTCTGCGCGCGGAACTCGTTGAGCGTGAACGGGGAGTCACGGCTGACGCCGTACACTTCGGCATCGACGTCGTCGAACGCGGACAGCCGGTCCTGGAACGTACACATCTCCGCGGTGCAGACGCTCGTGAACGCACCGGGGAAGAAGGCGAGGACGATCGGTGCTTCGTCCTCGAGGCGCTCGGAGAGCGTGAAGGATTCGACGTCGCCGTTCGCAAGCGGTGCGGTGAAATCGGGTGCAGCGTCTCCAGTTTCTACCATCGGTGGCTAGTTTCCGTTCGGCGTGAAAGACTGTTTCGTTACCAAATTAGTTCGGACGTTCAGGAGGGGCCGGCTGTAGAGGGCGTCGATACGGTGCTCGAGACGGTATTGGCGACGCCGAGTGCGTCTCCGGAAGACCGCCTACGCTTATCCCCTCGCCGTTCGATCCTTCCACTATGACCACGTCGACGCGCGAGGCCATTCACCGGCTGAAGTACGACTACTGTTATACCATCGACGACGGCGACTACGATCGATGGGTCTCGCTGTTCACCGAAGACGGTCGATTCGTCCTCGAGGGCCAACAGTCCTACGAGGGCCACGAGGAACTCCAGGCGTTCGCTACCGGGACGTTCGATTCCCTGTACGACTACACGGCACATTTCGTCGCGAACTCCGTCGTCGAACTCGAGTCCGACGATACAGCGACCGGTCGGTGGTACCTCCTCCTGTGCTATCGGGACGCCGACGGCAACGAGGGGTGGCGACAGGGTCGGTACGTCGACGAGTATCGGCGCGTCGACGAGGGCTGGCGGATCGCCGAGTCGCGCGCGTCGTTCGGCCTCTCGGGCGAGTTCTAGTTCTAAAGCAGCGCGCGCGAGGACGATCGGAGCGATGCCGGCCCGTGCAGGCCGGGCACGGAGGGACATGCGGACCGAATCGTCGCTACCGAAGACCGGTTGAACGCTTTCGGACGGGTTTCCGCCCTCACGAGGGCGTCGCTGACTCTTGTTTAACTGAGCGGTCCAAAAAGGTTATAATTGCCAGCGGGTAAGCCACGCATAGAGATGGTAGCCGAAATCGCACCGCTGTTCATCCCCGGCGCACCCGGGGGTCCGGAACTACTGATCATCCTTTTCATCGCCATCTTGCTGTTCGGGGCCAACAAAATCCCGAAGCTGGCCCGGTCGACCGGCGAGGCCATGGGCGAATTCCAGAAGGGGCGTGAAAAGGTCGAAACGGAACTCGAGGAGATGCGTGAATCTGGCGAGTTCGACGACCTCGACGAGGAGGACGACGACTTCGTCGACACCGAGCCAGTCACGAGCGAAGACGAGACCGAGACGGAAACGGAAACCGAAACGGAGACCAACTAACCGTATTTTTCGGGGCGTGTGGCCTAGCGGAGAGGGCAGAAGGTTCCTAACCTTCTGATCGTGGGTTCGAATCCCGCCACGCCCGTTATCGTGCCGAGCGATAGCGAGGCCGATAACGGACCGTGCGGGATTCGAACGAGAGAACGGCGAGCGAAGCGAGCCGTTCGCGTGGTTCGAATCCCGCCACGCCCCTTTGCTCGCATCACCGTCCCGAGCACCCCCGAGGTCGATACTCGGACTCGATCGTCAGTTTCGAGCGGTCGAGCGGCCGGTCGGCGATCTCACGTCTCACTCCGTTCGCCGGTTCGGATCGCCGAACCGCGTCAGCGGCTCGAGTTCCTCCTCGTTTACGTCCTCGAACGCAGCACGCGCGATGACGCGCCGGTGGACTTCGTCCGCGCCGTCGACGATGCGGAACTGGCGGACCGACTCGTAGAAGTCCGATAGCGGGAGGTCTTTCCCGATGCCGTTGGCCCCACAACACTGCACCGCGAGGTCGATCGCCTCCTGGGTGACGTTCGCGGTGAATACTTTACACATCGAGACGGGGACGCGCGCCTCCTTCCCCGCGGCGATCCGATCCGCGGCATCTCGGATCGCAGTGCGGGCCACGTGGAGCCGCGTCTCGGCGTCGGCGATCCGATGGCGCAGTGACTGTTTCTCCGAGAGCGTCGAGTCGAACCCCTGGCGCTCGCTGAGGTAGGCCTTCGCGATCTCGAGCGAGCGCTGGGCCATCCCCGAGTAGCGCATGCAGTGGGTGAGTCGCGCGGGTCCGAGCCGTTCCTGTGCGTGGACGAACCCCTGATTGCGTTCGCCCAGCAGGTGCTCTTCGGGGACCCGGACCCCGTCGTACCGGATTTCGGCGTGTGAGACGCCCAGCGAACCGCCGCCCATGTGGGGAATGTCGCGGACGACCTCGACGCCGTCGGCGTCCGCGGGGACGAGAAACAGCGAGCACCCCTGGTAGGGGTGGGCGTCCTCGTCGGTCCGGGCAAGAACGATCAGCACGTCCGCCTCGACGCCCTGGGTGGTCCACCACTTGTGGCCGTCGATGACCCACTCGTCGCCGTCCTTCTCGGCCGTCGTCCGGATCATCTTCGGATCCGATCCGGCCCCTTGCATCGGTTCGGTCATCGAGAATCCTGAGCGAATATCGCCGGCGACCAGCGGCTCGAGGTAGGTCTCCTTCTGGAGCTCGTCCCCGGCCAGTTCCAGCAGGTGCATGTTCCCTTCGTCGGGAGCGTCGACGCGCATCGCGACCTGTCCCAGCAGGCTCCGGCCGGCTTCCTCGAAGGCCGGGAGCGAGTCCCGAAAGCCCACACCCATCCCGCCGTACTCTTCGGGGATCTGGGGTGCGTAGACGTCGTACTCGCGTGCGGCCTCGCGCAGTTCCGCGATGGTCCCGCTCGAGAGTGCCATTCCGCCGGCCCGTTCGCGTTCGATCGGGAGGACGACCTCTTCCATCAGCGCGTGGGCTCGCTCGGCGACCCTCTGCGCCTGACTCGAGTCTGCGTACTCCATACGTTGGCTTTTGGTCCGCCGATGGTATAGTTGCTGGCTGCCATCTGAAAGTGAAATGGCGAAATTGATTAACAACTCATGAATATATTTAACCGAGATTTACATTGATGGCCTGTCTGACCGGGCCGCGCGACGCCGAGCCACGCGTCGACGTCAGCCTGGGGCCGATTCGGGCTGTTTGCCGGCCGAACCGTCCGCGTTCGTTTCAGCGGGTCGGTCTCCCGTATAATGTCTGATAGAAATCATTGTGGGAATGATACGATCTGGAGATGTCCGATGCCAATAGTTACTGGCAGCGCTATCGAAGTGGCGGAATCCGGCGTGTCATCCCCAGTGACGGCCGACAGTGTTTGCGTTATCAGATATGGTAATGGCCACGTGACCTTTTTGAAGGGTGAGTATTTGCTTGAATGTAATGGCTATTGACGAGGCCGACCGGTCGGACGCCGGGGACTTCTCCGAGGGCGAGGCGTCCGACGCTGTGTCGGAGGCGGAACGAACCCCCGAAGGCGGCGAGTCGGAACCGTCGGCTCGGGTCGGGGAGTACACGTGGGCGGACTTCATGGACGAGTACGGCTACGGCGACGAAGTCTCCTCTCTCTATCCCGACGACCCGGATCCGGGCCGTGAAGGCGGCGGCCAGCTCGGACTCGAGACCGACGAGGAAATCGAGCCGTCACCCCCGAGCGGCGACGACTGGGACGCAGTCGAGTTCGATCCGGAAGCCTACCTGGGTTACCATCCGGACGATCTCGTCGACCGCGTGCTCCCGATCGCCGGCGACAACCACGACCTCCTCGAGACCGAGTTCCTCGAGTACGTCGATCCCGAGACGACGCCAGTCGTCAAGGACGTCTGGACCTGGGAACACTACAAGTGGGAGTACTACTACGACGAGAACGGCGTTCGACCCCGTGACAGCGACGGCGAGGTCGTCCCCCACGACAAAGAGGAGGCGCTCGGGTTCGATCCGGACACGCTCGAGGAGCGGCTGTCGATCGGCGAGGACATCGCGATGGAACTGGACGACGTCGTCGACGAGCGGACGGTCAACGTCCAGGATGACATCGAAGAGGACGAGTTCTTCTCGACCGCCGCGGGGAACACGACGCTGTCGAACCGCTACGACCTGGAGAAGGCGGTTCCGATGGAGAAGAAGAAACACTTCCGCGAGGTCGAGCGCTACTGGGTGAACAAACCCTACGCCTACGTCGTTATCTTCCACTCGGAGAAGGAAAACGAGAAGAAGTACTACGTGATCGAGCCGTACCTGAACGAAATCGAGGAGGAGCTCCAGGAGTTCCTCTCGGGCAAACTCAGGACGGCGATCAAGTATTCCGACGACGGAGTCAAAGAGAAAGCCGACGAAGACGGCCGGCGGACGGTCATCGAGGACGAAACCCGTCGGCTCTTACAGCGGTACGACCTCTTCGAGGAGACGTCCGGAAGCACCGACGCTGGTATCATTGAGACGGTCAAACGCCTTCTCAACGACGACGAGGACGAGGACGACGAGGACGACGGACCGGCCGAACTCGAGGGCATCTCCGTCCGCCCGGAGCCGGCGATCCTCGCCGACGATCCGGACACGCTGACGGAATACCAGGTCGAGAAACTGCTCTACCTGCTCAAACGGAACTTCATCGGCTACGAACGCATCGACGGCATCAAACACGACATCAACGTCGAGGACATCTCCTGTGACGGATACAACTCGCCCGTCTTCGTCTACCACTCGGAGTACGAGCAGATCATCTCGAACATCTACCACGGCGAGGACGAACTCGACGACTTCGTCGTCAAACTCGCCCAGCGGTCCGGGAAGGGGATCAGCAAACGGCTCCCGCAGGTCGACGCGACCCTCCCCGACGGCTCACGTGCCCAGCTTACGCTCGGTCAGGAGGTCTCCGATCACGGGACCAACTACACGATCCGCCAGTTCAAGGACGTCCCCTTCACTCCGATCGACCTCATCAACTGGAACACCTTCTCGCTGGACGAGATGGCGTTCCTCTGGCTCTGCATCGAGAACCACAAGAGTCTGATCTTCGCTGGCGGGACCGCGTCCGGGAAGACGACCTCGCTGAACGCCGTCTCGCTTTTCATCCCGAGCAACGCCAAGATCGTCTCGATCGAGGACACCCGCGAGGTCGAACTCCCCCAGCGAAACTGGATCGCCAGCGTCACCCGTCCCTCGTTCGCGGACGACGAACAGGGTGACGTCGACGAGTTCGACCTGCTCGAGGCCGCGCTCCGCCAGCGGCCCGACTACATCGTCATGGGTGAGATCCGCGGCGAGGAGGGTCGAACGCTGTTCCAGGTCATGTCGACGGGCCACACCACCTACACGACCTTCCACGCCGACTCCGTCGACGAGGTGCTCAAGCGGTTCACGACGGACCCGATCAACGTCTCGAAGACGATGTTCACCGCGCTGGACCTCGTTTCGATCCAGACCCAGACCCGCGTCCAGGGCCGGAAGGTCCGCCGGAACAAGTCCCTGACCGAGATCAACCACTACGAGGCCGAAAACGACGAGATCAACGTCCAGGACGTCTACCAGTGGCAGGCCGAAACCGACGAGTTCCTCAAGATGGGAGACTCGAACACCCTCGAGGAGATCCAGTTCGACCGGGGCTGGAGCACGGAGAAACTCGAGGAGGAACTGTTCAAACGGGAGGTCATCCTCGCCTATCTCATCAAAAACGAACTGAATACCTACGCCGAGGTCGCGGCGACGGTCCAGGCGTTCATCAACGACCCCGACACCATCCTCACCCTGATCGCCAACGGCCAACTCGAGGAGAGCCTCGAGGACCTCCGCGAGATGGAGAGCGTCCTCATCGACGTCGACCAGGAGAAAGAGGAACTGGTTCCCCGGCCGGAGGCGACGACCGAGACCTACAACACGTCAATGGACATCCTCGAGCGGGCCGAAGAATCGCTGTTCGAGGAGTACCGCGGCAGGGTTCCCAGCGGTCTCGCCAGTGCGCTCTCGGACGTCGACGACGCCGACACGATCGAGGTCGAGGGTGAGACCGAGACCGAGACCGGGACCGAAGCCGACGCGGACGCCGGCCCGTTCGAACCCGAGGACCTGGATGATGCCCTCGAGACGGACGCCTGGAACCCGGAAGACGGATCGACGGCGTTCGGAGCCGGTGGGGGCGACGAGTCGCCGGCCTGGCTGTCCGAGGATAACGGGTTCGAGGTCGGTGGCGACGGCAGCGACGGCGGCGTGACCGCGGATGCCGGGACCGCTTCGGGATCGGCGGACGACGCCGGCGCCGGTGGCATCGGCGGAGCCGAGGCGGACGCGACCGGGGCGTTCGACGCCGAGGTCGAGGCCGAGACTGAAGCCGAGACGCAACTCGATGTCGCCGACGAGAGCGGGTCCGAGACCGGAGCCGTCGTCGGCGTCGAGACGGCCGGCGGTGGGACCGAAACCGACGAGGAAACCGGTCCGTTCGAGAGTTCGGCGGGATCGACGGGTTCGACGCTCTCCGGCCCTGCCACCGGCATCGAAGCCGGGAACGACTCGAGTTCCGCCGACGACTCTACGGTCTTCCCCTCCGACGATCCGGAAGAAAGTGACTTTGGCGGCCTGTTCGACGACATGGGCGAGACGCTGGACGAACTCGAAACCGCCGAGACCGCCGAGACCGCCGAGACCGACGGGTCGGATCACGACGACGGAGGCTCGGGGGAAACCGGGGATCCACCGGTCTTCTCCGTCTCCGAGGGTGACTTCGAGTCGATCTTCGATCCCGACTCCGACGACGGGACCTCGACGGACTTTACGGACGAACTCGAGAACGACAGGGCCGAGCAAGCCCCCTCGGGGTCGGAATCCGTGCGAGGATTCGATACTGGCACTGACACTGACACCGATGCCGACCGCGACTCCAGCACCGGCTCTGGCTCCGACGACGAAAGCACCGGTCGATCGACCACCGACCGGGAACCACCGACGATCGAGATCGACGAGGACGCGACCGAGTCGACGGAGTCCGGCGGCACGGACGAGTCCGATGACTCGGACGATTCGTCCGAGTACGGTCGTGAGCCACCGACGATCGAGATCGACGAAGAGGAAGCCGAGGACAACGACGGGCCGGACGAACGGGCAGGCGACGACGGTTCCGCACCGGGAGAGCCCGACGACGAGCGAAACCGGTCGAGGCCGGACCACGACTCCGACGGAAACGGGGACGAGGACGAGGACGAAGACGAGGACGAGGACGTGGACGTGGTCGCCGCCGGACCGGTCGACGAAACCGCCGACACCGATTCATCGGCCTCCGACACCGACACCGGCACCGACACTGACTCCGGAGATGAAACTGAAACGGAGATCGACGACGACAACGACTCGATCTTCGGCTCCGACGACACGTTCGGCGGCCAGCGCGACCCCGTATTCGACGACGCGGCCGATTCCGCCGGGTCGGACGGCGACGACGAGTCCCTGTTCGACGACCCATCCGAGGCCGGCGAGGAGTCGATCTTCCACGGCAGCGGTGACTCGACCGACAACGGCGAACGCAACCCCGACGAGGACGACGCATGAGTCTAGGAACCGACGATGGCGCTCGATCCGGAGTGAGCGCCAGCGGATCCGGCGCGAGCAGCGCGGACGGACTCGGCGATGCGTTCTATCCGCTGTACGATCGGCTGTTCGACGATGACGGCGAGTTCGTCGCCGACGTCGAAACCAAACTCGGGCAGGCCCGGATGACGGATACGGTCGAACTCTACCTCTCCCGGGCGCTCGGGATCGGATTCATCAGCGGCCTCGCGCTGTGGCTGATCGGGCTGACCCTCGGCTACGGGATCTTCGCGACCGGGCTCGTCACCGTCGACGAACTGCTGGGGATTCCGATGCAGAACCAGACGCTGATCGAGATCCTCGACGCGCTTCGCGTCCCGGCGTTGGTCTTCTCTACCGGGCTGATTTTCGGGACGATCGGGTTCGCGCTCGGGTTCGGCTCACTCGTCGCGATCCCGTACTCGCGTGCGTCCGCCCGCAAGCGCGAGATCAACATGCTGTTGACCGACTCGGTCTCGTTTATGTACGCGCTGTCGGTGGGCGGGCTGAACCAGCTCGAGATCATCGACGCGATGGCCCAGGCCGACGACACCTACGGCGAGGTCGCAAAGGAGTTCCAGAGCATCGTCAAAGAGACCGAGTACTTCGACGTCGACTACCGGACCGCTATCCGGAAGCAGGCCCTCGAGACGCCCAGCGACGAACTCTCGCAGTTCCTGACCGACATGCTCTCGATCGTCAACAGCGGTGGCGACATGGAGAGCTTCCTCGAGGACAAGAAGGAAAAGCACATGCGAACCGCCAAGCAGGAACAGGAGCTCACGCTCGAAACGCTCGAGCTGTTCGGCGAGATGTACATGACGCTGTCGCTTTTCCCACTGCTTCTGATCATCATTATGGTCGTCATGCAGATGATCCCGCAGGCGGACGTGACCAACGAGATGCTGTATATGACGGTTTACGGCCTCATTCCGCTGACGGGGATCGGCTTCCTCGTTTTGGTTTCGACCGTCAAACACGACGAACCCGGCGACGGCTACCTCTCGATGAACGTCGGCGAAGCCGGCGACCGGACCGAGACCGGTACCCAGGGTGGCGTGCTCGATCTCGGACTGGTTGAACAGTTTACCGGCGACTACAGCGTCTTCGCCCGCATCAAGAACCGCGAAGGGACCCACGCGACGCTCGAGGTGCTCAAACAACCGCATCTCTTCTTCCGGGACAACCCGCTGTTTACCCTGGCGCTGACGGTCCCGACGGCGCTCGTAGTCGTTGCGACGGCGATGGTGAACGGCTCGGCGCCCACCTCCTGGGACGGACTCGTCGCCAACCCCATCTGGGGCACGTTCGTCTACGTCTACGTCCCGCTGTACATCGTCGCTATCCCGCTCTCGATCTTCCGTGAGTGGAACGTCCGGCACCGAAACACCGTCGTCAACCAGCTCTCGGAGGATCTCCGGAAACTCTCGAGCGCGAACGATACCGGGCTGACGCTGCTCGAGTCGCTCAAATCCGTCGCGGAGACGACGAGCGGGAAACTCGCCCGCGAGTTCGAGATGATGCACACGAAGGTCAACTACGGGACGAGCCTGAAGGCGGCCCTGATCGAGTTCAATAACAAGTACCACATTCCGCGGCTCGCCCGAACGACACGGTTGATCACGGAAGCACAGGAGGCCTCGAACCAGATCACCGACGTGCTCCGAACCGCGGCCCGCGCAAGCGAGAATCACGACGACATCGAACGGGAACGCAAGTCCCGAACTCGGATGCAGGTCGTCATCATCATCATGACGTTCATGACCGTCCTGGCGGTGATCGCGATCCTCAAGACCCAGTTCATCGATACGATGGCCGGTCTCGAGGCCGGCGGTGGCGACGTCGACGCGGCGGGTGGCGGCGGCGAACTCGCCCAGGCGGACCTGAGCGACAACATCAACGTCGATATGCTGTCGGTGTTGTTCTTCCATGCAGTGACGTTACAGGGGATCATCTCGGGGTTCATCTGCGGATACATGCGGGACGCGGACATCCTGAGCGGCCTGAAGTACGCGGTCGCGCTCTCGACGATCGCACTGGTCGGCTGGACGCTGGTGGCCTAACATGATCGGGGGGAGCAATCGACGCCGAACGGGCAGACGGGTGAACGAACGAGACGAGAGCGACCGAACCCAGGTGGCTGGTTCCGACTCCGTGTCTCCATCCGTCTCGAGTCCATCGCGTACGCGGACCCGCGGACAGACGACCCAGGACTTCGCGGTCGGGATCGGCATCTTCATCCTCGCGATCGCGTTCGTCTTCGCCTTCCTGCCGTCGATCGTGACGCCGTACGACACCTCGACGGGCGGGGCCGAGACGGCCCAGGCGGACCGGATCGCGGACAGGGTGGTCGAGAACCTCTCGACGGGAGGATCGCCGAATGAACTCGATGGAGACAAATTCGAAGACGTGTATATCGACGGCGATCTCGCCGAACTGGTCGGTCTTCGAGCCGATACGTCGGAGGACATTCACTACGATCACGTATCCATCCGCGTCGAACCGCTCAATGTTTCGAGATCCGACGAGGGTCCGCTCGAGTCAGGGAGCGAAGACCTCGTTGCGAGGACGACTGAGTACGACGACCAAGCGGCGGCCAGTTCGGCTCGAGTCGTCACGTTTGAGGACGAAACGTTCGTAGACGGCGAAGAACCGCCTTACAGACTTGTCGTGAGGGTGTGGTGATATGCGACAAGGAACGTCGACGTCGAACGAGCGTGGCCAGGCGTACACCCTCGAGGGATTCATCGGCGCGATGATCGTCCTCACAGCGGTGTTGCTCGCTTTGCAGTCGGTTGTTATCACACCGACGACGGGCGGAGCCGCGGATCGATCCGTGCAGGCACAGATCCAACAGGAGACTCAGGACGCACTCGTGGTCGCTGCCGCCACGGACGACGAGGCGAACCTCTCGGCCATGGTTCGCCACTGGGACGGAGACGGCGGCTTCAACGGTACCGACCAGCCTGGCCCGAAGGAGGAAGTGTACACTGTCGAAGATTTCAGCAAGAAATTCGTGCTGGGGGAAGTGCTCGATAAGCGGTTTACCGAGGCTGGGCAGAACTACAACGTCGAACTTCACTACCTGAACGAGACCGCAACCGACGACCGCGTCCACGAAAACCGGTCGCTCGTCGTACAGGGAAGTCCGTCCTCGGACGCCGTTACCGCGAGTTACACCGTTAGCTTGTTCGACAATCAGTCGGTGTCTTCCGACGAAGGAACCGCTGATACGATAAGCGAGGCTGCGGACAACGATTCAGAGTCGATACCACGGCTCGACGATACCGGGGATGAGCTGTACAACGTCGTCGAAGTACGGGTGATCGTATGGTGACCGATCTCGAGGGGACCGATCGTGGTCAGATCATCCTGATCGGTGCCATCACGTTGGCGTTTATAATCCTCGGTGTCGTCGTCGTCTTCAACGGCGTTCTCTACACGGAAACAATCTCGTCAGGGACGTCCAGTCAGGCGGCGACGACTGAGGAAGTCTCCGGCTACGAGGTCGAACAACACCTCGAGTGCCTCCTCGCCACTCACGACGGCTCGGACAAAAAGAGCGACTTCGAGGCCTACACGGACGCCTACCGAAACGTAAGTTCACAGTCGTCGGCAGGAGTGACGAACGTCAGCCTCGCCGACGATTCTATCGATCCCGATGGCCCGATCAACGTCACGATCACCTACGACACACACGAGTTCAGTTACAACCAGACACGAGAGATCGATCCAGGCAACGGAAACTGTCCGGAGGAACCATGATCGGCGACGGGTTCGACACGGACACGGAACACGAACGCGGTATCTCGGTCGCCGTCACCCACGTCCTCACGATCGGAATTACGACGATCCTCATCGCGATGTTGCTAACCAGCGGGGCGACGCTGCTCGAGTCGGAAACCGAACGGTCGGCCGAGTCGTCGCTCGAGACGATCGGCGAACGCCTCGCAGACGAGATCGAAAACGTCGACCGGATGGCAAACGAGGAGACTCACTCGGTGATCGTTACGACGGAGCATCCCGGAACGGTCGCGAACTCGAGGTATACCGTTGAGCTACTGGAGGGAGACAACGGGAACGGCGAGTGTTCCGAGGCACCGTTACTCGACGGTTCGACTGACTGTCTACGGCTGACCAGCAACGATATCGATCGCGACGTGTACGTCCCGCTGGTTGTCGAGTCTGCGATGGGAAGCGACGATCCAGTCGCTGGGGGAACGATTGAAATAGTCTACGATGGTGATGATGATGAACTCCGACTCGAGGGTGGGAATCGATGAGTTGTCGTGATCATCGCTCGGATACGAAACCGAAATGGCTCCATGATGACCGCGGCGTCTCCGAAGTCGTCGCGTTCGTTCTCGTGTTCGGCATCATCCTCAGTTCGATCGCACTCCTTTCCGTGACCGGCTTCCAGGCGATGGACGATTACCAGGCGATCGAACAGCAGCGAAACGGCGAACGGGCGATGGGCGCGCTCGCGGAGAACTTCAACGACGTGCTCCGGTACGACGGGATCGATCAGCGATACGGGGAACTGTCACTTCGGGGTGGCACGATTAGGACTGGTAGCGGGGGAACGGCGATCAACGTCAGCGTGAACGGCGAGTTCATCGGGGACCGAAGCGCGTTCGCCGAGAGCGGCATCGACGGTGATAGCATCGAACTCGGCGAATTCAGCTACGAGTCCGGATCCGATACGCTTTCGTACGAGAGCGGTGCGGTGATTCGCGAAAGCGATGGCGGCGCCGTCGTTCTCGAGGATCCGCTCCTGACGTACAACGAAGAAACCGATACGGCGATTATCTCGCTCGTACGGATCGACGGTGACGATCGATCGATCCAGAGCAGCGAGAGCACGGGATTCACGCTCTCCGTCGAGAATCGAACGACGGAGGTCGTCGACGATCCGGGCACCGTCTCTGTCGAAGTCCCGACGGCCGAATCGGACGCGAAAGAGGACGCGTGGGGACGCACACTCGAGGACTGGGAGGCGGGAGAACGCGACGACGTCGACCGAGCCGTAATTACGGTCGTTACTGTCGATATCTCGTACTGACGTGTTTTCGCGGTCCGCTCCGTTCGCCGTGTTACTCCCAGTCGCCCGTCAGCATCGCCCGCAAACCCGCTCGAGCGGTCAAGCGCTCTACCAGTTCGGCGTGGGTTTCGGTATCGCCCTCGGTCTCGAGGTAGCGGCCGTTCGAGAGTTCGCGGGGGGCGGCCATCGGCGTGCCGTCGGCCCGAACGGGGTCGTCGTTCAGGACTGTCGGTTCGGATTCTCCTTCCGGACTCCAGGGGACTGATACCCCGGAAAGCCCCCGATCGAAGAGGTACTCCGCGGCGGCGACGAGGGCGCGGTCGGAACTCGAGTGCCCGATAGCACCGATCGATCCGCGGTCGTTGAAGAACCGGACGACGTACTCGTCGTCCTCGGCCCCATCGTCGGGGTCCTTCCCCTCGTCGCGGTCGTTCGTCTCGGGTTCGGTTTCGCTCCTGTCGGCTTCGTCGGCCTCACCTGCCGATGTCGTTTCGTTCCCGTGGCTCCTCTGATCCTGGTCCTGGTCCTGGTCCTGGTTCCGGTCGTCTTCCGTTTCCGTCCCCTCCGGATTCTCGTGTCCGTAACCGTCGTCGCTGAACTCGAGCGTGAGTCCGTTCTCCGCTCGCTCGCCGTCGACGGTACCCGTATGCGTATCCGTCCTCCTATCCGGGGTCCCGCCGGAGCCGGAGCCGGAGGCGGCGAACGCGTCGATCAGCTCATCGAGGAACTCCTCGGCCGCCGACCCGAACTCGCCGGCGTGGGTTTCACCGCCCGGTACCGTCTCCGTTAACTCGTCAGTGATCGCTTCGGCCAGCGACTCCCGCTCGAGGACGAGCCGTCTCGCGACGAAGGGTCGGGCATGGCGCTCGAGCCGTCTGGCGACGACGGGACGGGCGTAGTGTTCGAGCGCAGACTCGCGCTCGACCAGTGAGGGGAGTCGACAGCCCAGGCGTTCGATTCCACCATCACCGTCGGCCAGCAGGAGGTACTCCCGACCGTTCGTATAGAGCGCACGATCGACGCCGGATCGATCCATGGCCTTCTCGAGCGCCGCTGCTCGAGTTTCGTCGAGGGTCTCGTCGGCGGACTCCACGGCGACGAAAACGGCTGGAACGTCGCCGATGGAGAGCACGTACGCGAGGCGGATACCGCCGATCGATCGATCCGTCCTCCGGGCCTCCGAATCGGCCGTGGTCGTGGTGTCCCACCCAAGCGTCTCGAGGAACGGTTCGACGATCCAGATA
Organism: Halobiforma lacisalsi AJ5; assembly: GCF_000226975.2. Taxonomy (NCBI): domain Archaea; kingdom Methanobacteriati; phylum Methanobacteriota; class Halobacteria; order Halobacteriales; family Natrialbaceae; genus Natronobacterium; species Natronobacterium lacisalsi. The sequence goes on along the minus strand of NZ_CP019285.1, from coordinate 3,855,471 downwards.
CGGGTCTCCCGGGGGCTCGTCGGCGTCGAGGACTCGAGAAGTGCACGCGAGCGTGCGACGAAGGCCGGGAGGTCGCCGATGTCAGGATCGGAACCGTCGTTCCCTCCGGGGTCCGTTCCAGAGCCGGGTCCGGAACCGGAATCGGTCATACCACCAGCATTCGAACCCGGCTACGTAAGCGTATCCGAACGGGCGGAGAGAAAGTCGTGATCGTCGCTATCGCGTCTCGTGACATGGGATCGCGAGAACGCGATGGGAGGCGGGATCGGAATCCGTACCGAACGAGGCCGACGTTACTCGTCGTCGCGCTGGTAGATCCGCAGCCGCGCGTCGTGGACCGAGAAGGCGGATTTGAGGTTCGGTGGAATCGTCTCGGCCTTGCCGATGACGAGGTACCCACCTGGGCGGAGCGACTCGGCGATCACTTCGAGCATCGATCGCTTGTACTCGTTGTCGATGTAGATGAAGAGATTCCGGCAGACGACCAGGTCGAACCCGGATTTGGGATCGTCGTTGATCAGGTCGTGTCGTTCGAAACTCACGTTGTCCTTGACGTCGTCGCCGATCCGGTAGGTGCGGCCGTCCCGGTCGACGTAGTGTGAGTACTCGTCCAGAAAGGAGAGTTGGTCGTCCATGTCGACCGTCCGAGACTCCTCGTAGACGCCCTTTTCGGCCGTCTCGAGGGCCGGTTCGCTGATGTCAGTCCCGAGGATTTCGATCGCGGACTCGTCGATCCGCCGATCGTCGTGAGCGAGCATCGACAGCGAGTAGGGTTCGCGGCCGTCGGCGCAGGCGGCGCTCCAGACATCGACGGTGTCGGTCCGTCCGTCGGCGTCGGCCGACAGTGTCCTGAGCACCTCCCGAATCCCCGACCAGACGTCGGGGTTCCGGAAGAAGCCGGTGACGTTGATACTCATCGCCTCGAGCAGCGCCTCCTGCTCGTCGGGATCCGATCGCAGCGTCCGCAGGTAGTCGGCGTAGTCGTCGCTCTGGGTTCGGCGCATCCGGGAGGAGACGCGCCGGTCGAGATAGCTGTCGTTGTAGTGGCTGGTCGCGAACTGCAGTTCGTCCTCGACGAACGAAAGCAGGTCGTCGAACGCGCCGTCGTTCATAGCTCCGTCACTCCGGTGGTTCCGTCCGACTCGGAGATCTTCACGAGGAGCGCCCCCGAGCCAGGCGTGAACTCGACGGTTCGCCCCCGATCGCCGCCGACGTCCTCGGCGACCAGCGGCACGCCGAGTTTCTCGAGTTCGTCGCGTGCCGCAACGACGTTGCGCTGACCGACCCCGTCCCCGAAACTGTCGAATTCGAACATATCACTTCCTCCTGCGATCTTTGCTTCGACGGACGTATAACTCGCTCCTTTTTCGACCATCCGCCGCAGCAAGGCCCGGATCGCGGTGTCGGCGTACTTGCCGGGCTTTCGATCGCTATTTTCGGCCGCGTCACCGTCGGGTAACATCGCGTGGGCGAGCCCGCCGATCTCGCTGTCGGGGTCGTAGAGGGCGATCGCGAGACAGGAGCCGAGACCGTACGACCTGAGCGTCTCGTCGCCGTCGCTCACGGCCAGCTCGGAGATACCGACCTGGACCGGCGTTGGCGCGCCTGGTTCTGTTCCGTACGTCTTCATGCGTTATCGACTTCCTGAAAGTCGGCGGTCGTCGGTGCGTCTTCGATCCGGCCGACGTCTAAGTCGTTCAATGCCCGCTCGAGGTCGGCCTCGTCCGGGATCGCGTACACTTCACAGTCGAACTCCTTCCCGTCGGCCGTGATGAGGGTATCGAACACGAACGCGAACTCCTGGTTCTCGCCGAGTTGGACGATCACGGGGTCGACTGCGGCGGTGCCGATGTCGTGGACGAACTCCGGCGTCGAGTGGTCGATCGTCGTGTCGAGGACGTTCGCCCAGCCGTCGAGGAACCCGCTTGCCATGATGTTGCCGAGTTCCTTGATCGCGCTCGTCCCCATCTCGTCGAAGCTCTCGGGGCCGTCGTCCGCGTCGCCGTCGTCGGTCGCCATCGGGACCATCGCGTCGACGATTTCCCTGGCGGACTCCTCGTCGAACAGGAACAGCAGGTAGCCGCTTGGCACCCCGTCGAACTCGAAGGCGACGCCGACCAGCCGTTCGTCGGGGACCTCCTCTGGGATCGCCTCGAGCGAGACGAAGTTGAGCCGGCGGATCTCGACGCTCGTGTCGATTCCGGTCAGCGTCGTCGCGGTCTTTGCGACCTCCTCCGCGCCGCGTTCGGCCATTCGGTCGAACCCCTCGAGTTTGTCGTACTCGATGCCGCCGCTGTCGCGAAGTTGCTCGAGCACCTGGGACATCGACTCCCGTTCTGGGAACAGGTAGTGGCTGAACCCGACCTCGGTGTCGACGGCCTCGATGTGGCTCTGGAAGAGCAAGGCGAGGTCGTCGTCGTCGGGCGCTTCCTCGAGGTCGCTGAAGAAGACGTCGGCCGACTCGCCCTCGACGAACTCCGGCGTCGAGACGTCGATGACGGTCTCTAGCACGTCGGCCCAGCCGTCGATGAAGCCGCTGTTCATGATGTGGCCGACTTCCGTGACGGCGCTGCGGCTCATCTCGTCGAACTCCTCGGCATCGGACTCGGAGACGAGCGTTTCGACGATGCGAAGCGCGTTCTCTCGGTCGAAGACGACGATGGAGTAGCCCTCGATCGCACCGCCGAGTTCGACACGGACGCCGACTTTCTCGGTCGGGTCCTCGAAGTCACGGCGGATCTCCCGGCCGCGCATGAAGTTGAGCTTCGTCACGCCGACCCGCGTTTCGACGTCGGTCATGTGAGTCAGCCGACCCGCGGCCAACCCGGCACCTTCCCGGGCCATCCGGTAGAACGTTCCGAGCGCGTTAACGTCGAGTTTCATGACGAGTGGGAGGTGGGTGTCGAACTCTTCGAGGGGACGTCCATAGCGTTGACCATTTCGACGAACGTCTCGAGGTCGGGGAACGCGTAGATTTCGGCCTCGATCTGGTAGCTCGGGACCGTCAGGTCCGAGTCGAAGAACAGGGCGAGATCGTCGCCCCCCAGTCCCGCGGTCCGGCTGACGATCTCGCCGCCGGGCGCGTAGACGAGCTGGGGCGCGGCGATGTCGATCACGCGTCCGAGGACGTCGGCCCAGCCGTCGATGAAGCCGCTTGCCATCATCGTTCCCATCTCCTCGACGGCGCTTCGAGCCATCTTGCCGGAGACGTCGGACATGTCGTCGACGACGTCGTCGAGCATGATCGCCGTGATCTTCTTGGCGCTCGTCTCGGGGAAGAGGATGAGGATGTGCCCGTGGGGCGGGTCGTGGAGCCGAACTCGGACGCCGACGCGCTTGCCGTCGTCGAGTTGTCCCTCGAGGTCCTCGACGTCGATGAAGTTCGTCTTCGTCACCTCCATCTGCGCGTCCTCGCCGGTCAGCTTGCTCATGTTGTCGGCGACGCCGTTCGTCCCGACTTTCGCCATCTCGTTTATAAAACTCAGCTTGCGGATATCGACTTTCATCGTCATGTGTTCCTCCGTTTCCGTGGGTGTGGGTGTCGGTGTGGGTGTCGATGTCGGTATGACTGTGACTGTAACTGTCGGTGCGGGCGTCGATACGGCTGAACGCCTCCGTCTGGCTGTGTGTTCCGTCTCATAGCGTCGTAACGTCGAGGATGTTGACCACCTGTCCCCGCCCCCGTACAGTCGCCCCACTGAGCCCAGGGATGCCGCCCATGAACCCTTCGAACGGCTTGACGACGACCTCCTGCTGGTCTCGGACCCGGTCGCAGTGAAGGGCGATGGGCCGAACGTCGTCGCGGATCCGGACGATCATTCCCCGATCGACGGTCGGTTCGGAGCCGACGGCGGGTTCGGTCCCCGTTCCAGCCCCGGCACCGACGGCGGCCGCTCCGACGTCCCCGCCGGACGCGGCATCGGACGCGACGGCCGCCTCAGCACTGATTCCCTCGTCGACCTCGAGTTCGTGCTCGACGTCGAATCCGAGTTCGGATCCGAGTTCGAGGACCCGGTACTCCTCGTTGCCGTCGACGATTGCCGGCTCGCCGTCGACGGTCTGTACCATCGCCGTCGACTCGACGTCCTGGACCACCTTGGTCGGGATGCCGAACTCGGCGTCCCCGACCTCGAGGAAGAGGACGTCCTCGATGGCGATCGACACCGGGAGGGTCATCGTGACGGTCGTCCCCTCTCCGGGTTCGCTCTCGATCTCGACGGTGCCGTCGAGGTCTTCGACGGTTCGCTTGACGACGTCCATCCCGACGCCGCGGCCGCTGACGTCGGTCACCGAGTCGGCCGTCGTGAATCCGGGGTGGAACGCGAGGTCGTACACCTCGTCGTCGCTCAACTCCTCGGCCGCGTCCTCCTCGAGGATGCCAGCATCGATGGCTTCCGAACGGAGCCGGTCGGGATCCAGTCCCGCGCCGTCGTCTGACACCGTGATCGTCGCCCGGCCCCGGGACCGCGATGCGGTGACTTCGACCGACCCCTCACGGGGTTTGTCGGCAGCTTCCCGTTCCTCCGGTGGTTCGATCCCGTGATCGACGGCGTTTCGAACGAGGTGGATCAGTGGATCGCGGATCCGGTCGAGGATACTCCGATCGAGTTCGACGCCCTCGCCGGAGAGTCCGAAGGCGACGTCTTTCTCCTGTTCCCGGGCGATGTCCCGGACGATCCGGGGGAGCCGGTTGACGACCGTCTCGAGGGGGACGAGTCGGACGTCCATCACCGTCTCCTGGAGGTCGGTCGTCAGATCGGTCAGGTCGTCGAGTTCGGGCTCGATCTCCGAGATGTCCTCCCCGGCGTCGGCTGCATGCCGGAGCCGAATACGGGTCGTCACCAGCCCTTCGACGAGCGTCCGCAGTTCGTCGATCCTGTCCACGTCGACCCGAACCGACTGGATCTCTTCGGTCCGGTCGTCCGGTTCGTCCCGGCTGGCCGGTTCCGGCACGGTGAGATCCGGAATCTCGAGGTCCGGTTCCTCGACGACGCGTTCGGGTTCGAGGTCGACCCCCTCCGTCCGGGCGTCGGGTCCGGCATCGACGTCGTCGAAGCCGCTGCCGACCCCAGGTTCGATTCCCGAGACCTCGTCGTCGATGCCCGACGCATCGAACTCCCCGGCGGAGTCGACACTCACGTCCACGTCCGAGTCGATCCCGGAGTCGTCGAGGTCGATCTCGTCGATAACGTCGGTTTCGTCGCCTGCCTCGAGCGTTTCGTCAATCGACTCGTCGACGGGGGTGGCGTCCGAGGAGTCGGTCTCGTCGGTCGTTTCCGTCGACTCGACCGTCGCCTCGAACTGGAACCCCCCGGTCTCGTCCTCGTCGTCCTCGTCGCCCTCGTCTCCTTCGGATTCGTCCACAGTACCTGCATCGACCGGCGTCGCGTCGTCGACGTCGCTCTCGGCGACGCCGTCGTTACCGAATTCGTCGGCATCGAAACTCGTCTCGACGCTGAAGTCGGACTCCGTGTCGTCGAACCCGTCGGTGTGCTCGAGGTCTGTACCAGTGAACTCCGCCGGTTCCGGTTCGTCGGGCCCGGTGTCGAACGTCGTTTCGCTCTCGAAGTCGGCGTCCGCGTCCGCGCCGAAGGCATCGTCGACCCCTTCCTCGCCGAACTCCGGTTCGAAGTCGATGTCGGCCTCCACGGGATCCGGTTCCTCGGGCTCGAACTCCGTGTCGGGTTCCGTGAGCTCGTCGACACCGGCGTCGTCCTCGGCCGCGTCCTCGAGGTCCGATTTCACCTCGGTTGCATCGACTTCCCCTTCAGCCGCGTCCTCGACCTCGAGGGTGGCCTCCAGATCTTCTGTGCCGGGTTCGTCGATTTCCTCGGCGGCGTCGTCGGCTCCCGGTTCGTCGCCGAAGTCGACGATCTCGTCCTCGGTCGCAGCCCACGCGGGGTCCGCTTCGACCGGCTCGTCACCTTCGGTCGCAGCGGCGGTGTCTTCGTCTTCGCTAACGTCCGCAGTGATTCCGTCGGCGTCTGCCTCCACATCGCTCGCGTCCGCCTCGAGGTCACTGTCCGCGTTCACGGACTCGAGGTCGGATTCAGGTTCGGATTCCGGTTCAGGTTCGGACTCGTCGTCCACACTCTCCGGGGACGGACTTTCGACAGCCTCGCTTTCGGCGTCCGGCGCGACGCCCGGGAACGGTCCGCTGCCGACGCTCGAGTCCTCGAGTTCGTCGGCCGCGTCTTCCTGCTCGTCCTCGGCTGTTTCCGCCGACTCGGGAGCAGTTTCGGTTTCGGCCGGTATCGGTTCGGCGTCCCTCGAGGCCTCGACTGGGGGTTCGGTATCGGTATCGGTGTCGGTGTCGGTGTCGGTGTCGGTGTCGGTGTCGGTGTCAGTTTCCGCGACGGCCTCGGAACCGGTCTCTGCAGCGGGTTCGGGAGTCGGGGATTCCGGCTCCGTTTCTGGTTCCGGTTCCGGTTCCAGTTCCGTCTCCGTCTCCGCCTCCGCCTCGTCTACATCCGTGTCCGCTTCGAGATCGGCGGCGGTCGACGAACCTTCGCTGTCGTCACTCTCGAGGAACGGATCGTCGGCCGGCGAGCCCTCGTCGACTTCATCGCCGAGCAGTTCGTCCATACCGACCTCTTCGTCGGAGTCGAACTCGTCGAACTCGAGTTCCTCGAGTTCGTCCTGGAGTTCGTCGAAGCCGACCATCTCGACCTCGTCTTTGAGTTCCTCGAAGACGGCACTCGCGTCCTCGACTTCGTCGTCCGCCGGGGCCGCCGTCGGCTCGTCGTCGGGCGCATCCTCGTCGGCGCCGGCTGCCGCGTCGTCGGTATCGGCGTCTTCGACCGCCGACTGCGGTCCATCGTCCGGGTCCGGGGCAGCCCCGGCGTCGGCTTCCGTCTCGGCTTCGACGTCCTCGAGGAGGTCGTCGAACGATCCGGCCTCGCCCATGTCCTCGAAGGCCTCTAGGTCGTCGTCCTCTTCGACGTCTTCGACCAGTTCGTCCAGGTCGTCGAACTCGTTGAACTCGTCGAGCAGTTCGTCGACCTCGAGTTCCTGTGCTTCGTCGGGCGAGAGATCCGCGCTGGGCGCGGTCCCGGGCTCGAGGTCGGCGAACGGATCGTCTTCGGCCGCGTTTGCGGCGGTCGGTTCGCCCGACGTCGACCCGGAACCGATCCGATCCGTTACGCGGATGATCTCGAAGTCGGCCACCTCCTCGACCGGCTCGAGGCCGGAGGCGATGGCGGATTCGCTGACGGGGCTGGCGAAGACGGCATCGATCAGCTCGCCGTAGTCACCGGCTGCGATCGCCTCGCGGGGCGGTTCGGTGCCGATCAGCTCGAACGCGTCTATCAGCGCCTCGACGACGAGCATCCCGTCGTTGACGCCCTCGCCGGTATCGGCGATCGAGAGCCGCGCGAGGTAGGCCTCGTGGTCGTCGTTGGCCGGCTGTGCGAGGTCCGCGACGACGTCGTCGATCTCGGCCTCGGTGGGCGATCTGAGCCCGGCCGGCCCCTCGAGGTGGTCCCGCAAGGCGTCGATCCGATTCGACGGATCGGTCTCGATTTCGCCGTGGCGATCGACCTCCCGGACCATCGTCTCGAGTTCGTCGACGGCGTCGAAGATCGCGTCCATCAACTCCGGCGAGACCTCGAGATCGCCCGACCGAACCGCGTCGAGCACGTCCTCGATGGCGTGGGCGAGGTCGCTCGCCCGCTCGAGGCCGGCCGCGCCACAGTTACCCTTGAGCGTGTGGGCGACCCGGAAGATGTTCTCCATCGCTTCCTCGTCGTCGGGGTGGCGCTCGAGGGTCAGCAGGGCGTTGTTCAACTCGGTGATGCGTTCCTCGCTCTCCCGGACGAAGTCGGGCCAGTACTCGGTCATGTGTCACCTCCGGTATTCTCGTCGACGGCGTCGACGGTGCAAGCGTCGACGATCCCGTCGACGATCTCGTCGGCCGGCGCGATCTCGTCGATGCAGCCGGTTTTGATCGCCTGACAGGGGATGCCGAAGACGGGACTCGTCGTCTCGTCCTGTGCGATCGTATACCCGCCGGCGGCGTCGAGCGCTTCGATCCCCGCCGCGCCGTCCTGTCCCATCCCGGAGAGGACGACGCCACAGAGGGGACCCGAGATGCGATCGGCCACGCTCTGCATGGTGACGTCGATCGACGGGCGAACGCCGTGGACGTGGTCGTCATCGGTGAGAGACAGCCCGATCGATCGACCGAGGTCGCCGGTTACCTCGAGGTGGGCGTCGCCGGGCGCGACGACGGCCTCGCCGGGCCCGACGCGGTCGCCGTCAGTCGCCTCGCGGACCGCGTACTCGCCTGCGGCGTCCAGTCGATCGGCGAACCGGTCGGTGAACGCCGCTGGCATGTGCTGGACGACGAGGACGGATGCCTCGAGGGCGGCCGGCAGTCGTTCGAACAACCGTTCGACGATCCTGGGGCCGCCGGTCGAGGCCCCGACGACGACCGTCGGTGCGTCTCCGTCCTCGGGCCGACCGTCGACTGTGACGGGTGCGCGGTCGGCACTCGAGTTGGACGAATCGGGATCGGGTCGCCAGTTCGATCGGGACTGCGGTCCAGTAGATTCCGCTTTCGAGGGGCCGTCACCGGGGCCAGCGTCGCCCCGGGCGGCGACCGATCCGCCGGAGTCGGGTCCCGACGCGGCCGCCCGATCGGCACGGACGGCGGCGGTCGCGTTCGCCGTCGCCGCCGTGCGGGCCACCGCCAGCGACGAGATATCGGCGTTTGCGAGTTCGGTCACCTTCTCGACGACTTCGGTCGCGAGGTGACCGATGTTCCGCGACCCCGATCCGTCGGGCTTCTCGAGGAAGTCGACCGCACCGCTCTCGAGCGCGTCGAAGGTCGCGTCCGCGCCCTCCTCGGTGTAGGCACTCAGCATGAGGATCGGCACCGGATCCGTCGTCATGATCCGTTCGACGGCTTCGATGCCGTCCATCTCGGGCATCTTCACGTCCATCGTGACGACGTCCGGTTCGAACGCATCGACTGCCTCGAGGGCCTCGCGTCCGTTCGCGGCCGTTTCGACGTCGTAGCCGGCGTCGGCGAGCGCGTTGCCGATGACTGTTCGCATGAACTGCGAGTCGTCGACAACGAGTGCGCGCGTCATGCCGCGACGACGTCCGTAAGCGCCTTTCTGACGCTCGGTTCCTCGAACGGCTTCGTCACGTAGCCGTCCGCGCCGGCCTTGACGGCCAGTTTCATCTTTTCGCGTTGTCCGACGCTCGTACACATGATCACCCGGGCGTCCGGGTCGATCTTCTTGATGGCAGCCGTGGCCTTGATGCCGTTACACTTCGGCATCACGATGTCCATCATTACGATGTCGGGTTCGTGTTCCTTGTACAGTTTGACCGCTTCGGCACCGTTGGACGCCTCGCCGAGAATGCGGTAATCCTCCTCGAGGATCTGTCGCAGTAGATTCCGCATAAAATGTGAGTCGTCCACGATGAGCACCCCTGTCGACATTCAGTAGTACACCAAATTCTGATAGAAATACGATTACCATAAATGCTGTCTCTCGATTATCAATCGTGATAAGGTACAGATACCGGGTCGACGACCGGGGAAAGCGGGGGTACCACGAACGGTTATACACACGGTGTATTCGACGGGTCGTCCGGGGCTACCTCGCGACTGGCGGCCGTTTCGTCGTCGGACCGCCGACGCTGACTCCCGACCGACCTCGAGTCGCTATGCCGGGTCAGTCTCGAGGGCCGGTTGCGAATCGCCGCGCTGCCCGGACGCCGCCAGGAAGTCCTCCACGTCGATCAAGGGGGTTCCCTCGACGATAACCCGATCGGCCGTCGCTCCCGTCGCGGATACGTCGGCGGCCCCATCGTCCTCCTCGAGGTCGAACGACTCCACGGCGGGGTCGCTCGCGTCCGCCCCGGATCCGGTCCGTTCGCGTTCGGGATCGCTTCCGGCCTCGCCCGCCCCGTCGACCGGCTCGGGAGTGACGACCGGGTCCTCGAGCCGCCGCGTCGGCCGTCGTTCACGCTCGAGCAGCGCTGCGACGAGCGGGTGCTCGAGTGCGTCCCCGTCGAACGGGGAGTCCGCGATGCTCTCTTCGTCGTGGACTTTCGACTCCGGGACCGGTTCGACGCGGAGGACGTCGTCGACGCGGATCGCCGCGGCCTGCAGGTCGGCGGGGCGTTCGAAGACGAGCAGTTGGTCGCTGTCGGGATCGACCCGGGCCGGCGGGAAGTGAACCGACGGGTCGAGTACCGCCGTAACCTCCCCGCGGAGGTCGACGACGCCCTCGATGACGTCGGCGGCTCGCGGAACCGGCGTCACGTCTTCCTGGAGTTCGGTCGTCGTCCGAACGTCGTCGACCGGCACCGCGAACCGGTGGTCGCCGACCCGGAACAGGACGACGCGGATCCGTTCCTCCGCGTCCTGGCCGGGATCGTCCGCGCTGCGGGTTCGTCCCGAACGGGAGCCGTCGCTCCCGTCGATATCGATGCCGAGGAGTTTGTCGGGTAGCTCCGCCATTGGTTTCGTTCGGGTATCCCAGTCCAGCGATAAAAACGTTCACCGCGCTCGGCCGGTTCGTCCCGGCCGTCGACGGGGCGGTGATCGGCTATCGAACCCCAGCGAACGGACGCTCCGGCGTCCCCAACCCTTATTTTCGCTAACTGAGTAGCTGCGGGAGAATGACCCCGCCCTCCGACGTCGACGATCCGGTCCCTGACGACGACCGGCACCCGGACGCGAACTCGAGTCACGGTTCGAACCGCGACGCCGGTCCGCTCCGGGTCCTCACGTTCGGCCTCGCCGACGACCGCTACTGCGTCCGGACGGACGCTATCGCGACCGTGCTCGGCGTGTCCGACCCCGAACCCGTAATGAGTGCTCCGGAGCCGTGGAACGCGGGTACGATCACCGTCGACGGCGAACGCGTCCGGATCGTCGACCTGGCGCGGATCTTCACCGGCGTCGGAGCCGGGTCCAGCGACCGCCCCCAGCCGGCGGAGCCGACGTTGCTCGTTCTCGGAGTGACGGACGGCGACGGCGCCTACTACGGGTGGCTCGTCGATCGCGTCGGCAGGACCAGGACGATCGAGCGCGACGCCCTCGAACCGCCGCGGGTCGCCACCAGCCACGTCGAGGGCCGGTTCACCCTCGAGGACGGCGGCGCGATCCTGCTCGACGAGCGGGCGATCCACGGCTGATCGACGGTGACGGAGCGGTCCCCTGACTCGTCGTCGGTTCCGAAAACGAGCATGAAAGGGGACGGAAACGGAAGAAAACCGGCAGCCGGGAACCGACTATCGAGCCCAGTCGCGCCCCCTACAGTAGCCCCGGCCCGTCGTCCGAATCGTCCTCGAGCTCGACGTCTAGCCCCATCTCCTCGCGTTGCTCCCGCAGTTGCTTGACCTGCAGGTAGTAATAGCCGATACCGAGGGTTCCGAGCACCACGACGACCCCGATCAGGCCGGTAAACAGCGTGATGTCCCGGGTCAGGTAGAACCGCAGCGAGATCGTGCTATCGACCTGATCCCAGACCAGTCGCTCCCGATCGTCGACGATCTCCCGTTCGTAGCCGCCCGGGTTGACGTCGCCGAACAGGAAGTTCGACGTCCGGTACCCCTCGGGGAGGGTCACTTCGTAGGATCCCTCGACGAAGGCCGGCAGCCGGAACGTCCGGCTCCCGGCGCTTCCCGAGAACGCGAGCGTCCCGTTCCCGTCGGGGACGGTGATCTCGGTGCTCGAGCGGCTCTGATCGACCTCGAGTTCCGAGCCCGTCATTTCCGTCCCGTTCGGGTGGTAGTACCGGACCCCGTAGACGTCCAGCGCCTCGTCGCGGTAGAACGACGAGCGGTACAGCGACAGTTCCTCGGTGCCGTTGAGGTCGTACACCGCGCGGAACTCGCCGTTGGTGATCAGACCGGCGTCTTCGATCTCGATGGCGACGTCCGCGTCGCTGTCGCGCAGGTCGTCGTACTCGACCTCTCGATCGAGTTCTTCGTCGGAGATGCCGCCGAAGATCGTCGAACAGCCGGCGAAGCCGACAAGCAGTGCGACCGCGACGACGGCGAGAAGGAGGCGTCGATTCATACGTATCTAGATCTACCGGGATCAGGGAACGACACAGCGCAGTTCCGCCGGGAGGTACTCGCCGACGCTGGCCAGCAGCCCCGGCGGGTCGGTATCTTCGGTACAGATCACGCTCTGCTCGAGGAGGCCCAGCCGTTCGACCGTGACGTAGTCCTGGGCGTGACCGGCGCGGTTCAGCGTCGCGCGAACCTCCGCTCGGGTGGCGCTGTTGACGTTGAGGCGGCCGTTGCCGCGGGTCCAGTCGTAGAGGCGGTCCCGCTCCTCGTCGGCCAGTCGCGACGCGCCGTCGGCGTCGTAGACGAACCGCAGGGGCATGTGCTGGACCAGCCCGTACCGCTCGCGCAGTTGCGTCGGTGAACCGGGCCCGAGCCCGAGTTCGTCGGTCGGGATCCGGACCGCCGTTCCGGCGTCGAGGGCGATCCCCTCCTCGTCCCACGATTCGAGCGTGCCGACGTGGGTCTCGCCGTCCTCGAGATCGGGGACGATCTCACCGAACTCCTCGCGGAGGACGTTGCGTGCGACGGTGGCGTCGTCGCCCTCGATCGTGACCGAGGGGAAGTCGTCGTGGCGGACGCCGAGTTCGTACTCGACGGCCAGTTCGCCGATCTCGTTGTCCACGAGCGACCGCAGGGAATCCAGCGCCCGCTCGCGGGCGTCGCCGTCGACGTAGAGTTTGGTTGCAAGTACGACCATCAGGCTTCCGCGTCCGTTTTCTCGATGTTGAGTTCGTCCTCGAGCGCCTCGATCCGGTCGTGCATCGCGTTGATCAGTCGATCGTTGTCCATCGATTCGACCGGCGAGCCACACTCGGGACACTCGAACCCGTAGTCCATCGCCTCGCCGAACTCGAACCGGATCGAACAGATCTCACAGAGGTAGAATTCGTGGTTGCGCTCGTACTCCTGGCGCTCCTCCAGGGCGTCGTGGAGCCGGTACATCTCTTCCTCGAGGTTCTCCGGGATATTGTCGTACTCGAAGGTCCAGAGGTAGGTGAGCCAGCCGGAGTCCTCGTCGCGCAGCCGTCGGTAGCTGGCGAGGTCGTTCTCGTACAGGATAAACAGCGCCCGGCGCACGTCGTTCAGCTCGAGATCGAGCTCTTCGGCGAGTTCCTCGTCGGTCACTTCCCCGTCCGGCGGCGCCGCCGCGACGGGCATCCCCTTGGGACCGACCAGCTCGTGTAAGTACTTCTGGACGACCGGATCCTCGAGCAGGTCCTCAAAAGCCATTACCTACGTATAACGCCATCCGGCCATTAAGTCTTGTCAACTGCCTCCGGACGTCCCGGGCGGCGGAGACCGGTGACGGAGATCGGCGACGGACGACTCGAGTTCGCGACGCGAACCGGTCACTCCGCCTCGCTTGCTTCCCAGCCGATAGTGACGGTAATCTCCTCGCGGTCGCCGCCGAGCATGGGCGAGCGTTCCTCGATCTCGATACCGTACTCGACCGTCGCGCCGGGACGGAGCGTCAGCGTCTTGTTGCCGACCTGTACCTCCGCGATGTCCCCGCTGTCGCCGCGGACCTCGCTGGCGAGCGCCTGTAGCAGGTCGGCCGCCTCTTCGCGCGGGACCTCTTCCTCGTAGCTGGTGGTTTCGCTCACAGGCGCATTGCCACGAACGCGGTCAAATAGGTTGGCCGCGAAGTGGCAGGCCTCGCGACTGTCCCTGTTCGCGCCTTGGCCTCGAGACGGGCCCGGTCAGTCACCCATCGTCGCTTGCCTCCGTCCCAGTTTCGTCGGGCGACTCGACTCGCTTCCCGGTCTCCATCGGGACGACCCGGCGGTCTGCGTCCTCCCACTCGGCCTCGAGTTCCTCGCCCTCGAACAGGCGGTCGAGAAAGACCGCGAGGCCGGCGACCTCCGAGTGGGGCTGGTTCGTGACGCCGACGTTCCAGTCGGCTAGCTCGTAGACGTCGAACGGCACCTTCTCGGAGCCGACGACGATCAGGACCGGTTCGCCGTCGTC